>NC_002620.2:715300-1072950 GCF_000006685.1 Chlamydia muridarum str. Nigg | reverse complement strand
TGGTAGGCTAGTCTGCTTTATGGAGTTTTCTTATGTTGAGCAAAGAAGGTGATTTTTCAAAGGAGCAAAGAGAGCGTTTATCGCATTTTGTGACTAATTTGGATTCGCCGATATTTGCTCTGAAGAATCTTCCTGAAGTCGTTAAAGGTGCTTTATTTTCTAAATATTCTAGATCTATTTTAGGTTTGCGAGCGCTTCTTCTAAAAGAGTTTTTAGATGGAGAAGGGGGAGATTTTCTCAGTGAAGACCTTCAAGATTGTGAATTAGGCATCCAAAAGGCTGCAGATTTCTATCGCCGTGTATTGGATAACTTTGGAGATGATTCTGTTGGGGAGTTAGGGGGAGCACACCTTGCTATAGAGCAAGTATCCATGCTTGCTGCTAAAGTTTTAGAAGATGCTCGTATCGGAGGGTCTCCCTTAGAAAAGTCTTCCAGATACGTTTATTTCGATCAAAAGGTCAATGGGGAGTATTTATACTATAGAGACCCTATTTTGATGACTTCGGCCTTTAAAGACACGTTTTTGGATACGTGTGATTTTCTGTTTAACACTTATTCCGAACTCATACCTCAAGTTCGTGCTTATTTTGAGAAAATTTATCCAAAAGATCCTGAGGTTTCTCAGTCGGCTTATACAGTTTCTTTACGAGCGAAGGTTTTAGACTGTTTAAGGGGATTATTACCAGCAGCCACCCTTACCAATTTAGGTTTTTTTGGTAACGGTCGATTTTGGCAAAATTTATTGCATCGTTTACAGGACAACAATCTTGTTGAAGTGCGTAACATTGGGGAGCAGGCGTTAACAGAATTGATGAAAATCATCCCTTCTTTTGTAAGTCGGGCGGAGCCTCATCACCACCATCATCAGGCTATGGTGGATTATCATCTAGGATTGAGAGAACAATTAAAAAGTTTTGCTCAGCGTTATGGAGAAGAAAGGGAGCCTTCTTTAGAGAAAGGAGTAAAGTTGGTTTACGGAGACCCTGATGGTTTATATAAAATCGCCGCAGCCTCTATGTTCCCTTACTCAGAACATACTTATGCAGATCTGTTAGATATTTGCCGAAAAATCCCCGATGAAGATCTTATGCTAATTTTAGAATCGAGTGCTTCTTCTCGAGAAAATCGCCGACATAAATCTCCCCGAGGTTTGGAGTGTGCTGAATTTGCTTTTGATATCACAGCAGATTTTGGAGCTTATCGGGATTTGCAAAGACACCGTATCTTAACGCAAGAGAGACAGTTATTAACAACTAAACTAGGTTACTCTATCCCTCAACAATTGCTAGATACTCCGATGGAGGCTCCATTTAGAGAGGCTATGGAAAAAGCAGATCAGGCTTACCGTTTAATAGCAGCAGAATTTCCTGAAGAAGCTCAGTATGTTGTTCCGTTGGCCTATAATATTCGCTGGCTCTTCCATATCAATACCAGGGGATTGCAGTGGCTTTGTGAATTACGGTCTCAACCCCAAGGGCATGAAAGTTACAGACAAATTGCTATAGACATGGCAAAAGAAGTGATACAGTTCCATCCAGCGTATAAATCGTTCTTGAAATTTGTCGATTATTCAGAAACAGATTTAGGAAGACTAAAACAAGAATCACGCCGCAAGGCTTAAAAGAAGTTCTGGATGAGAGGATTTGAACCTCCGCCCCCTTGCACCCCATGCAAGTGCGCTACCAGGCTGCGCTACATCCAGAAAATAGTGGGTTTTGACCGCCACAATTTTACAGTAAAGCTTTTCGGAGTCAAGCTATTTAATTACGGTGAATAAAAAACTAGCGAGGGGATTTTGTTACAAACAAGTAATCCCTTCAAACTGAAATTCACATTTTTGAAATTCTCGAATACCAATCAGGGCGCAGCGTTCAATAATTGTTTCTAAAGAGTCTCCTGCAGAGACGTCTGCTGCCTCGATATCAACTGCTATGGAAGCTGTAAAAGAAGCTCCCCCTCGTTCCCCTTTAACTTGAAAGTTAACAAAAATTCCATGTTTGGTCTTAGAAATATTTTTGAATCTAACGATGTTGTTATCAAGCAATGTTTTCATTTTCTCACAAAAATTTAAATAGGGTAGAGGATCAGCTACTTAGTAAAAAATAAGTGTAGTCGAAACATGAAAAAAAGTCTGAAGATATCGTTTTTTTTTCTAAAGCTCTTTGAAAAAACTATTTTTATTGTATTAGGTGAGCTAATAATTAAATGGGTTTGTTTATATGGCAGGTCCTAAACATGTGCTACTAGTAAGTGAAAATTGGGACTTATTTTTCCAAACAAAAAAATTACTTAATCCTGAAGAATATCGGTGTACGATTGGTCAGCAGTACAAACAAGAAGTATCAGCAGACCTAATTGTTTGTGAATATGAATTACTTCCCAAAGATATTCATGCTCCTAAGTATTTTGAAGCTAACTTTGTTATAGTTTTATTAGATGTTTTTGATGAAGAGAAGTGTATCGATCTTTTAGATAGAGGATTTTGGTTTTTGGTGCAGCCAATTACTCCTAGACTTCTAAAAGCTGCTATAGGTGCGTTTCTTTCTCAAGGTTCTTTGCATTCTGTTCCTGAAAGTATTCAGTTTGGCCCTAATGTGTTTCATATTTTGAAACTGATAGTGGAAACTCCAGAAGGAACTATTCATTTAACTCCATCCGAATCCGGTATTTTGAAAAGACTGTTGCTGAACCAAGGGCAACTTTGTTTACGTAAACATCTTCTAGAGGAAATCAAAAATCATTCTAAAGAGATTGTAGCTAGAAATGTGGATGTACATATAGCTTCTTTAAGAAAGAAATTAGGCGCTTATGGAAATAGAATCGTCACTGTACGTGGAGTGGGGTATCTATTTTCCGATGACGAAGAGAAAAATTCTTCGCAAGAAGATACAAAGCTTTCTTAAAACAACTAGGGGTGTTTAAATACCAGACTATGCTGTATCAGGAGCTTAGTATGGTTTTAGCTTCCTCTTTATTTTCCCCTGAAGAATTTCTTTATCCAGAGATTGTGAGCCAGGCTGAATTTGTTTGGTCCATTTTAACTCTTTTGGAACAAAAGCTGTCTTCTCATTCTTTTTCTGGAATACAAGGACATCTTGAAGAAGGTGTATATTTAAAAAACAAAGAGACCATCGAAATCCAGGAAGGAGCTTATGTGGAGTCGGGGGCATATCTTTGTGGCCCTTGTATTATCGGACCTTATACTCAAGTTCGTCACGGAGCTTATATTCGAGGTGGAGTAATAACTGGTGCTCATTGTGTGGTTGGACACTGTTCTGAGATCAAAAATAGCTATTTAGGGCATTATGCGAAAGCTGCTCACTTTGCTTATGTGGGAGATTCTGTTTTGGGCTCTCGGGTCAATTTAGGTGCAGGGGTTCGTTGCGCGAATTTTCGATTGGATGGGGGTAACATTTTTCTCCGTTATTCTGGAGATCGCTATGATACACAGAGAAAGAAATTAGGCGCTTTCTTGGGTAAGGGAGTGAGTATTGGGTGTAATACCGTACTTAATCCAGGATGTTGTGTGGTTAGTGCTACAAAGATTCTTCCTAATCAAACTATTTATTAGGAGTAAATCTTTGTTGAGAGGACTTTGATGAGAAAAAGTAGGCGGTTGCTCAAATATGGATGATTTCAATGTTTATCGATCGAAAATAGAAAAAAGGCTCCGCGATTCTTTAGAGGATTTTGGAAAAACTCAAAGCGGATTACGTAACCCAATAGAGTATGCTCTACTGGGTGGAGGAAAACGTGTGCGTCCTCTACTCGTATGTTTGTTTGCCGACAGCATTCAAAAAAGACGAGACGTTTTGGATACTGCAATTGCCGTGGAGTATATCCACACATCAACCTTGATAGCGGACGATCTTCCTTGTATGGATAATGATGACATGCGTAGGGGGAAACCTTCTGTTCACAAAGCTTTTGATGAGGCTTCTGCTCTTCTTGCTTCGTATGCTCTTATTCCCGCAGCTTATGCAAGAATTCGTAAGAATGCGAAAGCTTTGAAGGAAGTGGTTTCGGTTCAACGAGAAATCGAAGATGCTTACGAAGATGTTTTGGATCTAATCGAACTACGATTTGGGGTAGAAGGGGTTTTGGGTGGTCAGTATGAAGATGTTTTTTTCCAAAGTTTCACTGAAGAGAGTGTTATAAATATTATTAATAAGAAAACTAGCGCTCTTTTTGAAATAGCATGTGTATCTGGATGGTTATTTGGAGGTGGAGCAAGAGAAAAAACTCCTTTAGTTATCGAGTTTGCCAGGAATTTTGGTATTTTGTTTCAAATAGGAGATGATCTAGCAGATCTTAGTCAGGATAACCAAGAAGAGAAGCATATGAATTATGCGCTATTATTTGGAGAGCAAGCTGCTAAAGACTTGCTTAACAGATCTTTTAATTCGTGTATTGAAATTCTTCATTTACTCAAAGAAAAAGGGGTAAAGCCTTTGGAGGAGTTATGTAAGAAGGTTTTTATGGGTGGAAATAAACATTCTTTATGATGGGTTAGCCTTCGAAGGCTTTGGAAAAGGCGCCCACGTACTGTGGGCGCCTTTTTTTATGCAGGTTGGTTGTCTTTTTCTCTCAAACAACAACGAGTCTGCTCGATTGTTGGGCAGAGGTGTTTTCTTCGGAAAGGTTTGTTTCCTCTTTCTGCAGAAAATGTTCGAATACGAGGTGCTTGAGAACATTCTTCCGAGCAACATCCCTTCTGAGAAGTGATACAAGATTCACAGCAAAGGAAGAGATTATTGCAATCTGTATTTGCACAATTATAGTACGTATCAGACTCTATATCACAGAGAGAACACTTTGAAATAGGGGAGACGTTAGGATCCGCTTCGTTGATAGGCACCGCCATGCGATCATCGAATACGAATAACTTCCCTTTCCATTTTCCAGTGCCCATCTTCAACCCATAAGCAATGACGCCACCATCGAGTTGATAAACTTCTTTGAAGCCTTTTTCTAAAAGAAGAGCTGAGTAGAGTTCACAACGAATTCCTCCCGTGCAATACATCATTACTGGAGTAGTTTCGGGGGCATGCTCTTGAGCGAGCCGATCTGCATAAGCTGGAAACTCCCGGAAAGTCTCTATGTCAGGGAGAACCGCATTCTCAAAGTGACCGATTTTCCATTCATAATTATTTCGAACATCCAAAACTAAGCAACGATTCTCTTGAAGTTTTTCATGCCACTCTTCAGGAGAAATGTGTTTTCCTTGCTTGCTTGTATCAACAGAGCATCCTAGGGCAACAAGCTCTTTACGATATTTCACCGTAACTCGTGGGAACACATTTTCTTTAATATGATGAATTTTGAATTTTACAGTAGCGAAGTCTGGGCGCTGTTTCAGCCACGCCATATAGCGCTCTGCATCCGGTTGATAACCACTAAACTGGCCGTTAATCCCTTCCTCAGAGATATAAATCCGGCAAGAAACATCCATGGTTTTGAATAATTGCTTGTGTAAAGCAATTTCTTCATGAGGGTTGCTTACGGGACCAAAGTAATAATACGCTAAAGCATAATAATTCTTTTCCATGAAGATATCCTATATATGCTGAAAACTTGTCCTACGATTAAAATCAAGAAGCTTGAAAGTTTATTTAAAAAGTTTTTTAGCAAGCTGAAAGAAAGTATACGAGATGGTGGGAATAGATCAAAGGGTTTTAATGAAGAAATAAAAAGAAACCATTTCCAACATCTTTCTAAACAAAAGCTAGTTAATTGACCTATTTTGGATTTTTTAAATAAGAAGAGTTTTTTTAAGGGCTAAGAATCTAGGAAATCCGTTGTAGAAAATTGGAAATAGAACTAGAATGCTTTTTTGTATTTTGTCAAGCGCGGGAAACTCGCGTTCAACAACGTCTCCCAGGAAAATAAGCGAGGCGATGTTTTTTAAGGAATAAAATAAGGACTGAACATGGCGAGATATTGTGGCCCTAAAAACAGAATAGCGAGACGTTTTGGAGCTAACATCTTTGGGAGAGGTCGTAACCCTTTGCTGAGAAAGCCCAATCCTCCGGGTCAGCACGGCATGCAAAGAAAAAAGAAATCTGACTACGGCTTACAGTTAGAAGAAAAACAAAAATTAAAAGCTTGCTACGGAATGATCTTAGAGAAGCAATTGGTTAAGGCTTACAAAGAGGTTGTACATAAGCAAGGCAATGTTGCTCAGATGTTTCTTGAAAAATTTGAGTGCCGTTTGGACAACATCGTTTACCGATTAGGATTTGCAAAAACTATTTTTGCAGCTCAGCAATTAGTCTCTCACGGGCATGTTTTGGTAAACGGGAAGAAGGTAGATAGACGGTCCTTCTTCGTTCGTCCTGGTATGCAAATCTCTTTGAAGGAAAAATCTAGACGATTGGCGATAGTGACAGAATCCTTAGAGAACAAGGATCAAAGCTCTCTTCCAGCATACTTGTCTCTCGATAAGGCTGCTTTCAAAGGAGAGTTAGTTGTGTCTCCGGAGTTGGATCAGATTTCTTCCCAACTTCCTTTGCCTGTGAACGTTTCTGTTATTTGCGAATTCTTGTCTCACAGAACATAAGTTCATGTGAATTGAAACGGTAAGGTTTTTGATTGCCCCGCTTTTGCGGGGCTTTTTCTTGCTTGTAAAAAGAATGGGTTTTTAAGAGGTTAGCTAATTTTAGCTAACCTTCTGTAGATAGCGAATCTCTTTTGTCCATAAATCGGGACCTCCTGGAGTCTCTAGATACTTTGGAAGCTTGCGTGTACGTTCATCTCGCATAAGAAAGCAAAAGCTTTCTGAACCTATACAACCTTCTCCGATAGGGGCATGGCGATCCTTATTCTTTCCAAGAGGAAAAATAGAGTCATTCAAATGGATGGCTCGTAAAAAAGAAAGCCCAATTACTTCGTCAAAATGTTTTAACACTTGTTCCCACCCTTCGGGGGAAGAGATATCATACCCAGCGGCAAAGATATGGCAGGTGTCTAAACAAACTCCTACGGGTATATGAGCTTTGATTCCTTGAATCAGATAAGCCAGTTCTTCGAAAGAGCTTCCTATTAAGGAGCCTTGGCCCGCAGTAGTTTCAAGGAGAACAACAAGTGGGGGATTTGTTTCGAAAAGCGGTGCCATTTGTGAAAAACTAGTAATCGCTCTATCTAGGCAGCTTTCTTTCGAATCAGAAAGAGCGGCTCCTGGATGAAAGTTAACGAAAGAAATACCTAGCGCGATGCAATCAGCTATTTCTTGATACATGCAAATGCGCGTCTTCTCTAGTATCTCAGGATTGGGAGCTCCAGGATTATTTAAATATCCTGCATGACTCATTATGTAGGACAAAGAGGTCTCATCTAAAGCTGTTTGGAATTGTTCAATCATATTCTGAGTTAGAGAACGCCTTTTCCACTGGCGTTGGTTGGCAGTAAACAGCTGAATAGTGGTAGCTCCGATGTCTCGTCCTTCATAAAGCGCGTTATGGAGTCCTCCAGCAGCTGACGTGTGGGCTCCTAAAAGAGGTTCTTGTGGGGGGGGGAGTACAAACATTGCTCGGTGCTCTATCCAATCATTTGTGATAAAAGAAGATTGCCAGAGGCTCTCGATTAAAGAAACTATAAATAGCGAGAATAGTGGGAGTTATTGCATTATCAGAAAAATATTGCTAGCCGTTATTTAGTAAAAATAGCTTGAAAAAGCTTAAAAGCAACAGAAAGAGAGGAGTAATGAGCAAAGACGATGAAGGATCGCTAGTGCGATCGTTGTTTAATTTGCTGTCCGGAACATTTTTTAGCCGTCTTACCGGGATGTTACGCGAGATTGTTATGGCTACCTATTTCGGAGCCGATCCTTTGGTGGCTTCTTTTTGGTTAGCTTTTCGGACAATCTTTTTTTTAAGAAAACTTTTGGGTGGTCCTATTCTTGGGCTTGCGTTTATCCCGCATTTTGAGTTTTTACGTGCTCAAAATATTTCGAGAGCAGCTTTTTTCTTTAGAAGTTTTTCGAAATTCTTTTGTTATAGTGCCATTGTATTTACTTTGGTCATAGAATTGGGACTTGGTGTTTGGTGCTCTTGTGTTACTGGAAGCCTATTTGATACTTTGTTGTTAACTATCATATTGCTTCCGTCTGGGATTTTTCTCATGATGTATACTGTGAATTCCACGCTATTGCACTGTGAAAAGAAGTTTTTGAGCGTAGGATTAGCTCCTTCTGTTGTGAATGTTTTGTGGATCGGAACCGTGTTTTTAGCAAGAAACTACAATCCTAGAAATCGTATTTTTGGATTGGCAATAGTTCTTGTTATTGGCTTCATTCTAGAATGGGCTGTAACACTTCCTGGAGTCATTAAGTTTTTGGGTAGAAGCACGGAAACACCAAAAGAGCGGGATAGTATTCGCGCTCTGATTGCCCCACTTTCCTTAGGATTATTATCTATGGGGATTTTCCAGTTGAACTTGCTTTGTGACATGTGGCTTGCAAGATACATTAATGAGGTAGGACCTTTGTATCTTATGTATTCTGTTCGAATACAGCAATTGCCCGTTCATTTATTTGGTCTCGGAGTATTTACAGTCCTTCTGCCCGCGATTTCTCGTTGTGTTCAAGATAACGAACATCAACAAGGGTATGATCTCCTACGTTTTTCATTAAAGCTTACCGTTGCTGTGATGTTAGTTATGACTATGGGGCTACTACTTTTGGCGTTACCTGGGGTACGAGTTCTCTATGAACATGGAGTTTTCCCTACAACAGCTGTACATGCTATTGTAGAGGTCCTTCGTGGGTACAGTGGTAGTATTATCCCTATGGCTTTAGCGCCTCTTGTTTCTGCACTCTTCTATGCAAGAAGGAATTATAAAGTGCCCATGCTTGTGGGTATTGCTGCAGCCGTTGCAAACATAGTTCTTAATGTTATTGGTTGTTTAGTCTTCAAGCATGTGTCTGTTTTAGCCTACGCGACCTCTTTAGCATCTTGGGGACAGTTAGTTATTTTATGGTATTGTGCAGGAAAGAGCTTACCTACTTACAAAGGTTTAATGTGGCGTACATTTAGAGAAAGCGGGAAAACTGTTTTTACAACTGTTCTAGCAGCTTTTATTACGGTTGGAATTAACGTGTTTACAAATACTACGTACATTGTATTCATTCATCCTTTGACAACCCCAATAAAACCTTTGACATCTTTGTTAGATCAGTGTGGAGTGTTTTTTGCAGAATCTGCTCTTTTCTTGGCTATCTTATTTGGACTTGCTAAAGTATTGAAAGCTGAAGATCTCATGAATCTCACATCATTCCAATACTGGAAAGGCCATCAGTCTATCCTAAGAAACTAGCGTTTAGCTAGTCTCTTAGGACTTATTTTTCTTCAAGAAACATAACTGTATTTTCAGAAAAAATCCTTCCTGAGCTATAGTCTCTGGACTGGTTACAATATCTTTTATGTAAGTAAGATAGTTGTAGCCATTTACGAAACAATCAAGCGCCCCAGGAAAAGAGAATTCCGTGATTACTTCTCAATAAAATACAAACTATGGGTCGGTTGTATGAGATGTCAAACTATGCTAAGGACATTATGAAAAAATACTTTTATAAAAGGTTTTTAGGCGCATTTTTATTAGCTTGCGGAGCAACAAATACTGCCTCTGCGCAGGTTGATTCAATGGATAGCCGGCTATGGTCTGTTGAAGATTTAGATGCTTATTTGAATTCTAAAGGGTTTGTAGAAACTCGTAAACGTGATGGAGTTTTGCGTTTAGCCGGAGATGTACGCGCTCGATGGATCTATGCGAAAGAAGACCTTGAAGCATCATCAGCTGTTACTAATAAGCCGATGCTCCCAATTAATCGATATCGCAGCGAATTCAATCTATATGTGGATTACACAGCTGCCAATAGTTGGATGACTTCAAAAATGAATTGGGTGACCATTGCTGGAGGAGAATCATCTGCAGCTGGGTTAGATATCAATCGAGCCTTCTTGGGATACCGATTCTATAAAAACCCTGAAACACAAGCTGAAGTGTTTGCTGAGATTGGTCGTTCTGGATTGGGAGATATTTTTGATTCTGATGTGCAGTTTAGCAGCAATTTCGATGGGATTCATTTATATGCTGCTCGTCGTATCAGCGAAAGCCTTCCTTACACTATGATTGTCCATGGAGGTCCGTTCGTTGTGAACATGACCGAGAAGGAATATGCTTGGGTTGTGGAAGCTGTATTGAATAAACTTCCTGGAAATTTTGTTGTTAAGGCTAGTGTTATTGATTGGAACACATTAACAGCGAAAACGAACGATCCTGCTGATGCAAGTGTTACTCAGCCAGCTAAACCAGATACTAAGTATGATTACTTAGTATGGCAATGGTTGATCGGAAAGAGTACAGCGATGCCTTGGTTTAATGGGCAAACTAAAAATCTTTACACTTATGGTGCCTATCTATTTAATCCGTTAGCGGAGATACCCGAGAACTGGAAGCAATCTACTACAAAGATTACTGACGGTAAGGAGAACCGCGCTTGGTTCGCAGGATGCACTTTGGGTAGTGTCCGACGGGCTGGGGATTGGTCTGCAACGGTTCGTTATGAGTATGTTGAGGCTTTATCTATTCCAGAAATCGATGTTGCTGGTATCGGTCGAGGAAACCAAATGAAATACTGGTTTGCTCAAGCTATTAAGCAAGGCTTAGATCCTAAAGAAGCCAACGGCTTTACAAACTATAAAGGGGGATCCTATCAGTTTGTCATGGGGCTCACAGATTCGGTTTCTTTCCGGGCTTATGCAGCATATTCCAAACCTGCTAATGACAATCTTGGTAGTGATTTCACTTATCGAAAATATGATCTAGGATTAATTTCTTCATTCTAATTTCTTAAGAAAGAAGTCTTTAGGAGCCTATACCCTTATTTCTGGTGTGGGCTTTTTTTATTGCTATATATAATTAAAGAAGAAGGTTTTTATTTTTTTTTAATTATTATGGCTCCAGGATCTGAATCAATTTCTTCTAATCAGAATTCAGTGAATTCTTTTGTTAATGGGCAAGTTACCTCTTCCGAGGAGACTAAGGCGTCAGCGAAAGCTTCGGACGCTAGCTCTACAAACTCATCTTCTGTAAGCCAGTGGAATTTATTATCGGAAGCAAAGAGCGCATTGGTATCTGTTCGTGATGCCATTTCGAATAGCCTGCCAGGGGTGGATGCTTCGGCTCCTACTTCTACAGTTACACGAGCTCCTGCAACCACCTACGATGATGCTAAAACTAATTTTGATACAGCTAAGAGTGGATTACAGAGCGCAACAACGCTGGCTGATTATGAAAGATATATGGGTGATTTGAATGCGGCGCTTCAAGATATGGAGCGTTTGCAATCAACGACGGACCAACAAAATGAAGTAACAGGCATTAAGCAAAATCTTCAAGCAAAACAAGACGTTATTAGTCAGCTAAATCGGTTGGTTGCTATTGAAAATCAAAATAAGACGCTACTAGACGATCTAATAACAACGGATTCTTGGTTTCAGCTTCCAGCAATGAGAGACCAATTTACGATGAATAAGAACTCAGCAGAAGAAATCGTTAATAAACTTCAGGGACAAAACCTAAATTATAACGATGTGCTTACGAATGCTAAGGAAGTGATTACCGAATCTTCGGACAAAGGAACCAAACAGGCCACTGCTTTACAAGAGATAGTTGATGAAGGAAATCGAAGCCAGGCTGCTGTTCAGAGTGCTCTGCAAAATAATAGTCCCGATAATATCGAAGCTTGTAAGAAGATAATCGATGATGCAGAAGCTAAAATTGCTAAGTTAAAACAAGACAACCCAGACATAGCTTCATCTATTATGGTATCTAGGGCTGAAGAGCAAGTTGCTCAAGCGAAAAAAGATATTCAAGATATTAAACCTAGTGGTTCTGACATTCCTATTGTTGGTCTAGATGGGTCGGGAAGCTCTGCAGGTAAAGCTGCAGGAGCTATGAAAACATCAAGTAGATCAGGTAGAATTTCTTCGCTACTTGATGATGCGGATAACGAGATGGCATCGACCATTATGCAAGGATTCCGATCCATGATTGAGCAGTTTGACGTAAGTAATCCTGCAACAGCAAAAGAGCTACAAGCAATGGATAAGCAATTGGAGACTTTGTCAGATCAGCTAGCTGACCCAGCTGCAGGAATGCAAGCAGAGGATCTAGCAACGGTTTTGGGACAAGTGGCTTTTGCTGCAGCTCAGGTTGGCGGGGGTTCTTCTGGAACAGCAGGAATTATCCAAACAAATGTAAAGCAGCTTTACAACACAGCGTTTTCTTCGTCATCAGGAAAATCATACGAATCGGCTCTTTCCAAAGGGTATTCTGCTTATAAAACGTTAAGTTCTGTGTACTCAGAAAGCAGGTCTGGAGTGCAATCCGTTATTAATCAAACTGCAAATCCAGCTCTTTCAAGAACGGTTTCTCGTTCTGGTATAGAACCACAAGGACGTAGTACAGATAGTAGTCGTAGAGCTGCAGAAACTATTGTAAGAGATAGCAGCACTCTTGGTGATGTCTATGGTCGCTTGCAGGTTCTAGATTCTTTGATGGGGATCATTGCAAGTAATCCTCAAGACAATCAAGAAGCGATTATGCAAAAACTCTCGAAGTCTATCGATAACTCTCCTTCATTGGGATCTTCTTCAGCCACTTTACAGAAATTTGCTGCGAAGTTGGAACAAGAGTTTATTGACGGGGAGCGCAATCTTGTAGAATCGAAAGAAAATGCATTTAGAAGACAACCTGCTTTCATTCAGCAGGTATTGGTCAACATTGCTTCGTTGTTCTCTGGCTACCTCTCTTAGTATTTAGAAAGAGGATAACGATTCTGGAGCCAAAAAAATTCTTTTTTGGCTCTTTTTTTTCTTTTTAATACGCATGATTCTTATAGAAGAGTTTTCAGTAATAAGTTCTTAATACGATGAAAAGAAAAAAGTAGCTTTTTTGCCTTCTGGGAGAAAGTTGTAAAAAAAATATTGTTGGGATAGGTTCGCGAAAAATGAAGCTGTAGAGTTTAGAGAGCTGGCCATGAACCGTATTAATTATACACAAGGATCATTAACAGATTATAATAGCGCTCTTGAGGCTATAGCGAAAAAGATTACGCAACCAAGTTCTTCAGAGAAGGTAATATCTCAGGTTACTCAATATGAACAGCTCAAAATTGAGCAAGAAGTGCTAAAAGCTCTCCTAGTTTCTTTTGATCAAAAAGCAAACCAACAGTATCGAAGTCTTCTTCAACGATTAGAACAGTTTGACCTAGATAGACAGACAGAACGTTCTCCTCAAAATTCACATATTCAGGAACAACCGTTATCTTCCACACAAGCTGAGAATCAAGTTGTTGCTGTAGTGAATGCAGATTCGAATACGCCTGCTTTCACAGGTATTAAGCAATCTTGGGCAGTACGATTAGTTCAAGGAATGCGCGAGCTTTTGGAGCAGATTCTAGTAGAAGAATCGCTATTCACAGAGGAAGAAAAGGGAGATCTTCTTGCTGTCCGTATGGATGCAGCTTCTCTACAGGATAAGAAAGAAAACTTATCATCCGAAGATATTCGATCTCTGTTCTTGCTTTCGAAAGATGTGGTTAGTGTTTTACAAAGGGCTTCTGTGTCTAGTACACAGAAATTAACATGGATGCAATCTCTCTCTCAAGTTTTTGGAACAGAGGAGACTCTTGCTCAGTCTTTTGCTAGGATGCGTTTAGACAATTTTCAGGTAATTTTATCTGCGATTAAGGAGCGTTTACCAGCAGACAAGTTTTTGGCATTTCAAGATATTGCTTCTGAAATTTCTTCGATTCAGCAGTCAGGTAAAGAGTTTCTTAGTCAAGAACACATAGAAGCTATAGCTCGAGTTGGGGGGCATATTTCTTCTCAAATTATCGAGTCAGATCTGAAAGCAAGCTATAAGGTGGATCTTTGTCAACGAATAGCTGCTATGTACCAGGAGCAGGTAGATGCAGTTCAAGCATATCATGGTCTTGAGCAAGAAGCTTTATTAGTGAATTCTTGGCAAAGTAGTCACTTTGTACAGGTAATTGCTTTGGTTGCCTCTCTTATGCAAATGTTGTCTCCAACTAGTGAAGAGGAGCGCATTTTACTGAATCCTGCCATGATGGTAAGTGTTCTTCCTACTGTGCAAGCAATCGGCTTTCGTTTTGATTCCTTAACAGCAGAGCAGCAACAGATGGTAAATGATGCGCTTTCATCTCTGCATCATCAGAAAATGGATGAATATTTAGGAGTTTTGTGGACACACCTACTTCTTGTAAATTGTCAGAACCAAGAAACTGGGGTATTGGAAGGAGTAGAAGAAAGTTTGGAAGAAGCTTTGAATGGGCTTAGTCCAACTTTTATTCTAACTGCTAAAATGCGGGAAATTGTGCAGGAATGTGCTCAAAATGGGCATGTAACATTAACAAATGGGGAGCGGTACGCGCTATTTTCTTACAATGAAGTAGGCGCTACTATTTGTGATGAGTTGGCTTTAGGGGATAGTTTTCATCAAGTGTTAGGAACTATATTAGCAGTTGCGCTCTCTAAAGCAGAAGTGTTTGAGCAGGAAAGAGAAAGATTTATTCTTGCGGCTGATATGGAGAAAAATGTTCTTCATCAACATATTGCTCAGCGGGAGATGAAAAGTCAGTTTTTGTCCAAAATGCAGGCTGATTTAGATGCTGGTAAAACATTCGCACAAACCAAAAGTGTAGAAGCTTCTCCGCTCCCATCTGCTGTGGCTTCGGTGTTGATAGATCACTATATGCCCAAAGAGGTTCGTTTCTTAAAGGCTATATCGGATCGTTTATATTACGGAAATATGGGATCAACCATCGGGAATACAGTTTTAGAAACGATTAGTCCTTATGTCAATTCTGCCACTTATTTTGGTTTCGCTAACTATATTGGTCAGCCTCCTGCAACAGGTAAAACAGGGCCAAACATTTTCGCGGGATCTGTGGATAGTGCTAAGGAGAAATTAGAAGAAGAAAAACAACAAGTAGACTCGTTTTTAGAAATTACAGCTAATGCCAAAACAGTTGTCAATAATCAGAAAACCCTAGTTGCTGCGGATGCAGGTTTGTCGGCAGAGCAAAAGAAAAAAATTTCGGATGAGCTCACACAATATACTAGTATTCTAGATGCTATATCCAATGCTTTGTCATCTTTGAAAACGAATTTGGCTCCACTTTCGATAGAAGCTGTTTCTGGTGTAGATGGAGTTTTTGAAGTGAGAAACGGTTTGAATGGAGCAGATGGGACTAATTGGCGGTTAGTTTTACAGACTTTAGAGGATACTGTCGTGTCTGGAGAAGTTGGAAGCCCTGTTAACATTGGAATGTTCCAGATGCAAGCCTTGGTACATTCTAATCAACAAGCCTATGCAGATATGGGACAAAATTTTCAGTTGGAGTTGCAAATGCACCTCACTACCATGCAACAAGAATGGATGGTAGTAGCCACTTCTCTTCAGTTATTGAATCAAATTTACTTGGGATTAGCGCGTAGTTTAATCCGATAATCGTCATTTGAAAGCAGCTTAAAAGTTTAGGCTTTTAAGCTGCTTTATCCTTTCTTATCCAGCAAATTTTCTGGACAATCCGAGATAGATTTGATTAAGAATTTGCAGAGATGTTGCAACAACAGTCCATTCTTGCTGCATAGCAGTCATATGCATTTGCATTTCTAGTTGGTAGTTTTGGCCCATGTCCGCAAAAGCTTGTTGATCTGCTTGCACAGTTGCCTGTACTGGGAACAAGCCTCCATTAATGATATTCGAAGGGAGTCCTGAGACAAGAGCATCTTCTAGTGTCTCTAAACGCGCTTGCCACTGCTCTTGACCTCCAAATACGTGGAAAGTTCCTTCAGGGTCTTTTCCTGTATCACCTCCGCCCTGGTTCCCATCACGTACTCCCACACTTAATGGATTGAGATAGACTTGTAATAAGACTAGAGAGCCGTTGATGGAATTTAGGTTATCGGCATAACTATTTAACGCATCCAGAATGCGTAGTCGTTGCTCATTGGTAATTACAGGGTCATTTTTGACACGAGCTAGCTGTTGTTGTACAACCGCTAATGCTTGATTAGTGTATTGTATAAAAAGTTTGGTTTGTTGTTTTTCTAAAGCAAGTTTTGCTGCTGCAGTTTCTTGCGATCCTGGGAAGGTATCTGTATGCATCCCTGTCATTGGTTGTTGGCCAGCAAAGCTTGCAAAGTTGAAATATGTAGATCCGTTTACGAATTGAGAAATGGCTTCAATCATAGCGTTCCCAACACTAGACCCTAAGTTGCTGTAATATAGGTCGGATTTCATCTGTGTTAAATAGTCGATTTCTTTAGGCATGTATCGATCTATTAACACTGAAGCCACAGCCGCTGGGAGAGGAAGAGAGCGTATTTCGTGTGATTGTGCAAGCAGTTGATAAGAAAAAAGATCTTTTCTTAGCTGGTTGATTTTTTTTAAAAAGTCTTCACTACCTTGTAGAGTAGCGTCCAATTTTGCATTTTCTGTTTGAGCTAACGCTTTGAATCTAAAAAATGCGCGCGCAGAAGTTTCTGAATGGGTATTTGCTGCTTCGGTGATATTAGGTAAAAATCCTATAGATCCAAAGTTGAGAAGAATTGGGTTAAGAACAGCTTGATTATTAGAATCGCTGCTGAAAATGGTGTATTGCCGATCTACTCCATCGACTACAGTTTCAAATTGGCCATTTTTAGCGACAATATTATTAATCGTAGTTTTTAGTGTTTGAGTCAGAGAAAAAGAAGAAGCAATCGTATTTGCTTGAGCAGTTAATACTTGTTTAATTTCATCCGGTGACACTGAATTTTTAGAAGCGATGGTGGTTGCTGCTATGAAATAGGCCCACACAGCTCCAATATACTCACCTCCATGGAAATCATTGAGCTTTGCAACGGTTTCATTGACTAATTGTTGTTGATCGGGAGAGAGTTCATGAAAACGAGCATCAATTGCGCGAACAGCTTGTAAAGCCCCTGCAATCGAAGCATTGGTCACTTCTATGCTAGTTGCGTTCAATCCAACGGGAGCGAAACTTCCCATAATAAATGCAACAAGGCTGGCAATTTCAGCGAAAAGAGAGTTGTGTCGCGCATTTATATAAATCGTCTCATTTAATACAGTGTCCAAGTGCTGGATAGATAAAACTTGATCCTTGTAAAAATCAGCGATATCACGGCAAAGTTCTATTTTTTCGTTGCTGGGGAGGGAGGTTTTTATAATAGCCACAGATAATGCTTCGCTAACTTGTAAAATGGTATTGAATCCTTCTGCGTCAAAAGGTTCAACATATTCTCGGAGAGTATCTATCACAGTTTGTAATTCTTGGAAGGACTCGAACTCTTCGGGAGACAGTTTTGATTGGACGATATTTAAAACATCTTGAAGCCCTTCGATTCGTATATCTGCGAATATTTGTTCTATAGAGCCATCTTCTCCAAAAGCAGCTAATAACTGATTAGAAAAGAGTACTTTTTGATTCCCTTCAAAAGGGAAAGATTGAATAGCAGAAAAGATTTGGTCGGGAAGAAGATAAAAAGTTTCAAAGTTTTCTTGAGAAAGCTCTCCATCTTTAGCTTTGTTGACAAGAGCAGTTAATACGGAAGATAGATTGGTTAAAGCCTTTAAGTCTGTTTCATTTTGTGAGATTGTTGCGGCTTTTGCTTTTGCTTCAGTTACAACATTCAGAAAATCAGCTAATACATTGTGCGCCCAAGCTTGCTTAGCGGCATTGTAAAGAGGGTTTGAAGAGGGAGGGTCATACGTAATTGCAGATGAATCTTTTGTTGGTTGAGCAGTTGTAGCTAATGTGTTGGAGGATAGGGAAGTTACGAGTTGCTCGTATTGAGCCTGCACGTCATTGTCTAAAAGAGAGAGAACCTTATGAATAGCATTTCGTTCTATTTCTGTTTTTTGAAACTGCATGACATGATTGATGAAGAACGTTTTGTTCTTGGGTGCAGAAAGAAAAATATCTTCTATTTTCATGTAGTCTTTTGAAATAGAGTTAATTCTATTAAATGTGTTCATAGAAGACATCTCAACTATTATCTTTTATAAAAAGATTACCACAAAAATTTTTATAAAAACAAATATATATAGAAAAAAACTTTTTTTAATAAGAAAATAAAAACATAAAAGTTTTTAGTTTTGTTTTTATGTCTTCTTACTATTTAAATTTCCGTCCCAATACTGTATCTGGAGAAGGTTTATTTAAAATCAAACTGACAAATCCTTGTTCAGATTTTAAAAACCGAGCAAAACCAGCTATTGATATTGAGGAGTTGAACTCTGGACTTTATATACTTAGACGATTGTCTGTAGCTTTAGAAGCCGGGTATCTTGGTGTTGGTTCTGTCATTAACCCAGATAATAAAATTTTCCCTGGTGGAGAGGGGATTGTAAGAAGATTTCAGGAAGGCAGTGTTCTTTCTTCTAGAACGATTTCTGGTAACACGGTTGCCGATATTAAACAAAGTACAGCTAAGACGTTAGTCACTACAATTTCAGATGGGTTGAATACTTTGATAGAGGATATCCCTGAGCTTCCTATGACTCAGGTAGGGAGTATATCGGCAGCTCTCATTTTAATGGAGACTTATAAATCAAAACCTTCTCTGAATGAGACAGAGCAAACTACGGTTTTTGGTAATGCGTATGTTCCTTCTGATGAATCCATTAAAGCCATCATCAAAAAAGAAATGGAACAAGAAATCCAAGAGAAGAAAGATCTTATTATCACCGCACAGTTAACGGCACAAGGAGCTTCCGATCAAGCGATTGAAGAGTCGTTGAGGGATTATGAGGAATTCTATGTTTCTGAGTATTTTAATACACATGTGAAAGAAGATCTCTGGAAATATCGTGCAACTATTGGGGCAAATATTCAGGAGATGTTAGAAAAATGTTCGGCATTGGGTCCGGATATTCCAACATCTTTAACAAAAGATAATGTCAAAGAAGCTAATGCTAAGTCGGTACTGAAGGCATGGATGGAAGCCTTCAGCAATGTTTTGGAGGTCGAACCGGCCTTGGGGGGATCTCAAGAGATCATTGAAGCTGTGCTTAAAATGATCCCTTATGCAACAAAAACCACTTTAACCGACGAGGATATTCATAAGATTTATGAGCAAGCCGCTTTGCCCTCTCCAGAGGTGATGGATTATTATCTAACCAAGCAAGAGGCCGGGATCTGTAAAGGAGCGGTTGTTAAGGCGTTTCAGCAAGCTACGCAGAACCTACAAGCTGTGCGTGCTGATGTAAAGGAGAACATTGAAGAGTTAGAAATCAAAAAAACATCTTTCCAACAAGCACAGGCATCTTTAGAAAGTATGTTGGAAGGGGTTAAGCGTTTAAATGATAACAAAGCGTTTACGTCTGTAAGATTAGCATCTGTAATGGAGTGCTACTCTGGGCTTATGGCATTGTCGCAAATGTCTAATGTTTTAGAAACAAATGGAAAAACACTCATCACGGAATATGTAAATCGATTTTTACAGTTGAACAATACAAACACAGCACAAACTTTAGCACATGTAATATCTTACATGGCAGCGTATTGTGAGGTGGCTGAATGTACAATGGCGACTACGTTTTTAAATCAAACCGAGGTCATTCCATATGTAAACAACAAATTCCAAGAGCTTCAGCAACAGCCATTTTGTGCTACTTTGGCTTCTCCAGGCGTGGCGGAATTAATGAAGAATTATATCGATTTCACGAATGGAATTTGCAAAGCGAATTTCAGCAATTTCGTAGATAATGTGATTACGAAAGATTTAGATCTTTCTGCAGCAGCTAATCAGGCTCAGGCTATGCTTGGGGAGTTTCAGAAAAAAGCCGAAGAGTATCTCAACACATTTCAAACCGAGATAGATAATCTCAATAAAGTGTATAACGAGTTGGATCCGGCAAAGGCAACATTCAATGTTGGTATTGGAAATCAAGAGACTTTGCATGAGAAAGCTGTAAATAATTGGATCGAGTCTACAAGTTTAGGGTCTGCTTTTATCCATCTTGTTTTGAATACACAGATTCCTAAACAGGAAAATTTCTTGAATCCTTTGATTCAGGAAGTGAATTTTAATAACGTAGCTGCAAACGCTGTTAATGACCTTCTGTCGATTACAAATAACTTCTCAACATCCTCTGTGTACTATAATTTGTCCTCTTACCTTGTCGAGAGTAAAGAGGGGGTAGACTATTTTTGTGGAGGGTTCTTTGAGTTTCTTTGTGCTTTCGCTAAGGAGCGTGAGTATATCCTTAGGGACATCAATAGTTGTTATCGAGCTCAGGCTTTTGGAAACGCTTTGCTTGCAAGAATAGAGGCTATGGCTGCTGGTAATAAAGTGACTGCAGCTCAAGCGAATAACATGCGTACGCAGACAAACTTATACCTGGCTTTTATTCGGATTATTGTTGAACAGTTGTCAGTTTTAGACTCTTTGTTAAGAAGTCTAAATTATCAACCTCTGCAAAAAGATGGTAATTACGATAAAGATAAGTATGAGATTAAGGGGCCCACGGATTGGATTTCGACACTGGCTAGTTTGGAAGGTTACGTCGTTAATGGATTTGATAGCGCAAGTCCTTCAGGTGGTTTAGGGCCTATGCATACGCTAGTGCAAACAGATCAACATGATTATTTAACACAGAGCCAGACCCAACAATTGAATTTGCAAAATCAAATGACAAATATTCAACAGGAATGGACTTTAGTTTCCACCTCCTTGCAAGTTCTCAACGGGATTTTATCTCACTTGGCTGGGGAAATTTACTCTGGCTAAAAAAAGCCCGTGGAAATGATCCACGGGCCTCGATGATTAGGTATTCTGAAGTTCTTAAGAAGCTGCAATAAGGAGAACATTTCCTAAAGCAGATAAGAAGCAGAAAATACCCACGATAAATGCGGTATGTACTCCCATAAATGCATTCGAAACCGTTTCACATACAAAACAAAAGGCTTGAGCCAGTAAATCAAAGACGCTACACAGCAGTGCAAACATGCCGGCTCGAGCTCTTTTAAATCGTTCCATAAAGGAATTTCCTTGAGTAGAATCACAACACTTGTCTTTTGTTGTAAGCGTTGCGCAAACTTCTCGGGTATTTTCAGCGACATCAAACGCGGAGCTAACCGTTCCAAATGCCAATGAAGATAAGCCAAGGCCTCTTGCATGACTGCCCAATTGATAAACAGGCAAAACGGGAGATCCCATAAATTTAACTGTTCCCAGCATTTTGCTAGCCAAACGAGTGACTTTACTCAAAACGGAAAGAGGCGAAAATAATACTCTTTTGTTACTAGATGTATCTACTTGGAAAGATCCGTCAGCTTGGGTTTTGAAGAACATGCCCCCAGTCAATAGCTGTGTTAGCCCGCATCCTGTTTGAATGGCATCATTTGCGCCGTGAACGACCCCTAAAGTTTCCTCTATAGTTGAAAACTGTTGCTGATCGGCAGTAGACCAAGAAGCTCCTGGAGCAAGCCTTGCCAAGGCGAAGGAAGAAGACAAAAGGTCTAAGAAATCGTTAATATAACCTAACTTTGAGCGAAGAGCCGCTGTATCTCTGCGAAGAGCGGTTATGCTCGAAGAAGATAAAAGTCCTCCCGCGGGGACGGTACTAGATGCTACTGCTGCTGCCATTGGAAACCTCCGAAAAATTAAGGACCCTTTTCGTTAAAATGTTGGGGGAACCAAAGTTTATAACCAAAAAGGAGGCATTTCGGGGAAAATTGTACAAGCAAGCCGCTTTTAAATCGATGCAAAAAACTTTTTAATAAAATGGCCCAAAAAAACTGCGAAAGTGAGCATGCTCACAAGCTTTTTGGACCAAATATAATTTTAATTAGGAAAGAACAGAGAATTTAAGCTGTAGGGCAAGCGCGTCCAGAAGCGCGAGCTTTTACTCGATCAGCTTTACCTTTCTTAAAAATACCTCGTTTTACAGCTTTATCTGCAATACTGTAAACAGAACTTAACCCTGCCGAAATGGATGCCACATCACCTGATTGCACAGCCAATTCAAATTTTTTCAATGTAGTTTTCACTCTTGATTTGAAGCTTTGATTACGCAATTGCTTTTTCTTAGAAGTGATAACTCGCTTCTCTGCAGAAGGGCGTTTTTGAGGTCCGACTTTCTTGCTCGGTTTTCTTGGTGCCATAATCTCTCCCAATTAGGCTATTTTTAACTGTTATCTTTAACGCAAAGAACAAACGTGACACCTCACAGCAATCTGCCGTGATTTTCGGCATGACATGAGAGTAGGATAGATCTTATATCCGAAACTTTACGTCATCTCTGGGAGTGTCACTCCAGAGACCGACACAAACATTTAAAAGCGCGTCGGCAGTAACGATGTCATCCGCTCAGACCTTACAGGTGATCCGGGATGGAACACGTAGAGATTTTAGGTGAAAAGACAATAAAATAGAAAGAAAAATAGGATTCGTACGCTAGGGGTAAAGGGAAAATAGCAGATAAAAGGAAAATCAAATAATGAAGAGGTAGGAAGAACAAGTTATTTTTAAAAATAAGTTTTATCTTAGTAGATTCTAAAACCGGAGATATTCCAAAATTCAAAAAAATAAAGATCAGCCCCGGTTGCTTTATTTTTCAGAGAAACAATGCCGGGGTTTCCCTGCAGAGGTACAGTATTTGAGGGGGAAGGGCCGAAAACATGACGTGGGGTTTTTTGAAACAAGGAATTTTTCGAGAAAGAAGTCGGGTTGGTAAGCAAAAATTTTACCACTGTGTTTCGCGATATTTTCATTACCTGCCCCCGGTATTGGCCATACTCTTACCAGTAGGAAGTTGGCCCTTTTTGTCCGAACAGCAATGGCGTTATAGTTATTTTCTTTTCCCTGTTGTTTCTTCTTTAGGGTGGTTGTTTGCCATTGGATTGCGCGAGAGACAGTTGCGCGCTGCTGCTGGACAGCTCCTCGAAACAAAGATTCGTAAACTTACAGAGCGTGATGAGGGGTTAAAAAATATTAGAGAGACCATAGAGAAGCGCCAAAAAGAAGCGAATCGTTTGAAATTGCACAATGATAAGTTGGTGGAGCGCCTTGGTCAAGCGCGAGAAGTGGTTATTCAAGCAAAAGGTCGCTATGACCATATGGAAGAAAAATCGCGAAAATTACATGAGGAAAACAAACAATTGCAAATGCAATTGGAGGCTGCTGTTCGCGAGCGCAATGAGAAAATTTTAGAAAACCAAGAGTTGAGACAAGAACTTAAGGAGACGTTAGCCTATCAACAAGAATTGCATGATGAGTACCAAGCAACTTTTGTCGAGCAACATAATATGCTGGATAAGCGACAAGCCTATATTGGTAATTTGGAAGCAAAAGTGCAGGATTTAATGTGTGAATTACGCAATTTATTGCAATTAGAGGTGGGGGCGAAAACGGAGTTACCTGGACGACCTATGGCTTCCCGAGATGTGGTTGCTCAGCTTGTATTAGAATTTCGTAAAATTGTTTTCCGTGTTGAGACCACGGAAGCTGCAGATTCTTTGACGGCTTTAAGGTACACGCGAACCGATCCTTCAGCGCACAACTATTCTTTGGCATGTCGGCAATTATTCGATGATTTGCGGGAAGAAAATTTGGGCATGTTGTTCATTTATGCACCATTTGCTCAAAGAGTACTCTTTGCTAACGCTCTGTTTAAAGATTGGACGGGGCATGGATTAGAAGATTTTTTAAATAAAGAAGGGGATGTTGTTCTAGAGGGATTTGCCCAATGGGAGCGAGATTTATTAACAGAATCTCGAACAGAACGCTCTGGCAAAATCGTAATTAAAACGAAAGCTTTTGGAGCCACTCCGTTCTACTATTGTGTAGTAACGTTAGATAAAGGACCTTTGGCAGAACATGTATTAGGGGTTTTATACCCTGCAAAAGCAAGTTTTTTTACAAATCTTTCCTATATTTAATGATAAATAGGGATGTCGGTGTAGGAAGTTTTTCTAGGGCCGAATCTGATCAGCTGGCTTTTTTATCTAAAAATCCCTAGATTTCTTGTTTTCCTTAAGATAAACTGTCACTTTCTAGGCCGATTTTTCCTTAGTTTTAATTTGTTAGCATGCGCATGGATACGCTAGATAGTCAAGCTGCTGATGCAGCCCAAGAAGAAGAAATCCAAAGAAAGTTAGAAGAGCTAGTCACTCTTGCTAAGGATCAAGGGTTCATCACGTATGAAGAAATTAATGAAATTCTTCCCCCTTCTTTCGATTCGCCAGAACAGATAGATCAAGTTTTAATTTTTCTGGCGGGGATGGACGTTCAAGTCTTAAACCAAGCAGACGTAGAGCGGCAGAAAGAAAGAAAAAAAGAAGCTAAAGAGCTAGAAGGGTTGGCTAAGCGTTCTGAGGGAACGCCTGATGATCCAGTGCGTATGTATCTGAAGGAAATGGGTACAGTTCCTCTTCTTACAAGAGAAGAGGAGGTGGAGATTTCTAAAAGGATAGAAAAAGCTCAGGTACAAATAGAAAGAATTATTTTACGCTTTCGTTATTCGACTAAAGAAGCGGTTTCTATTGCGCAATACTTAATTAATGGTAAGGAACGATTTGATAAGATCGTTTCCGAAAAAGAGGTGGAAGATAAGACACATTTTCTTAATCTTTTGCCGAAGTTAATCTCTTTGCTGAAAGAAGAGGACTCTTACTTAGAAGAGCGGCTTTTGGCTTTGAAAGATCCGGCACTGTCCAAGCAAGATCAAGCAAAGTTGAACGATGAGCTTGAAAAATGCCGTATTCGAACACAAGCTTATCTGAGATGTTTTCATTGTCGTCACAATGTCACGGAAGATTTTGGAGAAGTTGTTTTTAAAGCTTATGACTCGTTCTTACAGTTGGAACAACAAATCAATGATTTAAAGGTTCGTGCTGAAAGAAATAAGTTTGCTGCAGCAAAACTAGCTGCAGCCCGACGCAAGCTTTACAAACGAGAAGTTGCAGCGGGACGTACTCTTGAAGAGTTTAAAAAAGATGTGCGGATGTTGCAGCGTTGGATGGATAAAAGCCAGGAAGCAAAGAAAGAGATGGTGGAATCCAACTTACGTTTGGTGATCTCTATCGCGAAAAAATATACCAACCGAGGGCTGTCTTTCTTGGATTTGATTCAAGAAGGAAATATGGGCTTAATGAAAGCTGTTGAAAAATTTGAGTATCGCCGGGGTTATAAATTTTCAACTTATGCCACTTGGTGGATTCGTCAGGCTGTGACGCGAGCTATTGCCGATCAGGCAAGAACCATTCGAATTCCTGTTCATATGATCGAGACCATTAATAAGGTGCTTCGTGGAGCCAAGAAATTAATGATGGAAACAGGAAAAGAGCCTACGCCCGAAGAACTCGGAGAGGAACTAGGTTTCACTCCAGACCGTGTTCGAGAAATTTATAAGATCGCTCAGCATCCGATTTCTTTACAGGCTGAGGTTGGAGATAGTGGAGAAAGCTCTTTTGGAGATTTCTTGGAAGATACAGCTGTTGAATCTCCGGCAGAGGCAACAGGCTACTCCATGTTGAAAGACAAAATGAAGGAAGTGCTAAAAACGCTTACTGATCGCGAACGTTTTGTTTTGATCCATCGGTTTGGCCTTTTAGATGGCCGTCCCAAAACTTTGGAAGAGGTAGGCTCCGCGTTCAACGTGACACGAGAGCGGATTCGACAAATCGAAGCCAAAGCTTTGCGAAAAATGCGTCATCCTATCCGTTCCAAACAGCTACGAGCATTCTTGGATTTATTGGAAGAAGAGAAGACTGGTTCGGGCAAGATTAAGAGTTATAAGAATTAAGGATTCCTTTTCATAAGGAGTATGCTTGTATCGGTTAGACGTAACGAACTTTCGTGTTTGGGTATCTATAGGGGTCTCAGAGCAGGAACGCTATCACAAGCAACCAATTCTTGTTTCTGTATCACTCGTTTTTAGAGAAGAGCCCAAGGTGTGTTCTACAGACGAGATTTCTGATGGTATTTGTTACGCTGCACTTGTTTCTCTTATTGAGCAGACAGCAGCAAATCATCCCTGCGCTTTACTTGAGCGTTTAGCTAAGGTCTTGCTGGAAAAATTAGAAGAGAGTTTAGCACAATTTGTGTGTAAAATTGACCTGCGAGTAAGTAAAGAGCGTCCTCCAATTCCCAATTTATTAAGTCCAGTGAGTTTTAGCATAAGTAAAGAGGTTCCGTGACTACTTGGAATTTTGTGTGTTTAGGGTTGGGTTCGAATTTGGGGAATCGCCATGAGTACATTAAACGTGCTTATGAGAGTTTAAAGAAGGCAGGGATAAGAAATTTAAAAAGTTCCGTGATTCTTGAGACCAAAGCTTTGCTATTAGAAGGATCTCCCAAAGAATGGGATCTTCCATATTTTAATTGCGTGGCTATTGGGGAAACACAGTTATCTCCAGATGAGCTGGTCAAAGAGATTAAAATGATTGAAAATAGGCTGAGCAGAGACTCTTCATTGAAATGGGGGCCTCGGTCTATTGACATAGATGTTCTTCTTTATGGAGACGAGAGCTATTCTTGTTGTAGTGAAAGGTGCATAATTCCACATCCTAGGTTGTTAGAAAGGCCTTTCCTTCTTTCAATGATGGCTTCCTTATGTCCTTATCGATACTTCCGTCTTAGGGGATCTCCTTATGATGGCAAAACGTTTGCAGAACTTGCTGCCATCTACCCATTAACAGAAAAGGATGTTCTGGGAAGCTTTGCTCCCACGACCCAAATTATGGGAATTGTCAACGTTACCGATGACTCGATATCAGATACAGGGCTATTCTTGGAGGCTAAAAGAGCGGCAGCACATGCAGAGCGTTTGTTTGCAGAAGGGGCTTCCATTATTGATCTAGGAGCGCAAGCCACAAATCCTCGAGTAAGAGATTTAGGCAGTGTAGAACAGGAGTGGGAGCGCCTAGAACCTGTTTTGCAGATACTAGCAGAGAGCTGGAAAGACGCTAAACAATACCCAGATGTATCGATAGATACTTTCAGACCAGAGGTCATTAGACGAGCTATCCAAGTATTTCCGATCCGTTGGATAAATGATGTTTCTGGAGGATCTTTAGAAATGGCTCATTTAGCGAAGGATTTGGGATTACGGTTATTAATCAATCATTCCTGCTCTTTGCCCCCAAGGCCTGATTGTGTGCTTTCCTATGAAGAATCTCCTGTTACGCAAATGTTGCGTTGGGGGGAATCGCAGTTAGAAACTTTTGCTCAAATTGGTTTGGATACTAGCTGGCAGGTAGTTTTCGATCCAGGCATAGGATTTGGGAAAACTCCGGTTCAATCGATGCAGCTTATGGAGGGTGTGGCGAAGTTCAAGCACATTTTAAAGTGTCCTGTATTGATTGGACATTCTAGAAAATCCTGTTTAAGTCTTTTGGGACGATTCAGCAGTCAAGATCGAGACTGGGAAACTATCGGATGTTCTGTGGCTCTTCATAATCAAGGTGTTGATTACTTGCGTGTACACCAAGTGGAAGGAAATAGACGCGTTCTAGCTGCTGCTGCATGGTCTGGAATGCCTGTATGATTCAAGCGACAGGAATCGTTGCTATAGATCCTCGAGGAGTTATGGGGGGGGCTGGAAAGCTCCCATGGAACTATCCAGAGGATTTGCGTTTCTTTTCAGAGACCATTCAGGATCACCCGATCATTATGGGTAGAAAGACTTGGGAGTCTCTTCCTGATAGATATAAGTGTGGTCGAACCGTTATTGTTTTTTCTCGACAGCATAGCTGTGCTCAAGGTATTTGGATCTCTTCCTTAGTAGAGTACGAGAAGTTATCTCTTAACTCTCCATTCTTAATTGGCGGAGCCGAGCTCTTTGACTGGTTTTTTCAATACAATCTTCTGAAATCTTGTTTTGTGACGCATATTAAAAGAGAATACCAGGGAGATACTTTTTTCCCTGTGGAGCGTTTGTCGGGATGGAAAAGGGAGAGTGTTCTTAAAACGGAGGATTTTAATATTTATCATTATGAAAATTACGCCAATCAAAACCCGTAAGGTATTTGCTCACGATTCTCTACAGGAGATTTTTCAAGAATCTTTGCCTCCTATTCAAGAACGCAGCATTGTGGTAGTCTCTTCTAAGATTGTAAGCTTATGTGAAGGAGCTGTTGCTGATGCACAGATAAGTAAGGCTGACTTAATCAAAAAGGAAGCGGATGCGTATTTATTCTGTGAGGGAAGCGGTATATACCTAACAAAAAAAGAGGGAATTTTAATTCCCTCTGCAGGAATTGATGAATCCAATACAGATCAAGCCTTTGTTTTGTATCCTAAAGATCTTTTGAGATCGTGTAATCAAATCGGGGAATGGTTGAAAAATTATTTCCGAGTGAAAGAGTTGGGTGTAATTATCACAGATAGCCATACTACGCCTATGCGTCGAGGAGTAGTGGGGATAGGATTATGTTGGTATGGCTTTTCTCCATTGCATAATTATGTAGGATCTCTGGATTGTTTTGATCGGCCACTGAAGATGACGCAGAGTAATCTTTTGGATTCTTTAGCAGCAGCAGCGGTTGTTTGTATGGGGGAAGGGAATGAGCAAACGCCTTTAGCGGTGATTGAACAGGCGCCTAAGGTCGTGTATCATCAACATCCTACATCTCAAGAAGAATACTTTTCCTTACGCATAGATGAAACAGAAGATTTATATGGGCCGCTTTTGCATGCGGTTTTGTGGAATCAAGAAAAGGAATAAAAGAGGTGAGCATGAATTTTTTAGATCAGCTAGATGCAATTATTCAAAACAAACATATGTTAGAACACCCTTTTTACATGAAGTGGTCAAAAGGAGAGCTGACAAAAGAACAATTACAGGCATACGCAAAAGATTACTATTTGCATATCAAAGCTTTTCCAAAATATTTATCTGCTATTCATAGCCGTTGTGATGATTTAGAAGCCCGCAAGTTATTATTAGATAACTTAATGGATGAAGAGAATGGTTATCCTAATCATATTGATTTATGGAAACAATTTGTGTTTGCTCTTGGAGTGTCTTCAGAAGAGCTAGAAGCTCATGAACCCAGTGAAGCAGCTAAAGCTAAGGTTGCGACATTTATGCGGTGGTGCACAGGGGATTCTTTAGCAGCAGGAGTAGCGGCTTTGTATTCTTATGAAAGTCAAATTCCTTGCGTAGCTAAAGAAAAAATTCGTGGATTGATTGAGTACTTTGGCTTTTCTAATCCTGAAGATTATGCTTATTTCACGGAGCATGAAGAAGCTGATGTGCGTCATGCTAGGGAAGAAAAGGCCTTAATTGAGATGTTGTCTAGAGATGATAGCGACAAAGTTTTAGAAGCTTCGCGAGAAGTTACACAATCTTTATACGGCTTTTTGGATTCATTTTTAGAGCCTGCAACATGTTGTCATTGTCACAAAGCTTAAGCTTGTTAAGATGATGTAATGTCTATTTGCCCCAGGATAAAAAACTTATCCCGGGGCTTTTTTATGTGCTGTGAAGGTATGTAAAGCTGCTTTACATTTAGATTAGATTTCGAAACGGCTCTATTATGGCACTAGAGAAGCATTCACATGTTTACGCTGATGCGCTGGGGGGATGTTTAGTTGAGACCGATATTTTGCTACTGTACGGCGTGCACAAGGAATTCCTTTCGCAATAATTTTTTGGCTAATAGCCTCGTCAGATAGAGGATTTTTTTCTGTAGATATCCACTGATGTATCCAATGTAAAATAGTAGCTTTAGATTGATCAGGACAAGCTCCAACAGCTTGTGGAAATAGCGACCGCATAGAAATCAATCCGATAGGTGTTGCGAGCGTCTTATTATTGATTGCCCGACAAATAGTGGTTTCATGAAGAGAGAGTTCGCGAGCTAGTTGTTTTACTGAAAAAGCTTTCGGAACAGAACGTTTTTTAAGAAGGAATTCCTCCTGATAAGGAATTAAAACGCGAAGGACTGCTAATAAAGTTTCTTCACGTTTTTTTATATTGCGAAGCAGCTGTTTTGCAGCACGAATTTGTTGTGATAAGTGGTCTTTATCATCACGGGGGAGGGTGTGGTAAATATGAAGCACCGTACTATTAAGTCTAATAGCTGGAAGAGAATCTTTGTTCATAAAGATTTCCCAAGATTTTTCGTGTGAGAAAGAAAGATAGGCATCAGGAAGCGCTGGAGAAGGAGTTTTAAGTGAATTAGGAAATCCAGCTGCTGGACACCAGGGGATGGAAGCTAGAGCTTGTCTAAGAAATACAAGAATCTTTGCTATGGGCAGCTGAATTTTCTTAGAAATGCCGGCAAAATCACAACGAGCTAATCGATTAAAGTGCTGTCGGATAATCATTAAAGCTTCTTTATGCGAAGAAGGATCTAGTAAAGATAGCCAATAGGATTGAAGAGAAGATGAGGCAATTCCTAGGGGATGAAATTGTTGGATGCGTAGCCATATTTTTTGAAAAAGGACATCAGAAACTCCTAAATTTGAAGCCGAGAGAGAGGGATCTTCCAAAAAGAGTCCTTCAGGAGAAAGATTCCCTACGATGTATTGGGCTATAGCACGGTCTTGAGGGAGAGAAAAATGTACCTCTATTTGGTGAAGTAGATGGGATAATAGGGTCTCTGTGAAAGGATGGTGCTCACTAATAGGGAAAAAGGAACATGTGTCTGGAAGATCGTCCAGGGCATCGAGATCGAAACAAGGATTGATAGTGATTTGTTGAGATAAGAATTCCGAGAGTTCAGCAACCGGCATCTGTAGCATGTCCAAACTTTGTTGAATATGTAAAGCAGGACAAAGAGCTACAGATGCTGTTTGATGCTGATGCAACATAGGTTAAACAAATTTTAAAAGAGCCCTAGGCAGCTCGCTAATAAATCTGCTTGGGACCATGGTGCGTTCCGTCCCCCAAAGGAATCGGGTTTTTGCTCGAGATAAGTAGAGGTACTCTTGTGCTCGGGTAATTCCCACGTAACATAATCTTCGTTCCTCTTCAATATTTTCGTGCATGCCTTTGGAATTTGCATGAGGGAGTAGGTTTTCTTCGAGTCCAACTAAGAAGACTACAGGAAATTCTAACCCCTTGCTATTGTGGATGGTCATGAGTTTAAGACGATCATGAGAACTTGCAGTTTCATCTGCTGAACTTTTTAGAGCTAAATCTTCTAAAAAGTTCGGGAGGTTCTCACTGCTTTTGCCCCATATTTGTGTTTCTGCTAGTAACTGTTCTAGGTTATTCTTTCTATCGTCATAAGTTTCTGGGTCCTCTTTGAGAATGGCGAGGTAATCCGTAATGCGAATAGTCTCATTAATAAATTCATGAAGATCGCAGTTTCCATAAAGTTTTTCCATCTGATGGAAATGCGTAAGATAAGAGAAAAGCCCCTGTTGTTGTTTTTTTGTTAAACGGATGGGTTTTTTCTCTAGGACATCCCAGCATGCTTGCAGGATAGGAAGGTCCATACTTTTCGCATAACTCATGAGAGACGATAGGGTGGTAGCGCCAATACCGCATTTCTTAAGTCCGATAGTGCGCTCAAAAGCGGCCATATCGTAGTTGTTAGAAAAGAGACGCAAGAAAGCGAGAATATCTTGGATTTCTTTGCGTTTGTAGAAGGAAATGCCTCCTATAATTTCATAGGGATAACCACGCTTGAGAAGAGCTGCTTCGAATGATTGCGATTGAAAATTTGTTCGATACAAAATGCAGATATGAGAGAGAGGAATATCTTTGTATGAGTGAAGATTGGAAATTTCTTCTAATACTTGTTCCGCTTCGTCGCGGTCATTTTTCCCTGTGAAACAGAAAATTTTATCTCCAGGGCCTTTCACACTACGCAAAGTTTTATCTAAACGAGCAGAATTATTTTGAATGAGAGCATTTGCTGCCTCTAAAATAGTTCCGCAGGAACGGTAATTTTCTTCCAGACGAACGACCAAAGCCTTTGGATAATCTTGTTCAAAATTTAAAATATTAGAGATGTTAGCACCTCGCCAGGAATATATGGATTGATCTGGATCTCCAACGACAAAAATATTGTTGTGAGAGGCTGCAAGACGTTTAGCGATGAGGTATTGCGCATGATTAGTGTCTTGATACTCATCTATTAATAAGGCTTTCCAGAGGTTGGAATATTCCTGTTGGATTTCGGGGATGCGGAGTAATTTTTCTGTCAAAAATAAGAGATCATCAAAGTCCAGAGCATTCGCAGCGCGTAACTGTTCTTGGTATTCAGTATAAACTGCACGGGCAGGATCTGGATATTCTCTAGAATCTAGATCTTCTGGATCTTGTAGACGATTTTTTGCTTGAGAGATAGTAAACTGCATTGCATTGCAAAGTTTATTATCGAGATTGAGTTTACGTAAGCACTGCTTGATTAATTTTTCAGAATCGCTTTGATCATAAATAGCAAAATTTGATTGTCTATCTAGGAGTTGGATTGATCGGCGAAGAATATAAACACCTAAGCTATGAAAGGTGCTCACCATAGGTATGCCTCGATAGTCTGGAAAGTTGCATTGAGTTAGGACTCGTTCGTTTAATTCTTTTGCAGCTTTGTTAGTGAATGTTATTGCTAAAATTTGCGATGGATCGAGTTGAGCCTCTTCGATTAGGTAAAGAATTCGATGGGAAACCACTCGAGTTTTTCCAGCTCCAGCTCCAGCTAAAACAAGGACTGGTTGTAATGGCGCAGTGACGGCGGTAACTTGTGCTGCATTTAATTCGGATGTAAGCATACGTACGTAATATATTTTTCAGGTTCGAAGAAAATTTTCGAGAATGCATATACTCTATGCATTAGATTAAGGAGAGCGATATGCATGAGGCTTTTACTATAGAGCAACTCCCCCAGTCTTGGCAAGAACAGCTTAAAGATGAGTGGTCCCAGCCATATTGGTCTCAGCTGCTTACTTTTTTAAAGAGCGAGTATGCGAATGCCACTGTCTATCCTAAAAAGGAGCATGTGTTTTCTGCTTTGCGAAGCACACCTTTTGATCAAGTGAAAGTAGTTATTCTTGGACAGGATCCTTATCATGGAGAAGGGCAGGCGCATGGATTAAGTTTTAGCGTTCCGAAGGGGCAGGCGTTGCCTCCTTCGCTGAGAAATATTTTTCAGGAATTGCAAGCCGATTTGGGTATCCGTAATGAAACCGGATGTTTACAAACATGGGCGGATCAAGGAGTCCTCCTTTTGAATACGGTATTGACGGTTCGCGCTGGAGAAGCTTTTTCTCATGCCGGACGCGGATGGGAACATTTTACTGATGCTATTGTCACTAAATTAATTCAAAATAGAACTCACATAATTTTTGTTTTATGGGGAAGTGCTGCAAGAAAAAAATGCGATCTTCTTTTTCAAACTAAGCACCAACATGCGATTCTGGCTTGTCCTCATCCTTCACCATTAGCTGCGCATAGAGGATTCTTTGGATGTTGCCACTTTTCAAAAATTAATTATCTGCTTAAAAAACAGGGAAAGCCGATGATTAATTGGAAGATAGCATGATCGACGGGATTCAAACGTGTTCTTTCGGAGCTACGCATCGTCTCACTGCGAAATCTACAGTGAGTTTAGAGATGCCTTTAGCAACGCATAATCTTCAAGAGGGGGCTTCAGCAAGTGCAAAGCTGGAAGCAGATTTCATTCGGGCAGAGCAGATTCTTGCTGAAATGCAAGAAATTCGTTCTAGCCTAGAGCAGTCCTTAGAGACTCTCATTCCTCGCGAGTAAGTGATTAGCAAAAGCCATTTCTACGTAGGGCTGTAACTTAGCTAAGGCTTTTGCTCTATGGGATACCTGGTTTTTGATTTCTTCTGGAAGTTCCGCGTACGTTTGTTTGTAATCATGCTTTGAAAATAACGGATCATATCCAAATCCAGAAGACCCTCTCTCTTTAAAGACAATGGTTCCTTCACAAGAAGCGTGAGCTTTGAAGATCTTCCCAAAAGGGGAGACGAGAACAACACAGCATTCAAAATAAGCGGATCGATCAATAGGATTTTCTAAAAGAAGCATTTCCTCCAGAAGCTTTTTACGGTGATCTTTATCGCTAGCGTGCTCTCCTGAAAAGGAGGCAGATAGTTTCCCTGGAAGGCCTCCTAAAGCAGGAATGATTAGCATAGAATCATCAGCAATTGTCCAACACCGGAAGGTTTGGGCAGCAAATACTCCTTTTTGAATCGCATTTTCTTCTGGAGTTTCACCAGTCTCTTTAGGAGGGGTGTAAGAGGGGTAGTCCACTAAAGAGAAGATGTCAAACTCTCCTATTTTTTTTAGAAAAGCTTTGGTTTCGCGTACCTTATATCCATGGGAACTGGCTATAAGAATTTTCATAAAAATCCTTTAGATAACAAATAATCAACGTGTGTTTATCTACAGAGAGTATGGTATGGGATGATAGCGTCGACAAGAATTTTCTTTCACCAAGCTTTTTGTATTTTAAGAGATTTCTAACGGGGTTGCTATGGATCAAAAAGGCGGAAACGGGGAAGATAAGTTTTTTCGGAAGAAGAAATTTAAGAGAGGTTATGAAGGTAGTCTGCAAGCTTGTAATGGTTGCTTTGTTATTCCCTAGTATGGGGCATGCTCTTGTTCAGGTTGGATTGGAACGCATTTTTCAAGAAGAGAAATACCTGGAAAAAATCCGAGGTAAGCGAATTGCTTTAATCTCTCATAGCGCAGCAATCAACCAACAAGGAGAGCATTCGCTTTGCGTGTTTGATCAACATAAAGGAATCTGTAAACTAAGTGCTTTGTGTACATTGGAACATGGTTATTTTGGAGCATCCATTGCTGAGACCCCGGGATACGATCCTGTATTAGCGGGTATTCATGTAGTTTCTCTTTTTTCGTCTAAAGAAATCCCCTCTGAAGTCATTGAGGCCTGTGATGTTTTTGTGTATGACGTCCAAGATATTGGTGTGCGTTCTTATTCGTTTATTTCAGCGTTATTACAGGTAGTAAAGGCGTCAGCGAGTAGTAATAAAGAGTTAATCGTTTTAGATCGTCCTAATCCTATGGGAGGGGACATGGTCGATGGTCCTTTACCAGATAAAGAGGCTTTACCTGCTATTCCCTATTGTTATGGGATGACTCCTGGTGAGCTCGCTTTGTTATATCGAGCATGGTATGCACCCAATGCCACTGTAACAGTCGTTCCTATGCAAGGGTGGACTCGTTCTATGACTTTCGCTGATACGGGACGAATCTGGGTTCCTACAAGTCCTCAAGTTCCAGATGCCCAGTCTGCTTATTTTTACGCGGCAACAGGAGTGATAGGGGCTTTATCGATCACAAATATAGGAATAGGGTATACGCTTCCTTTTAAGGTTCTAGGTGCTCCATGGATCGATGGACATAAGGTAGCTCAAGAGTTGAATAAGGCTAAGCTTCCAGGAGTAAAATTCCTTCCTTTTATGTATGAGCCGTTTTTTGGTAAATTTAAAATGGAGATTTGCTCTGGGGTATTATTAGTACTTCAGGATCCCAAAACATTTCTTCCTATGGAAACGCAAAGCGTTATTTTAGGAGTTTTAAAAATGCTATATCCTAAAGAAGTTGAACAAGCATTTCTATTACTGGATAGGCTAGCTCCTAGACGTAAGGCGATCCAAACTCTATTGGGGCGTTCAGAATTTTTGAATGTTTGTTTGCAAAAACAATATGTTACGTGGCCTTTACGGACTATGTGTGTTGAAGGAAGAAAACAATTTAAAGAAGCTAGGAAACCATTCCTACTTGCAGAATATACCCAACAGTAATGAGAGGTATGTTTGACAAGAATAAATAGCATTTCTATATCCGAGACAAAATACTGCATCTGATAGAGGAGCTGGGTGTGGCCAATAGCTTTCGTAACCAACAACAGGGTCTACAGGCAGTTCTTAGTGCCGCGCGTGTGATATCTCAAATGTTCTCTCAGACAATCGGTCCATATAGATTCGGAACCATTGTTCATAATGTTCAGAAACCTCAAATTACCCTAGATAGTCAGCGAATGCTTAAAGATGTTCTTTCATCTGACGTCTTTGAAAATATGGGGATGAAACTGATTCGAGATGCGGCCTTGCAAACGCGGAACCGCTGTGGAGACGGAGCAAAAACAACGGCTTTGTTAATAGAGGCTTTATTAGAAGAGGGGTTAGCAGGTATTCAAAGAGGAGTGGATCCGCAAGAATTTCGTAAAGGGATGCTTCTTGCTGAAAAGAAAATCCAAAAGATTTTTTACAGAGAAGCCTTTTCTATAACGGATCTTGAACATTTGGTCTGCGTGTCCAATGTAGCACGGCGTTTCAATGCAGATATAGCGTCTGTTTTGTCTAGCGCTGTTCGCTATGGAGGGGGAAATGGTTATTATATTTTAGAAGAAAAGGAGGGAGAGAGCTCTCATTGGTTTGCAGAAGAGCATTCTGTATGGGATTTTGGATATGCTTCTCCCTATTTCATCACTCATGCTGAAACTGGAACTGTAGAGTATAGTCAAGTCTATATTCTCGTTAGTGAAAGTCCTTTACATTCTTCTGATCAGGCTTTTTTAGCATTTCTTGAAGCGGTTGTGCAGGCAGGGAAAACTCCTCTTGTTATTTTAGCAGAAGCTTTTGATCGAGATCTATTGGCTACACTAGAGATTAACCAAATAGAAGGCGGTTTCCCTGTTTGTGCGGTGCGTGTGGGAGGAAAGCATGCTCGAGAATCTTTAGAAGACATTGCGGTATTAACTGGAGCAAGCTTGTTATCAGAAGCTTCTTTTGGAGAAATCTCGGCAGAGCGTATTACGAATCACTTAGGATTTGTAGAAGGAATTTGTATTTCTTCAACAAGCTTGTGCATTCCAAGGGAAGTAGCCAATAAGAAAAGATTAGCGGCGCATTGTTCCTTATTGCAGGATAAATTAGAGCATTTACATGGAGAAGAGTCTCGGGCTTGGTTGAGGAAGCGATTGGCTAGACTTTCATCGGGGGAGGTGCGCATTTGCATTGCTGAGGAATCCGTTAATCAGGAAGAGTTGGCTNACATGACTTCCTCTGTAAAAGCTATGACTGAATTGTTGCGATCAGGATGTTTACCGGGAGGAGGATGTTCCTTAATTCGTGCTGCTAGAGGAGTTCCGGTTCCCTTATCTCTTTCTAATGGAGAGCGAGCGGGGTTTCTTGCAGTGCTCCATGCTGTAGAAAGACCTTTTCGTGCCGTTGTTGCTAGAAGCGGTAAACCTGTAGACGAAGTGTTTTCTCAAGTTTTTTCTAATGCAGACTGGCGTATAGGATTTAACGGTCTAACTGGATCTGTAGAAGATATTGTTGCTCAAGGAATTTGTGATGGCTTGTCTTGCATTCAGCATGCTTTACATCATGCAGTAGGAACTGTGGGTTTATTGTTAATATCTGCCTTGTTTTTTGCTTCTCAAGAGGAAACTTTTAAAGAAGAAGAGAGCTACGAAGAATAGGAACTGGTTTTATAAAAAAACTTTGATTCAAGATTTTTTCTTTTTCTAAGGAGAATTACTTGATCATTTAGCAGAAGCGAGGTATTCTTCTCCCTAAAGTTTTCTATGCACCAGTAGCTCAGTGGATAGAGTACCTGGCTACGAACCAGGTGGTCAGAGGTTCAAATCCTCTCTGGTGCGTTTTTTCTTCTGGGAGGAGTACCATGGGATCACTAGTTGGAAAGCAAGCTCCGGATTTTTCGGGCAAAGCGATTGTATGTGGAGAGGAGAAGGAGATTTCTCTTTCTGATTTCCGTGGTAAATATGTGATTCTTTTCTTTTATCCTAAAGATTTTACCTACGTTTGCCCAACAGAGTTGCATGCTTTTCAAGATAGATTAGGTGATTTTGAAGAGCGTGGCGCGGTTGTGATTGGGTGCTCAGTTGATGATATAGAGACGCACTCTCGTTGGCTAGCAGTAGAAAGAAGAGCGGGAGGAATACAAGGGACCCAATATCCTTTGTTAGCTGATGACTCTTTAGAAATATCTAAGGCTTTCGGGGTTTTGAATCCTGAAGGGTCTGTTGCCTTAAGAGCGACTTTTTTGATCGATAAAGATGGGGTTATTCGGCACGCAGTTATTAATGATCTTCCTCTAGGACGTTCAATAGAAGAGGAGCTTCGTGTTTTGGACTCGCAGATTTTCTTTGAGAATCATGGCATGGTTTGCCCAGCAAACTGGCAATCTGGAGAACGTGGTATGGTGCCTTCTGAAGAAGGACTAAAAGAATATTTCCAGACGATAGATTAAGTGTCTTGAAAGGTCAGAAAATCGTACAGGTCTTGGTCGGAAAAGAGGAGAATACTTTTTAGTTTTCGACAAAGAGCTAGAGAAGCTTCGATTACGTTGTAATCTCCCACACCGGGCAAAGCTAGGGCGATAATATTGGTTAGCGAACTTTGTGTGTTTAAGAAGTGTAGCCCAAAAAAATAGCTATCGACGTAGAATCCCTCTTCCTTAACTCTGAAGAACAATATATCGTAACCTTGCATAATAGCCCGCACGGCGAGAGGAATTCCTGAGGGAGAGTCTCTTCCGTGACCTAGGTTGGTATGTAGATCTGTTAGTGAAGAGCAAAGGTACGCTGCTTCAAAGCTTCCTTTTTCCGCTTCGCCAAACACTGCAACAGTAAATTTCATCCCACATAATAGTTGGTTCCTTAATTTGGGATCCTACAACAGCCTTTGTTTATTATCTAGGAAAGAACAGTTATTTCTTTTTTGGAAGTCGGATTCTTTGATCAGTAAAAATAGTATCGGAATTTAATTTATTAAGTTTTTTCAATTCTGCGACAGGGATATTGTACTTACTAGCGATTTTACTCAGGGTTTCTCCTTGTTTAACAACGTGAATATGTTCAGGTGTCTCCCCGGCCAAAAAATCAATATAATTTTCTGGGGAAGAGCCATCAACTAGTGCTTGTAAGGAGTTGCGAAGCGCTCGTAAATTTTGAGCTAAATTTTTTTGTTCTTGTTGGATTTCTTGTAATTTATTTTGCACGGATGATCGGATATCCTGAACAGATTGCGAGAGCACAGCAGCTGTTTTAGCCAGAGCTCTCAGATCAATCTCAAGCCGTTGAACTTGTTGAGGAAGATTACGGGCCTGAGTTGACGAGAGTTGTTGAAGTTTTGTGTCTTGCTCATCTAAACGTTCCGAGAGCATAACAAGCTCATTCTGATGAGCTTGTAAGCGCGAAGATGTATCCTCGACTTCAGCTAAAATAACCTGTAAAGAAGGTGATTTCCCTGTGCTGGCACCGTAAGCAGAATAGCCAAAACCTATAAGGGTGATTAGAAATAACCGATTAGCGAGCATGGATCTTAAATTCAGTACGACGATTTTGTTGCCAGGCAAGTTCATTATGACCCGAATGAACGGGATGCTCTTTACCATAGGAAATAGTAAATAAACGGTCGGAAGCAATACCTTGTTTTATAAGATATTGTTTCACTGCATTCGCACGACGAGCTCCCAAAGCCAGATTATACGCAGCTGCTCCACGCTCATCAGTATGCCCTTCGATATATAAGGTAGTTTTAGGAGATTTTCGTAGATGACGAACTAAGCTTGCGAGAATAGTCAGGTTGTCTTCTCCTTTGATGGAATAACTATCTGTCGCGAAAGTAATATTTCGGAAGGAAGTGCTCTGTGCGCTCGTTTTGTAAAGTTGCTCTTCTTTGGAATCAAAATCTTCAACAAAGGCCTGTTGAATTTCTTCATCAGAATAAAAAGGCACGAATCCGAAAGATGATTTGCGAGGTCTTGCAGAATCGCAACCATGGCGCTCCCAATCTCTACAAGGATAAGAGCATGAAGAAAGGAAAAGAAGGGATAATAATAAATTAAACGCTTTAAAAATAGTCTTTCTCATGATGCTTTCTTTATGTGTTGTGAAGGAAATGCGCCCCAACAAGGGAAACGTTTCTCTCCTGATCCTATAACAATTTTCCTACTTTTTTTGGTAATTAGGCTCAGCAGGAATAGTTCAGATGTACTGGAAGATCCGGCGCTATAAACAAGGTGGTTGCTATCCGCAGCCCAAGAAGGACTTTCTTTATGTTCTGCAGATGTTGTTAATTGCTCATCTCTCCCTGAAGCCAGATCATACACACAAATTTGACGAACACCTTTAATAACTGAGCAGAAGGCTATTTTTTTACCATCAGGGGACCATGTTGGGCAACTGCTATTTCGATATTTTTTTGTCAGCAGACGAGGAGGGTGTTGTTCTGGGTAAATTTGCATCTGATAGATACGAGGTGTTCCATCTTTGTTGGAAACAAAAACAAGGCGTGTGCCATCGGGACTGAAAGAAGGGTTCCCTTGTGTTCCGAAAGCTTCATTGAGAAGTTTTTTGGGTGTGCCGATTGCTCCTGTAGCTAGTGAAAAAGATTGTACAAACAGATCGGGATTACCATCTCGGTCAGAAATGAAAGCGAGAAGCTTAGTTTTAGGAGAGAAGGCAGGCATAAATTGGTTCCCTTGCATAGCCAAGATTTTTTTCCCTGTAGGTTGACTAAGCGTATTAAGGAAGATCTTAGGGACCCCTAATTTATACGACACATAAATATAGGCAGGAATATGACTAATATGCATCCATGCGGGAGTTACGGATAAAGAATGTTCATTAGTAAGGGGGGCAAGATGCTGCCCATCATAATCTACAGACCATAACTCTCCTTGTTTTAATTCTTCAGAAGAATTCGTAGAGCATAGGGAGAAGATGATTTTTCCAGAGCTAATGCCAGGAGTGTGTGTAAGAAGAAAGTGAATGCGATCAGCAGCTTCATGAATAGATTGATGATCTTTAGAAGGGTTCCCAGAAAGCTCTAAAGAGAAAATTTTTTGCGCTCCTTTTCCATCCTTTTTGATGGAAAAAATCAGTTCTGGATACGAAGCCTCAATGAAAACAGTTAGAGGGGCAATCTCTTTAGTGGGAGCTAGAAGGTCTCCTAAAGCTAAATCACGAGCAAATAGGTCACGAAGAGACGCAAGATAAGAACCTTGTTTCGTGTCTTTCGGGGAAGATAGTAACGAGACGTTGACTGGAAGAAGAGAAGATTCGGCTCGAACATGAATTTCTAAGTCTGCACAGTAGAGAATAGAAGGGAGTAAGCAGAGTAGACAGAGAAAAGAGCGGAGAAACACAACAGACCTTTTATCAAGCGGAATTTCCCTGCAGTCTAATATGAAAAACGATATTTTTCGAGGGTTTGTATGTATTAAAGAAGGTTTGAAAAGGGATTTGCTGAATTTGCTTGATAATGTGTTGTTTATCAGTAGGGCTAATAGCAGATAGAATGGAGCAAATTAAGAGCCTGCCTTCTTTAGAAAATTCAAGTTTAATACGGACTTCTCCTGGAAAAGGCAGACAAACATATTGCTGAAAGAGCGCGCAAAAGGCTTCTTGTTGACAAGATTCGGTATCGGTAGAGACCTGCACTTGTGTTGGCCAGGAGAGTTGCGCGATATGGGTTTCCTGAGATGCGGCTTCTTCTGCAAGTTGGTGAGCTAACTGAGCCAGTTTTTTTAACGTTGCCTGTTGCTTTTCTCTTGAAGGGGTTGGTTTGGTTGGAGGGTGGGGAGATCTTGATTGAAAATGAGTTAGCGGAGTTTTCGATGGCTTGTTGCTTGTTGGGGGAGGAATATTATTTACTTTTTTTGGTGGGGGTAGAGGGGTTGATGTTTGGTGCGAAGAAGGAGCGGAAGGCGTTTGCGTTGGACAAGTCATTTTCGGTTCCGGAGGTAAGTGGACGATCCGTTCTTTAAAAGGATGTAATTTAGGTTTCGGTTTTTGAGCAGAAGAAAAAAATAGAATTCCTCCAAGAACTATATGTACAGCTACAGAAGTGCAAAAAAACGGTGAATATTTAAATTTCGTCATAGCTAGTTCTTCAAAGCAATATGAAGTTCTTGGAATCCGGCTTCTTCGATGATCGATTTGATTTCTTGGTATAATTTAAACGCTGTATCACCGTCTTGTAAGAGTAGAGGAATCGTAAGAGGGTGTTGAGCATGAATGACTAAGAGTTGCGAGCGTAGCTCTTGGAGAGAAATTGGGACGTCATTGAGCGTAATCGTATGGTTTCGAAAGACTTTAATCTCGGCTGGTTTAGATTCTTGTTGATTCAAGGGTTGGTGAGATGACGTTCCTTTAGCTAGAGAGATGGTATCTATTTTAATGAGAGGCATAGCGATCATAAATGCCATAAGAATCACAAAGACGATATCGATAAGAGGGGTCAGGTTAACGCTAGGATCCTCTTCTAAATCTTCATGCAAGAAGCGTTTCATAAGCTTGTTTGTCGATATTTGACTTCAATGGAGTTAAGTAGGAGAAAAGCAATTTGCTCAATTTCCAGAGAAACCTGGGAGGCGTGGGCGCGGAGATAGTTGAAACCTACTAAAGAGGGAATGGCGACAAATAATCCTACAATCGTTGTTCCTAAAGCGGTCGCTAGGCCTTCCATCATGATGGTTCCATTGGCTTGTCCAGCACTGATGTGCGCAAACGCTAAGAGAATTCCCCAAACAGTGCCTAATAACCCCAAAAAGGGCGCGAGACTAATCGTTGTTGCTGGGATGAAATTATTTTTATTTAAAAGAGATCTATATTTGGGCATCACAGCATTGAAAAGAGTTTCTAATGACTGGATGTCCTCTACAGAAAGTAGGGGTGTTCGTTCCGGAGCCAATTGTCGATTTTTGTCTAATAACTCTAAAGTGCCTCGTTTAATTGTAAAATAGAGATCGGTAAAGGGAGTTGACTCAGGATGGATATCCAAAGAAAGGGGGGCGTGGCGATTTTTTATTAAAAACTCTTTTAAAGATTTCCCTGATTTTAGAAATTTCTTTTGAACGGTGAGTTTTTGGTGAAGGACCGTCCATGTGCATATGGAAAGTGCGAACAGCGAGAAAAAAATCACCTTTCCAAAAAGATCGGCTTCCTGAAAGGACTGGATGATGGGATTGTTTGCGAGTTGGAACATAAGGACATAGACCTAACCAACGAGTTCCTAGATGATCCTAACAAATTTCTTGTATAGAACCAAGATCCTTTTTGGTATGTAATTTATTGCAAAAACAAAAACAACTCTTCTGTTGTTTTTGTTTTTGCTAAACCATAGAGAGTGTTGCGTTTATGATTCGGAAATGGAGTGGGATTCTTCTTTGTTTGTTGTTCAGCTGTGCTTCTTGTTTTTGCATAGAAGGAAATAATGAGAAGGCGACTCCTACTGTAGAGCTTGTGAGTGAAAGTGAACAAGCTGTTAAGGGAGAGGTTGTTCGTATTGGGGCGCTTATTGCTATCCCTAAAGGAGAGCATATCTATTGGAAGAATCCAGGAAAGTTTGGGATGCCTTTAAAGATTTCATGGGACCTTCCTGCAGGATGTGAGTTGCTAGAGGAACATTGGCCCACTCCTGAAATTTTTGAAGAGCCTGGGGATGTTTATTTTGGTTATAAACATTCTACTATGGTTGTTGCTGATGTTCGTGTTTCCAAAGAGTTGGAAAGTAGTCAATTAGAGATAAAGTCTCGAGTAGAGTGGCTTTCTTGCGGAGAGGCTTGTATTCCAGGGTCTTCTGAGAGAACGCTTGTATTACCAGTGGGTCCAGGACCGTTAATCCATAATGGTAAAGATGCTGCAGCTTTTTCTCGTGTGTTAGCTGCTCAACCCAAGCAGTTGGATAAAGCAATTACCATCTCTTATCAGTCAGACGGATTGGATGTTCTTGTAAAGGAAGGGCCATCCCATGGGGAAGTCAAAGCGTGGTTCATTGCAGAAAATACGCGGGACTTTGCTTATGCTGAGGGAGCCTCAGTAGGTAAAGAGAATGAACGCGTGTGGAGACTTAAGCATTTTGAAGGAAACATGCCTAAGGGAGCAAGCTTATCCGGGCTCCTTGTGTTCACGGATGACTCAGGCAGGGTAGTAGCCTCTTATCAGGTGCGCGATCATCAGGTGCAACAGCTGCCGGCATGGAGTTGGGGATTCCTTTCGATTCTTCTTATGGCTTTTGTTGGGGGGATCTTATTAAACATCATGCCTTGCGTTTTGCCCCTGATTACCCTGAAGGTATTTAGTTTAATTAAGTCAGCTTCAGATCATCATTCCTCTTCCGTTGTTAGTGGTGTTTGGTTCACCCTAGGAGCTATTGCAAGCTTTTGGGGATTAGCCATTTTTGCTTTGCTATTGAAAGTTTTGGGACAAAATATTGGTTGGGGTTTTCAACTCCAAGAACCTATGTTTGTTGCCGTCTTGATCATGATTCTCTTCCTATTTGCTTTAAGCTCATTAGGTATGTTTGAGATGGGGATGATTTGTTTAAGCTTAGGGAAAAAACTTCAAGAAGAAGGAGGAGCTTCTGCAAAGAAACATCAACGGTGGGGGGCTTTTTTCAATGGAGTATTAACAACTTTCGTTACTACTCCTTGTACAGGCCCGTTTTTAGGCTCCGTTTTGGGGTTAGTCATGGCTGTTTCTTTCATTAAACAGTTAGCGATTTTTACCGCTATAGGATTAGGAATGGCAAGTCCGTATCTCTTATTTGCCTCTTTCCCACGGATGTTAGCCATTTTACCTAAGCCTGGTCCATGGATGGGTACGTTCAAACAATTAACGGGGTTTATGTTACTGGCTACAGCGACCTGGTTGATCTGGATTTTCGGAGTCGAGACGAGTACAGCAGCAGTGACTATTCTTCTTATAGGACTTTGGTTGGCTGCTATAGGAGCCTGGATTTTAGGACGATGGGGAACCCCTGTATCTCCGCGTAAGCAAAGGTTGTGCGCTTCCATAGCCTTTATCTTTTGTATTACGAGTTCTTTATTTATAGCCTCTGTAGGAGTGCGTTACTTTGATGAAGATGCGTATCCTGTTCAAAGCTCCCATTGGCAAGCCTTTTCTCCTGAGAAATTAGCTGAATTACGAGCAAAAGGGGTTCCTGTTTTTGTGAATTTTACAGCTAAGTGGTGTTTAACTTGTCAGGTTAACAAGCCGCTTCTTTATGCTAATGCACAAGCTTTTGATGCTATGGGCATTGCCACATTAGAAGCTGATTGGACGAAAAAAGACCCTCAAATTACGGAAGAGTTAGCCCGCTTGGGACGAGCAAGTGTTCCTTCTTATGTGTACTATCCTTCTGGGAATAGAGCTCCTGTAGTTTTGCCAGAGAGATTATCGCAAGCGACTTTAGAGGAGATGATTTTTACTAAGTAGTAGCTCTCTTATAAAAATTTTTCCCTCTAAAAGGGGCTTTTCCTTCATGATTCTTGATTGAGAAAGATTGATTACGAGGAGAATATGGAGATAACCGATGCGCATGTACATCTTTCATCCGAAGAATTTATAGAAGATTTCGGAGAAGTGTGTTTAAGAGGTAAGACAGCGGGAGTAACCAGGGTTGTTAACGTAACCACCACAAAAGCAGAATTATTACGTTCTTTTGCTTACGCGGAGCAATATCCTTCTTGGCTTTTTTATCATGTGGCAGGGACTCCTCCTCAGGATGCACAGGAAGATATTGAGGAAGATTTTCAAGAATTTTGTCGAGCAGCGGAGGGAGGAAAACTTGCCGCTATTGGGGAAGTCGGCCTAGATTATTTATTCGCTGTGCAAGAGTCTGAACAGGAGCGGCAGAAGGAGGTGCTTCATCGTTATTTACAATTAGCTTTACAGCATGAACTTCCCCTTGTTGTGCATTGTCGAGGGGCTTTTGAAGATTTCTTTCATATCTTAGATCATGCATATCGTGCAGATAAACGAGCTAGACCCGGTATGTTGCACTGTTTCACTGGAACGTATGAAGAAGCAAAAGAGTTATTGGCTCGCGATTGGTACATTTCCATTAGTGGAATTGTCACTTTTAAAAATGCGCAGGGGTTGCGAGATCTTGTGAAGGAGATTCCTTTAGAGAGATTATTAGTGGAAACGGATGCTCCTTATCTTGCCCCTACGCCTCTTCGTGGGAAGAGAAATGAGCCTGCTAATATTATTTATACCTTAATGCAAATTGCAGAAATAAAAGGGATCCCTCTTAACGAATTACAGGAAGCGGTTAGTGCTAATGTCCAAAGATGGTTGCGAGGTTCTTAAGATAAAAGAAGGGTCTTTCGGTTGAGGGATATAGTGACTATTTGCTAACGTCGGGTTAAGTACGTGGCTCAGGAAAGATGCTGTTTTGGGAATCTTTCATAAAGGGTAAGAACATAGAGGAGCAACGGATAAGGAGGCGTTCATATGAGAAGGGAGATAGTGCAAAAATCCTCCTACATTCGTTTCATTATACGATGTGTTCATTCCATATCAGGATGTGTATTTACTCTATTTTTATGTGAACATCTTCTTACCAATATTTTGGCAGCATCTTGTTTAGCAAATAGCCGAGGTTTTATTGCCTTAGTGAATATGTTTCATAAGATTCCTGGGCTTAAAATCATCGAGATCTCTTGTTTAGCGCTTCCTTTAGGTATTCATACCATTATTGGATTCGGTTATCTTCTTCGAGGGAAGGAAAACTTCTTTGCTTCTGATGGAAGGGCTCCTTCTTTACATTACGGAAGGAATCTTGCGTATACGGTACAAAGAATAACAGCATGGTTCTTGTTAATAAGTTTAGCATTCCATGTTGTTCAGTTTCGCTTTGCTTTGTACCCTATCCATGTGAAAATTCAAGGAAAAACTTTTTATGCAGTTTCTTTCGATGCTCCTCGATATTCTGCTGTTGTGCGGGGGACAACGGGATTTTTTACAATGAATGTTCCGTTTGCTGAGGAAGGTCCTCAAATTACGGAACAATTTTTACAGGAAAAAGACCGGGCTTTATTTTCATCACATAAGCTGTACATTTTTACTCCAGAGGCAGGAAAAGCTTTTCTTTATGCAGTAAGAAATACCTTAGGATCTCTGTGGATGGCGATTTTCTATACCTTTTTTGTTATGGCTGCCGTTTTCCATGGATTTAATGGAATATGGACGTTTGTATCGCGTTGGGGGATTATTGTGAGGTCGCGGTATTTACGATTGTGTCAAATCTTATGCTACATAGGCATGTTTGTTGTAATGGCTATGGGTGTCAGCGTAATTTGGAATATATATTTGTTATGATGAATAAGCCTTGTCGAGTCATTATTATTGGGGGAGGACTTGCTGGACTCTCTGCTGCTATGCAACTTGCTGATAGAGGAATGTTAGTAGAGCTTTTCTCTTTGACAAAAGTAAAACGATCTCATTCTGTATGTGCGCAGGGAGGCATCAATGCAGCTTTAAATTTAAAGGACGAGAACGATTCTCCTTATATTCATGCTTACGACACGATAAAAGGTGGAGATTTTTTAGCGGATCAGCCTCCAGTTTTGGAAATGTGCTTAACTGCTCCTCGTATTATTCACATGTTGGATAGGTTTGGTTGTCCATTTAACCGAGATGCTCAAGGGAATTTGGATGTACGGCGTTTCGGAGGAACCTTGTATTATCGCACTGTATTTTGTGGCGCCTCTACAGGACAGCAATTGATGTACACTATGGATGAACAAGTGCGTCGTCGTGAATGTCAAGGGAAGATTATCAAAAGAGAGAATCACGAGTTCGTTCGATTAATTACCAACGAAGAAGGGCGAGCTTGTGGTGTTGTTGTCATGAATTTATTTAACAACCGTTTAGAGGTTGTACAAGGTGATGCAGTCATTATTGCAACGGGTGGACTAGGAGTGATTTTTAAAATGTCCACTAACTCGACTATTTGCACAGGAGCAGCAAATGGACGATTGTTTATGCAAGGCATGCATTATGCCAATCCAGAATTCATTCAAATTCATCCTACAGCCATACCTGGAATCGATAAGCTCCGCTTAATTTCTGAGTCTGTTCGAGGAGAAGGAGGAAGGGTTTGGGTGCCGGGGTGTTCATCCAAGACCATTATTTTCCCCGATGGTTCTCGACGTCCTTGTGGGGAAACAGGTAAACCCTGGTACTTTTTAGAAGAAATGTATCCTGCCTATGGAAATTTAGTGAGTCGAGATGTAGGAGCTCGGGCTATTTTGCAGGTTTGCGAGGCTGGGATGGGGATTGATGGGCGTTATGAAGTATTTTTAGACGTTACCCATTTGCCTATAGAAACTTTGAACAAGCTAGAGGTTGTTTTAGATATCTATTATAAGTTCACAGGAGAGGATCCTAAAAAGGTTCCTATGAGAATTTTCCCCGCGGTGCACTACTCTATGGGAGGTGCTTGGGTGGATTGGCCAGCGAGTGATGATGAGGATCGGAATAGTCGTTATCGACATATGACAAATATCCCAGGTTGTTTTAACTGTGGAGAGTCCGATTTTCAATATCATGGAGCAAATCGTTTAGGAGCAAATTCTTTATTATCTTGCTTATATGCAGGATTAGTCGCTGGAGATGAAGCTGCGCGATTTATCGAATCTTTTGGAAGCAGTCCCTACTCGCAGCAAGATCTTAAACACGCCTTGCAACAGGAAGAAGAGCTCTCCCAGGAAATTTTATCGCGTAAAGGAGGGGAAAACATTTTTTCCTTACATGAAGAGATCGCGCGAGTGATGGTTAATAATGTTACCGTGAAAAGAGAGAATAACGCTCTTGTAGAAACCTTGCAGAAGTTAAAAGAGTTTAGGGAAAGATTGAAAAAAGTTTCCGTACATGATTCTTCTCGATTTGCTAATAAGACTTTCCATTTTGTTCGACAAATGGAGCCTATGTTAGAACTAGCTTTAGCGATCACTAAAGGGGCGTTATTGAGAAACGAATTTCGAGGATCTCATTATAAACCGGAATTCCCGAAACGGGATGATGTGAATTGGTTAAAAACGACCATTGCTACCTATTCTGTAGACGAGCCTGAAATTTCTTATAAGCCAGTAGACACTCGTCATGTGAACCCAGAATTACGAGATTATACACAACGGGGAGAGAAAGACGTAGTGTTAGAGAATATTCCAACGAATATTCATTTCCCTATATAGGAGGCTATTGTGCAAGAAACGTTTATATTGAATATATACAGAGGCGTTCCTGGAAAACAGTATTGGGAAAGTTTTGAGTTGGAGTTGCATCCCGGAGAGAATGTAATTAGTGCCCTTATGGAGATTGAAAAAAATCCCATAAATACTCAAGGGGAGCGGGTGGATCCTGTAGTTTGGGAACAGGCGTGTTTAGAAGAGGTCTGTGGTTCTTGCGCGATGCTAGTGAATGGGGTGCCCAGACAAGCTTGTACGGTATTAATTCATGAACATATGGATGCCAAACGAGAGATCAAATTGGCGCCTCTTTCCAAGTTCCCATTAGTTCGTGATTTGATTGTAGATCGTTCTGTGATGTTCAAAAATTTAGAAGAGATCCAGGGATGGATTTCTGCTGATAAATGTGGCGAAGGACCTGGTCCACAAGTCTCTCAAGAAGAGCAGGCTTTAATGTATTCTTTATCGATGTGTATGACCTGTGGATGTTGCACAGAGGCTTGTCCCCAAGTTAATGAGAAAAGCGATTTTATGGGACCTGCAGCCATTGCTCAGGCTCGTTATTTTAACTCCTATCCTGGAGAGAAGCGACGAGAGAGTCGATTACGAGCTCTTATGGGGAATCGAGGAATAGAAGGGTGTGGTCAAGCACATAATTGCGTGCGTGTCTGCCCAAAAAAATTGCCTTTAACAGAAAGTATCTCAGCTATGGGATATGAGGTTTCTCGTTTTTCTCTGCGGGCACTATTTACTGCTTTATTTAAGAAGAAAAAAGAAAAAGAACCAAAAGATTCTATAGATCCTGAGGTGTAAGTTTCGGAGATTGCATCGCAATTTTGTTCCATGGTAAAGGATGAGAAAAAACTCCTTTCTTTGCCATGTCTCGGTTGGACGTCTTTGTATTCGATTCCTTAGGTAACAAAGAGAAAGCCTCTTCTTTAGAGGAAATCTTATGTGGTGAAAATCCACAAGAGTTTGCTCAGTATAGCAGAGCTTCTTTAGCAAAGAAAAATCTTTCCATTGCGAGAAAGTTAGCCAGTTATATTCTGAATGATCAGGGAGATCTTGACCTTGGGAAGGTAGTTGAGTGTATTCAACTATTAACGAAATATCTGTATCCTCTAGGGCCCCATCGTCAAGAAGAAGGCCCGGCTCGAGAGCATTTATTAAAGATGCTTGAGTTTTTGCATGATGACCAAGAAATTAAGAGCCGTTTGCGGCGTTTTTTTGTTCCCTCTTATGCTAAAGTCCAGGATTTAATTCGCAATACGTTAGCGCTTTCTACTGGAGAAACGCTAACAGTCCGTCATGTACGAGAAGCTGTTTTAGTCTCTTTATTTACTTATTTACGGCAAGACGTTGGGTCTTGTTTCGCAACAGCATTAGCGATTCTTATCCATCAAGAATANCCACTCTTGTTTGTTCGTGATCTAGAAGATTTACTATCTTCTGGGAAGATTTCCCGTATTATTGGTGATCAGGAAATTTCTGTTCCGATCAATCTTCTTCCTTCTGTAGGAGATTTATTTAAACCTATTCGTGTGATTGATTTATATCCTAATCCAGTAGCCACTCTTGCGTCTTGGTCGAATATTCAAGCAGCATTTGATGCCTCTGGAATATTCCCAAAAACAGCAGATATCTCTCAAGAAATTCAGACATTGCTAGCCAATGAAAGAGTGTATCAGAAAATACAAGATTTTCATGGGGAGATCACGGCTCATGATGTCATTCAGGATAGTTTATTACATTACTATCAAATTTCTCCTTCTGCGGTTCAATCTTCCATTTTACAAGAGGGTTTTCGTAATAGAAAGTGGGGTATGACTCCTGGAGCATCTGTACTTTCTGCAAGTAGTCAACATGTGCTCAGTTACTTAGAATCTTATGAGCAGGCTACGCAAGGGTTTATTCGCGATACACAGAACGTCTTGTTAAAATCATGGGAATACACATTAGCTACATTGGCAGATGCTAATCAAACAACAACGGTCAAGCATTTACAAATCGCTTTAGGTTGGGATGCCCATGATGAATATGGATTATATGCAATTATCCGAAAATTTTTGGACGATGAGATAAAAGTAACACACACTTTTGCAGGGCAGTGTGAGCAGACTTATCAAGAGGCAAAAGCCCAATTAGAATATGTAGAAAGTCGGATGCGTAATCCGATTAACAAACAAGACAGTCAGATTTTAGCGATGGATCATGTGCGATTTCGACAAGAGCTAAATCAGGCTTTGCAAGATTGGAATGCCGCTCAAGAAAAACTCAAGAAAATCATTACTTTACCAGACTTTCTCTTGTCTTTCTATTCAAGGGAAATACCAGTGTATTTTCGCAGTATATATGATGCGTTTATCAGGGAATTTTCTGGTCATTACGCAGATGGTTCTGCCGGGTTCCGCATAGTATTTACTTATGGAAGAAGTCATCCAAACACCTGGGAGCCAATCTATTCTATCGAAGAATTTATTCATGCTTTGACTGAGTTTTTCACCTCTACAGAGGGGGATCTTTTAGCGAAACATAATGTTTCTGGGTTGGAGAAAGAAACATCCGTTCTTTTGCATCATATTGTATCAGCTTTACATGAACCCCGTTTTCAAGAAGCTGCAATGGAACGGATTCTTAACGCTTATGATTGTCCGATTCCACAGGGAATTTTTCAGCATTTAGATCAAATTACGCATACCCCTTGGGTTTATGTTTCTGGAGGAACAGTAACGACGCTAGTAAGCAATTATTTTGAAAACAAACACACCTTATCTAAGCTAGAAAAACTTCCTGCCGATCCGCATGAATTAGCAGCATTTTTTGCTGATGCGTTGAAAGATCTTCCCGAAGCTGTGAAAGAGTATTTAGAGGATGGAGAACATTCTTTACTAGCAGCAACTCCTTCCCATGTATTTTCTGTAACAGCAGGTTCTCCTTTGTTTAGAGATGCTTGGACCAATGATTGGTACAGCTACACCTGGTTACGAGATGTGTGGGTTTCTAAGCATCAAGCTTTTTTGAAGCATACGATTTTTGACAAATCTGCGATTTACGCGTTTATCACACGCTTCTGTGCGCGCTATTATTTACAGGAATTGACACAAGAGTTTGTCTATTTTTGCGATGACCTATCACTATCCATTCCAGAGTTGTATGATAAAAGTGTGCGCTTTTTCCAATCAACCGTTCGAGAGGAAAAGGTTATAGCGACTTTACAAAGGTATTTAGCATATCAATTAGTAAAAGAAGCTCCTTATATTTCTGAACAGAGATTACCTGAGGTTATAAGAGACATTTCATCTTATTTAGGAATTTCATCGCGAATTTCTTATGATCGTTTTGCATCACTGTTAGAAGAGAATATAGAAAAGCATTCGTTAATATCCTCGTCAGAACTAAGACACTTGTATAAAGGTTTGTTAATGGCAGGGTATCAGCGTGTTTATCATGAAGAAGATCTGTCTATGCGTTTGATAGCTGCTATGCGTCATCATGGGTTGGCTTACCCTGCGCCTCTTCTTTTTGGAGATACGAATTGGGCTTATCGGTATTTTGGGTTTATTTTGCATCCTGGGACGCAGGAGATTGATTTATGGGATTTTAACTATTTAGGATTAGCAGGGCGTCCTTCAGAAAATAAGGACAGGTGGTTTGGTCAAAATTCCTGGGTTCTTTATCCCAATCCTATAGATTATGGTATGGTTCCTCCTCCTGGATATCGTAGTGGGCTACCAAAAGGCTTTTTCTAAAAGAAAATGGTTTATTATCTAGTTTTAGATAAAAGAGAAGAAGCCCACAGCTCCATCAATCTGCGTTTGTTTTTTATGCTTGAGCATAGTTGTTAAAATTTCTGCAAAATTTTCAGAGTTTAGTGGAGAGAGAGAATCTTTGAGCAAGGATTCTATAGGGAGTCTTTTTAGATGCTGAGTCATATTCGGGCCTCCTGTGAGACAAACGAGAATATCGCCAGGCTCAATACATTGTTGTTCAGAAATAGCAAGAAGTTGTTCTTGGCGTTTTAAGAATAGAGCGGGTGGATTTGTTCCTTGAGAAAGAACGGATAATGATCTAGATGCAAGATGATATTCGATAAAAGCCATTGAAACAGAAGCTTCGTTGCCTATAGTAGCTTCATCAAAGCTTTGAGTAGTTTTATGGCAGATATCAGGAAGAGGGTAGCCTAAACTTGCATAAGTAAGGAATAGACTACGGGCAGAGAGTGCATAGAGATAAGAAGGGAGGCCGATATCTCCAGCGATTCCAATCACTCCGAGTAAGCTAGTTCCTGTAGGGGAAGTAACCCATCCATAAAAGAGACCTGTTCGTTGTTCTCCTTGTAAGTAGTGCAAAGAGAAAGTCCCTCCTGGAAGCTCATTAGAACGTTGACAGAGAAGAGTATCTTGTAAGGAAGAGAGCAAAGCAAGCTCTTTTTGTAACAAATTCCCGGAAATATACTCTATTTCTGCTTTGTCTTTAACATTGAGAAGCAGTAGCAGCGTACAGTTAAAAATATTTCCAAGTTCATTGATTTCATATCCGTAGGGTTGTGGTTCATAGCGAACATGATGATTTCCTTTCCAAGCAGACTCCATACTTACAGTGAGTTCTTGTAAGGGACGATTCAATCGTTTGCTAGTACAAGAGAGCAGCCATCCCATTAGAGAAAAGGCAAGAATGTAAAATAGGATAACGTTAATCGGTAACCGTAAGGCTTGTGTGACACAGCTTGACAAAGGGATAAGAGCAAGGGAATAAGTGTGTGGTATGGGGGGCCACGACGAAAGGTATGCTAAGAAGGTTTTCCCTTGTATGGAAACTTGTAAAAGTTGTTTAGATTTGAATAAGTTGGGAGAGGCTTCTAAAGAGTATGAAGTTTGTGAGGAAGGGAGAGAGGGATACCCAGATAGAGAAAGACTAAAGCTCCCTTTTTGGAGAGAGGGCGCATCTGAAAAGAGTAATTCTCCATTCTTATTTAGAAAGCAAAGTAGATCTTGTCGAGACTGATTATTCTGAAAAAGATAGTTACGCAGTTTTTGCATAGAATAGAATGCAATTACCCATCCTGCTAAAGAGGGATCCCCGTATATAGGAAGAGGTTCTGCAAACACAAGGTAATGTTCCTCTGTATCTAAATATTCTGAAATAGAAATTAGGCTGGCATTTCCTGGGTTCTGGATGAGCTTATCACGTATTTCTGGGTGTGCTTTTATATATCGTACAAAAGGGTCTCTAGGATTTTTGGTGCGAATGCTGTCATTGGCAGAAGAAATTAAGCAGAGCGATAAGTCTGTATCTCCAAGAGCGATCATTTCGCTATAGGCTTCAGTGAAAAAGTCATTAGCTGTTGTTAGAGTTTTTAAAGCTAAGGTTTCTGCTAGTCGTTTCAAGAAGATTTTTTGTATGGCGATTTTTTTTTCCAGTTCTAAATGAAAATTCATCGTTCGTGTGTGTAGATCTTGGATCACAGTTGTTTTGACTGCTGCAAAAGAAAAAAACGAGAGCACGGCTAGATTAAGAAGGAGGGGGGCAGGAATCACTAGAAAAAGGAAAAGGAGGATTCTTTTCGTGAATGTTTGTCTCATTCTACACACAAATTTAGAAAGGATTATTCCAAGAGGCTCTTTAACGGTACGATAAAGAAGTTGAAAAGAAAAAATCTACAAGGATTCGTATAGGAATCTGCTAAATGGAGTGGAGTTCAATGAGCAGTATCAGTCTTAGTGATTTTCAAGACTAGTAGCGTGATATCATCATGTTGTTGGTAGTCTTTCACAAAAGATTTAATAGAAAGCATAATGGATTGGATTGCCTCTTCCGCACTATGTTTGGTTAGAGAGGCGATTAAGGTTTTTAAGCGTTCTTCTCCGAACATTTCGCCATGTTTATTATTCGCTTCGGTTACACCATCTGTATAGAGAACCAGAAGAGACTCTTCTTCAAGCGTGAGAGTATATGCAGGATGAGGCGGTACTTCCGGTAAGAATCCTAGGGCCATACCAGGGTGAGAGAGAAAAGAAACTTCTCCATTAGGCATGCGTAGGCAGGCAGGATTATGTCCACAGGAATAGTATTCTAGCTGCCGTGTTGCATAGTGATAACAGTAAATGCATAAGGTAACAAACATTCCTGACTCTGCTGTTTGCTTGTAGAAGAGCGAAGAAGTTTGTTGAACGGCTTCTTGTATAGATGAAAGTTCGCTTAAAAAGGTGTGTAACATATTTTTAAGGAAAAGAGAGTAAGCGCAGGCATTCACTCCTTTCCCTGAAGCATCAGCAACTATTAAGAACAGTTTTGCCTGATCCCCTTCGCCTATGACAAAGGAATCAAAAAAGTCTCCTCCTACCGTAATGGCAGGGATATAGGCTTTTGCAATTTCTGCTGTAGGATAATGAGGGAGCTGATTAGGGAGAAGGCGTTGTTGTGCTTCTTCTCCTAATCTTAGAGCATTTTGGGCTTGCTGTTTGATTTCATAGTTTTTTTCTGCCAGTGATTGTTGTTGCGAGAGGCTTTGCACCATCGAGTTAAAGATTTCTCCCAGACGATTAATTTCAAATCCTAAGGAGTCTGGTTCGTAAGGATGGTGTTGATTACGTCGTGTTTCGATCATCACTGTAGCAAGCTTACGTATAGGCTTAGATAAGCGTTTTGCTACTAAAAAAGCGGTAATACTTCCTAAAAGTACGCAGCAAAAATAAGCAAAATATAATAAGGCTCGACGCCATAAAGAAGCAAAAATCGTGGTTTTTTCTTCATAAGTTAGAATACAGAAATCCATGTCCTGTAGGGGATGGATATAGCCCCACATTTCTTTGTCTCCGATGTAGAAAGAAACAAAGCCTTCTCCGTAAGGAAGAGGAGAAAGGTTTAAGGGAGATCGTAGTAGGAGATGTGGGGGGCAGAAATCTTTACGAAGGAACACATCGCAGAATTGCTCTTGAGAGACTTCTTTGTATATAGATATAAGATTCAGCGTTGAGTCAGTTGCTTGGAGAATAATCCCATTTTTAGAAAGGATAGCCGTTTTGATAGCACGAGGGTTTTTTGAAGCTAGCAACCCATCTAATAAGTAATCCGTATCGGAAAGAGTATAGAGGATACCAAGAACCTCTTGAGAGCTAATATCGAAAATATTGGTTTGCAATACAGAAAGAACTGGAGAAGTTCCATCAGAGTGCCTCAAAGTAGCTAAAAAAGGTTGATAAGAAGAAAGAAAGATTTCTTGATTATAGTTCTTTCCAAGTTGTTGAATTTGGCTAGAAGCGACAACTGTAAAATTGCCGTCGGCATCCTTTTTAACAAGAGAGATCTCTTTGTAAGTGGAGTGAAAAATTTTTTCCATCTCCTTGCTGAGAACGAGATCGGGTTCAGAGGGAACCCCTCTATCTAAATCGAAAATTTCAGAAAAAAGAGCCAGTATATCAACGTTTAAAGGGATAACCTGCTGTAATGTGTGTGCTTTAAATAAAGCGTTTTCTCGCAAGTCAGAAGTGGTAGAAACTAATGTTTTTTTATATTGCTGGAGGTTCAGTTGAAAAATATTAATCCCTAAAGGGAACATGATAGCGGCTACACAGATAAGCCATAAACGAAAACCTATCGTTCGTGTGAAAGAGACCATAGCATATCGGTTCTCGTGAATAGGGATGGTCATATGCTTTACTTTTCCCCTAAAGGAACAGGATAAAGCTTTACATACTCTCCTGAAAAAAAATCTACAAGCAAAGAGGAGAAGGGATCTTTATAAAAATCCCTTCTTAACTCATCAACCTAGTTATGCTTTAGAAAAAGGATTGGAATCTTGAAATACAGCTTCTGGGCCTATTTCTTCTTCAATAGCAATCAAGCGGTTGTATTTAGCAATACGCTCGGAACGAGAGAGAGAGCCTGTTTTAATTTGCCCTGTGTTAAAGGCAACCGCAAGATCTGCGATTGTGGTGTCTTCTGTTTCTCCTGATCTGTGAGATAGGATGGTCGCATAGCCCTGCGTAGTTGCTAAGCGGATAGCCTCCGCTGTTTCTGTAAGCGTCCCTATCTGATTGGGTTTGATAAGAACGGCATTAGCTAGGCCTTGCGCAATTCCTTCGGCAATCAAAGCAGAGTTCGTGACAAATAAATCATCTCCTACTAATTGAATGCGATCTCCTAAAGTTTCTGATAAAAGCTTCCAGCCTTCAAAATCTTCCTCAGCAAGGCCATCTTCGATAGAATCTATAGGATAGCGATCGCATAATTCTGTGAGTACAGCAACTTGATCTGCAGCGGACTTGCCATCATAAGTTTTATCCTGAGTATTGTAAAACGAGGAAGCTGCGCAATCAAGAGCTAAAGAAATATCCTCTCCAGGGATAAAGCCAGCCTTTTCAATAGCAGCCAAGAGAAGGTCAAGCGCCTCTGAATTGGAAGCGAGTTGGGGAGCGAATCCGCCTTCATCTCCGACTCCTGTAGAAAGTTGCCGATTTTGTAAGATTTTTTTCAAAGTGTGAAAAACTTCTGCTCCCATGCGCACAGCTTCTGTTAGGGAAGGAGCGCTAATAGGACGGATCATAAATTCTTGAAATTGGAGGCCATTTGTTGCATGCATGCCACCGTTAATGAGGTTCATCATTGGGCAAGGGAGAACATGCGAGAAAGCTCCTCCCAAATACCGGTATAAAGGTCTCTCTAAAGTTGCAGCAGCAGCCTTTGCTAATGCTAAAGAAACCCCAAGAATCGCATTGGCGCCTAATTTTTCCTTGTTAGAGGTGCCATCAGCATCGATCATAATAGCGTCTGCTGTGATTTGATCAAAAACACTGAACCCTTGTAGGGCAGGTAATAGAACTTTTTCCACATTAGCGACTGCTTGTAGAACTCCTTTTCCTTGATAGCGTTTAGGATCTTGGTCACGAAGTTCTAAAGCTTCTTTAATGCCTGTAGATGCTCCAGAAGGAACACAAGCTTCTCCAAAGATTCCTGTATTAGTAATGACTTTAACATACAAGGTAGGATACCCTCGGGAATCTAAAATTTCTCTAGCTTCTATATCGGAGATGACAACATCAAACATAACAAGATCCTTGTCTAGAATGGTTAATGAAAGCGGTTCGCTCGTTTTATTTGTTTCCTCCGATAAGAATCTTACGGTACTAAATAAAGAGAAGCCCGGAGGTGATTTGCTTCAAGAAAAGGATCATAGCGAGGGACTAAATTCTGTGGTATCCTTTTCATTTTGAATTTCCATCCTCTCCTTGTTTAAAAAGCAGTTGGCGTTTCGCCGCATTCATCAAATCACGGTACTTGGCTGCTTCATCAAACTGAAAATCTTGAGCAGCTTTATACATCGCTTCTTCGTATTGCTTGATAGAAGATTCGAGATCTTCAGTAGATTGGGTTTCTGGACGGGAATCTTCTTGAGCGCCCTCTTTAGTAATGGGGTTAGCTAAGATGGGTTTAATAATGGGCTTAGGGGTGATATTATGTTTTTTATTGTAATCGAGTTGTATTTGTCTGCGTCGTTCTGTTTCTTTGAGCATATGATCCATGGAAGGGGTGATGCGGTCGGCATAAAAAATGACTTTTCCATGGACATTGCGTGCGGCTCGTCCGCAGAATTGAATAAGGGAGGCGCTACTACGTAGAAAACCTTCTTTATCTGCGTCAAGAATCGCGACTAATGACACTTCGGGTAAATCGATTCCTTCTCGAAGAAGGTTTACTCCAATAAGAACATCTATCGTTCCTAACCGTAAATCTGTAAGAATTTGTGTCCTTTCTGCGGTTTCAATACCTGAATGAAGATAGGCGGCAGCGATTCCCAGTTCAGCTAAGAAGGCTGCGATGTCTTCAGCTAATTTTTTTGTGACAGAGACGACTAATATTTTTTCTTGATCTTTGCGAAGTCTCTGACGAATTTCTTCTAAGAGGTCATCTATCTGTCCTGTCGCTGGGCGAATTTCTGGCAGTGGATCAGGAATCCCTGTAGGACGAATGATTTGTTCTATGATATGTCCTCGGCTTTCTTGGACTTCGAGTTCTCCAGGAGTAGCCGATACATAAACTACGCGACGAAAATATCGCCGAGCTTCCTCATAAGTAAGCGGTCTATTATCAAAAGCAGAGGGAAGACGGAATCCATATTCAACAAGAGACTGTTTGCGAGATTGATCTCCGCGATACATGGCACGCAACTGAGGAAGTGTCTGGTGGGACTCATCGATGATTAAAAGGAAATCTTCTGGGAAATAGTCAAGAAGACAAGTTGGAGGTTCTCCTGGAGCTGCTCCAGTAAAGTGTCTCGAGTAATTTTCAATCCCTTTACAGAACCCGATTTCCTTGATCATTTCTATATCGTGCGTGGTGCGTTGAAATAGTCTTTCTTGTTCTACAGGCCGTCCTTCAAAAAACAGCAGACGCTGCTCTAATTCTTCGCGGATGGTACGAATGGCTTGTTCACGAACTGCTTCGGGAGTAACGTAGTGAGATCCAGGATAAAGAGTAACGGACGGGACCGTATGAGAGGGGATCATGGTCAACGGATCTGTATATTCTATGGAAACAAGTGTATCGTTGACGAATTCAAGCCGAACGGCAAGATCACTTTCATAAGCAAGGAAAATATCTATGACGCTACCTCGTTCGCGAAAGGCACTGCGTTGAGGGGAGGCAGAAGCTTGATAGTGCATGCGTACGAGTTGGGCAGAGAGCTGGGAACGAGGATATTCTTTTCCAACTTCTAATATAAGAGCCATAGAAGAGTAGTTGTCGGGAGAGCCAATGCCGTAAATACAAGAAATAGAGGAGACGATTAAAGTATCCCTTCGTTCTAAAATAGATCGCGTCGCAGAAAGGCGAAGTTTGTCAATTTCGTCATTGATGAGCAGGCTTTTTTCGATATAGGTATCGCTACGCGCAATATAAGCTTCGGGTTGGTAGTAATCGTAATAGGAAATAAAGTATTCAACAGCATTTTCAGGAAAGAATGCTTTAAATTCTTGGTACAACTGAGCGGCCAGTGTTTTATTATGCGCGAGTACTAAGGTAGGGACATTGACGTTGGCAATTACGTTCGCCATGGTAAATGTCTTTCCAGATCCAGTGGTTCCTAGAAGAACCTGTGAGGGAATCCCATCTAAAATTCCTCGAGAAAGCTGACGAATTGCCTCAGGCTGATCTCCACAAGGGAGGAAAGGGGCTTGTAATACAAACTGCTGATTCAGAACTTTCCTCCCATTCAAAGGATTATGGTAATGCGTCATTTAGAAGAAGCTAGAATAGAGCGCCACTTGCGGCTTAATCCTAGGTTGTTATGGACTTCTTCCATAGTTTCCCGTGCTACTGATCGCATTTTTTCCGTACCTTTCTGTAAAGCCTCTTCAAGAATCTTAGGTTGAGCGACGAATTCGCTGCGTTTTTCTCGGAAAGGATTGAGGAAAAGGTTAATCTCTTCTGCTAAGCGGGCTTTTACTTCCACATCTTTAATGCATCCTTGGCGGTAACGAGTTTTAAACTCTTCCACCTCTTCTTTGTGAGGATTAAAAAGATCATGGTAGATAAATAAGGGATTGCCTTCTACTCTTCCGGGAGTCGTTGCATGAACTCGGTTAGGATCTGTGTACATTTTTCGTATTTTTTCTTGTACCGTCTTCTCATCATCCGAAAGATAAATGGCATTATTAGCGGATTTACTCATCTTTCCTTGACCGTTCGTGCCTACCAGAGAGGTTAGCTCTCCTTGTAAGATATCGGGCTCTGGGAAAACGGATCCGTACAGCCGATTGAATGTTTTTGCGATATCACGAGTCAATTCTACGTGAGCTTCGTTATCTTTACCAACAGGAACAAGATGCGCTTTAGCAAGTAAAATGTCGGCGCTTTGCAATACAGGATAACCTATAAGCCCATGGGAAAGACTTTCTTCATTGATAGAAGCATTGCGAGCCATCTCTTTAATGCTGGGAATACCCATGATGTGATTCAAGGGAGTCAGCATCGAAAAGAGGAGATTTAATTCATAGATCTCGGGAATAGCTGATTGCAGGTAGATAGCAGACTTTTCTGGATCGATGCCTACGCTTAACCAATCAGCAAGGACATCATAAATATGGCTATCGATATGAAGAACTTCTTCTTTTCGTGTTTTAGTGGTTAGCGTATGCAAATCTGCTATGATGAAGAAACAATCATAGCGAGGATCGTTTTGTAGCTGCAGGCGATTCATAATAGAGCCAATCCAATGCCCCAGATGAAGTTTCCCTGTAGGACGATCTCCAGTAAGAACTCGTTTTTTATTCATGGTCGATTTACGAGGCGGGCCCCAATTTGGGAAGAAACCTCGTTCCTTGCTGTTTCTTTAATTCTTAACTTGCCGATTATTCAAAGATAAGCCCCCAAAGATTTTATTGATATAGTCTTGTCTGGGGGCATTAATACCGTTTTCAGAAGAACGGTCGCCAGGAAGGCTAGTAGATTACATAGATTTCGTCAATTCTTCAAAGTGAGCCCGTAAAGAATCCAAATCTTCTTGAACTTCTTGAAGATTTTTTTCTCCAATAGGATTTTTTTGAGCTTCAAGTAGACGAGATAATAAGTGTCGGATGAGGTGGCAGGTGTTTTGCACATCAGTCATAAGTAAAAATTCCTGACCATCAACTCGGGAAAGGCGGTTCAAGAATACACAGCGCTCCTGTTGAGCGAGCATATCTGAAGTAATGAAATTAATGAATTCTCCTCGTTCATGAATATCTTTTGCCACACGAATCAACATCATAAATTGCACAATGAGGCTTTGCGCAGACTGTTTTTGTCCTGCAGGTAATTCTTGCAGAAGTTTTCCATTGATCAGCATTTCAAATAAAAAATTGGCAAGTTCTTGCTGTCCCTGCGCGCAGTTAAATATCACATTTTGGAATTCTCTAAATGTCGTATACCCAATAGGAGTAGCAAAAATTCTTTTTAAGTTACCTTCTAAAAGTAGGAACGTGTTGTTATCAATTTCTAGAGTTTTGGATTTCGTTGTCATTTCGGGACACCTTAGTGTTAGAAAGAAGGTTAGTTGTAACTTTTTGTAACTTTTTAATCAATTTCTCCAAGGCAATGAGTTCTTCGTGAGAAACGTCGGTGCATTGTCGCAGTAATTTCGTGCCTTTAGCAAGAAGAGTAAAAGCCTTTTGGGAAAGTGGGGTGTGGCGTCGATCTGTAGGGAGTAGAGGGAATTCTTTGCGGATAATTTCAAGAAGTTCACCTTTAGTTTCTCCTTGATAATTACGGATGATCGCCTCTTTCTTCTCTTGAGTTCCTTCTCGAGCAGCTAGTGTATAGACAGCTTGTCTGGGTAATTTTTCTAGTTCGAGCTTCAAAGAATCCGGGAGAGTGGAGAAGAGTTCGTAATATACTAAGAAATTATAAGGAGTTTGTCGATTGCCATAGGTAAGCAACAGCCATGCAGAGAACGCTCCTTCCCGATAAGATGTTAATAATTCTCGAACTTTTTTGATTCGTTCGCCATGGAGAAGTACTGCTTGATGATGGATCTGTTTTACTTGAGCAGATAAATGACAAAGTTGTTGTAGATCGTGTTTAGAGATTTCGTTAGAAAAGGAATACTCTTCGAGTAATTGACGAAATTTGGCTTCTTCTTGCGAAGAGAGCTTAGGATTCGTAAACCCATTTAGAAAAGGAGAAAGCTCTCCCTCCAATCGCTTTTTAGCGAGAGACTCCATTTTATCGGAGGTGGGTTTTTTAAAGCGATTTTCTAGAAGGGTTTTGATGTTTCCCATAACGTTAGATGTCCCTTAACAAAAATAGCAGTTCTTCAGTTAATTTTAGATAGTCTTCCGAGGCTCGAGCTGAAGGAGCTGTTGAGAAGACAGGTTTCCCATGAATAGCGGCTTCTGAGATGGTGATATCCCTGCGTATACGTGTATTAAGAAGCTTCCCAGGGAACGTTTTTTGGATCAGTTCTGTGAAAGCAGCATTATTTTTCCCTCTGTAATTCCAAAAAGATAGCGTGACACCTAAGATATTAAGAGGATGTCGTGATGAAATCCCTTGGATGAAGGTTGCCAATCTTTCTAGACCTTTGACGCTATAAAATTCTGGTGTGGCGCAGATAAGCGCATGTTGAGCGGCGATTAGAGCAGACTCGGTGAGCCAACATAGGGAGGGAGGGGTATCAATAATGACGTAGTCATATTGGTGTTCTATTGTGGAAAGAATCGTTTTTAATCGCTCGTGTGAATAGCGATCAGCTGCTAGAGATCCTGAGACTTCAACACGTTCCAGCCAAGTGTCGGCAGGGATGAGATCCAGCCCTGAAGAGTCAATAGAACGAATGACCTCACTTATTTGTTTTTCTCCTTGCAGGACAACAGCAAGGCTATCATAACAATCAGGATCCAGACCCAATCCTGCTGTAAGATTCGCTTGAGCATCGAAATCAATGAGAAGGACGCGAGCTTTATGATATTGGGCTAGAGCAGCTCCCAAATGAAGGGTTGTAGAGGTTTTTGCTGTGCCGCCTTTAAAACTGTTAACAGCGATTGTTTTCATGTTTATAACGAGGTGAAGCCCCCTTTAGGGGGAGGAAGCCTCGCTCCTTTTTAGTTGCTTTAATTCCTTATATTGCTTGTCCATAAGCAAGGACGGATAAGGATCCTGGAAGGTGGATAAATCTGAGGAGTCTTCCGGATGCCTCTTTCTATATTATTGGGTATAGCATCCCTCCGATAGAAAAGACAAATTTTTCGAGACACGTCTTTTGTAAACGGAGCAGGATTACTGTAGCAACTACCTCATGAGACTTTACAAAATTTATACAGCACAATCGTACAGGTCGACTTAATCTGAGAACCTTCAACTAGTCCGTTGTATTCTTGTTAGGAGTTTTTTGCTACAGCGAACATGTTATAAAGCTTTTGACTATTTGAAATCTATGATCGTTTATAAAGAAGACTACTGGAGTGAATAGGAGAGAGTAGGAGGCTTGCATAGATAAAGTTACCTATGCAAGCCAGGATTTTACAACGAAGAGGTTAAAGATAAAGAACGAAGCTCTTCAAGAATTGTATTAGTGAAATGTTCGACAGAAATGTCATTTAACACACGATTGTCTCGTGTGCGTACCGCCAGTAGTTGGGTTTCTAGCTCTTTGTCGCCAATAGTAATCATATAGTTTACTTGCATGTTTTGAGCATTGCGAATTTTTTTACTGACAGATTCACTCGCTTGATCCACTGTGGCAAGAATTCCCTGTTGAGTGAAATATTTTGCTAATTCTTGAGCACGAGCTTCATGGCGATCTGCTACAGTAATGATACGTACGTGCTCTGGACTTAGCCACAGAGGGAAGCGCCCTTTAAAGTGTTCGATCAGAATACCTAAAAAGCGTTCTATAGATCCAAATAAAGCTCTATGAAGCATAATAGGAGTGCTTTTCTCCCCTTGAGGGTTCGTATATTTCAGATCGAATCGTTCTGGGAGAAACATATCCAATTGAATAGTGCCGCACTGCCAAGTTCTATTAATGGCATCTTTCACATGAATATCAATTTTTGGACCGTAAAAGGCGCCTTCCCCAGGACTAATAATAAAGGGTTTTTGTGATTTGACCAGAGCGTTCTTCAAAGCTTCTGTTGCCAGTTCCCAAAGATCATCGCTTCCGATTGTTCCTTGTTCAGGTCGAGTGGAAAGTTCTAAGTGATAGTCTAACCCAAAGGTTCCATATAGTTCGGAAACAAGATTAAGGATATTCAGAGTTTCTTCTTCCACTTGTTCAGGAGTTAAAAATACATGGGCATCATCTTGATGGAATGTACGTACTCGCATCAGCCCAGATAGAGCTCCGGATAGCTCGTGTCTGTGCACATGGCCGATTTCTGCAATGCGCAGCGGGAACTCCCGGTAACTATGTAGTTGTGTCTTGTAATACAACATACATCCAGGGCAGTTCATGGGTTTGATTGCGTAATCTTCTTCATCCACTGTTAAGGTGTACATGTTTTCTTTATAATTTTCCCAGTGGCCGGAAATCTCCCATAACTCCCTACTCATAAGTTGAGGGGTTTGGATTTGTTGATAGCCAGCAAGTTGATGAAGCCGTTTCCAATAATCGATTAAAGCGTTCCAAATTACCATTCCTCGAGGATGGAAAAAAGGCATCCCTGCAGAGTAGGATTGTTGTGAGAACAGATCTAATTTAGTCCCGAGTACACGGTGATCACGTTTTTTTGCCTCTTCCAACTGGTGGAGGTGTTCTTTTAGCTCCTTAGTTGTCGGGAAGGCGATTCCGTATATTCGGATTAGAGATTCTTTAGAAGGATCTCCTCTCCAATAGGCTGCGGATGTACGTAACAGTTTAAAAGCCTTCACGGGAGCTGTTGAAGGGAGATGGGGGCCGCGACATAAGTCTAAAAACTCTCCCTGTTTATAAGCGGAAATCGTGGCTTCTTCCGGAAGTTCCGTGATGAGTTCGATTTTAAATGGATTATCAGAAAAATAGGCGAGAGTCTCCTCTTTATCCGAGAAAACTTGACGTGAGATCGCCAATTTTTCTTCCGCGATGGCTTTGGCCATAGCTTCTATAGCAGGAAAATCTTCTTCGCTGATAGAAAGGTTTGCAAAATCGTAATAGAACCCCTGATCAATAACCGGACCTATTGTGGGTTGTGCTGAAGGCCATAAGCGTAGTACTGCTTGGGCTAAGATATGTGCGGAAGTATGTAAAAAGATTTCTCGACCTTGTGGGTCATCCCAAGTGAGAAAGAGAACGGTATCTCCGTCTTTTAAGGTGGTGGAAAGATCCTTTTCTTGGTCGTTAATAAGGGCCCCTGCAAAGCAATGAGAGTTTTTCATCTTGCTTGCAAGATCCATCGCTGAGGCGCCTTCTGGTAGTTCGAAAGCTTCTTGATTACAAGTTACGTGGATCATTCCTTCTCCATAAATAAAAATTTTAAACGCTCCCGTGAAAATCTTTCTCGTTTTACGTGGAGTATTCGCTATTGTAGCGTTTCACGGAACTAAGCAAAAGGGTTTTATGAAGATGTATGCATAATATCGACTCTGCTAATAAAACTTTTTTCAAACTGGGGTTTTTTCAAGAGATCTTCTACAATAGAAGCTTATTTTTTAGCGCAGTGGCTAACCATACGAAACCGCTCTATTTGGTAGTGGGGTGTGATGTTAGTTTTGCGCTTTGCAAATCTATATGTAGAACCCATGGCTATTTTCTTAATTTTCCTTAACGCTTTTATTTGGTCTTCTTCGTTTGCTTTGAGCAAAAGCGCAATGGATGCTGCTTCGCCTTTATTCGTTACTGGAAGTCGAATGGTATTAGCGGGGATCGTTCTTTTTGGGCTTTTGTTATTCAAACGAGAGTCTTTCCGATTACCACGCCAGGCGGTTATGCCCATTGTGTTACTTTCTGTAATCGGATTTTATCTAACAAACGTTTTAGAGTTTATTGGATTACAAGGACTCTCTTCGTCTAAAGCATGTTTTATTTATGGATTTTCTCCTTTCACCGCAGCTTTTTGTTCTTATGTTCAACTTAGAGAAGTGGTTACTTGGAAGAAGTTGGGGGGATTAAGTTTAGGTTTAGTGAGTTATCTCGTATACCTGCTATTTGGAGGAGGAGAGGATGTATCAGAATGGGGATGGCAGCTGGGGATGCCGGAGTTGTTATTGATCGTTGCTACATGTCTTTCTTCTTATGGGTGGACTTTGCTTAGAAAGTTAGAACGACAATGTGAGTCCTTGTCTATTACAGCTATTAATGCCTATGCTATGGTGATTGCGGGTATATTGTCATTAGCACATTCCGCGATTACTGAAGTCTGGAATCCTTTGCCCGTAGAGAATCCTGTCTTATTTTTGCAGTCGATAGGTGCTTTGGTGATTTTTTCGAATCTGATTTGTTACAACTTATTTGCTAAGTTGCTGCGATCATTCTCCTCTACCTTTCTATCATTTTGTAATTTAGTCATGCCGTTATTTGCGAGCTTTTTTGGCTGGTTACTGCTTGGAGAAAGTTTCCCTCCAGGATTATTATTTGCAGTAGGTTTCATGGTTTTAGGCTGTCGTTTGATTTACCATGAGGAATTCCGTCAGGGGTATGTTCTCTCTTCCGAGTAAAGAAAAACCGTAGGTGAAGAACACCTACGGTTTTTATAGAATCCAAAGAACACGTAATCTAAAAAGAAGATAGTTAGTTGAACATAGCTCCTGTTGTTTGTAGTGAGGAGTCCGCGATACTTTGCAAAGTTTGCAGAGCAGAGTTGAAGCTTTGTTGAGACTGCTCTTGAAGTTGTTGTGCTTGGGATGCATATTGCGATTGGACTGAGTTTAGGGACTTAAGTTCTTCAGCGCGAGCTTCGGCCATCCCTGCCGCTCTTTGTTCATTTGCCACTTGAGCCCCAATAATTCCTCCTGTAATCCCATCAACACCAGCTGTTAGACCGTGGACCATTTGTGAGATGCTCATGGCAGAAGAGAGGGCTCGTCCTGCAAATTGCGCTGCACGACCTCCTTGTGTTTTTACAACGTTAAGGCCTCGAGATATCTTTTCAGACCAATTTGGGGTATTTAATGCGTTTCCGAACAACCCTCCAGTAGCTTTACTTGCCGTTTGAGAAAGTGTTTTTGAAGCCGTATCCGTCATATTTTGAGTCAGTTTTGTGGCTGCAGATGAAGCTGCAGAAGCAGCTCCAGAGGCTGCTTTAGTTCCAGCAGTAGCGGCTACGTTTGCTACGTCATCAAGAGCATTGACAGCTGTTTTTGCTGCGGCACTCGTTGCAGAACTTGCTGCTGTTGCGGTTTCATTGGTAAAGGCTGCAGATTTTAATCCGCCCAAACTTTTTGATGCAGATAAAATTCCTCCTCCTACTGAAACAGCAAAGCCTACTATATTTGTAATCCCAGAAATTAGGCTTTGTTTAGCCTGTAATTCTGTAGCGGCGGCTTGGTGGTTTGCTTGTGTTCGAATAGCATTCCCGATTTCTGGTGCCATAGCTACTTGGTTTTGGATGGCTTGGTTTTGTTGTTGGAAAGAAGAAGACCAGCTTTTGGCGCTTGCTTGGGCTAGTAGGGTCATAATTAATCCCATAAGCGCTAGCGTTCCCATATTCTTTTTCAAAACAACGCCATTAACATTGGGGTTGGATGGAGAAGGAAGAGAGGCGGAGCCATCATTATTAAATCCGGAGCTTCTTGCTCCTCTTACGGCTTGAGCGGTTGCTGTTTGGCTAGCCTGAGCAACAGATGTTGTTGTTGTTGTCCCACTACTTTTTTGTGCTTTTTCGCTTTTCCCACTTTTTGATGTTTGACTAGTGGAAGCCTTCTTACTCTTTCCAGTTCCTTGGGAGTCCTGAATTAAGTCCTCAAAACTTGCTTCTTCTTGTTGTTGAGTTTTGGCTGCAGCACCATTTTTATCTGATGCGGATGCTGAGTTAGCATTTTGGGTGAGTTGAGCTAACAATGAGGGATCTGGAGTATTATCTCCACGTACTCCTGTTGTCATAACACACAATCTCCATCAAAAAGTTAATAGTTAAGCCGCGGCGGCTAGAGCGCCACTTATTGCGGACAAAGCTTTTGCTATTTGAGCTCCTGTTTTGGCCGCTTGCTGTTGTGTTTCGCTAGGGCTTTCGGTTTGTTTTGCAGCAATCTTACTTGCTTGTTGCCAGAACAAGGTGAACGCCTTCATCATTTCAGATTGGGCTGTAAGAGCTCCGACCTCTTTTTGAATCTTAGCAAGATCTTTTTGCATGTCAGATAGCTGCAGATTTCCAATCCCTGATACGAGTTGGGGAACTGCTGTCAGTGCTCCAACTCCTAATGTTACCCATTTACTTCCCAGAGTGTTCATCACTTTGGATAGGTTAGGGAAGGATTTACTAACGGCATTTTTCCCTGTGTTGAAAATTTTACCAATATTTTTGGTAAGAGTTTTAACAGCAGCTTTTATAGCCTGTTTAATCGCTTGCATGATCCCTTTTTTAAGTCCTTGCTTAATCGCTTGGACAATAGCCTGCTTGACCCCTTGAATGATAGCTTGCTTAACCGCTTGCATGACTGCTTGCATCGTAACTTGGGTCGCAACTGTTGTTGCCACAGAAGTTGCTGTCGTTGCTGCTGCTGTAGCCCCTGCTGTGGCTCCCGCTGCTGCTGCTGTAGCTCCTGCTGCTGCTGTTCCGATTAAACCAAGACCGCAAGTGAATAGTGCTGCTACAACAGAAACTACAGTGATAGCGACAGTCACTCCAATCATCACTTTGTTAACGGTATCCATCGTGGAGTTGTTGCCAGCTTTTTTCTGGATCTCTTGCAATTTTTGGAACTCTTCTCGTTCTTTGTCGATTTTGAGTCCTTGAGATTCCAGAGACATTTTGTTCATATTGGAGGCTTGAGTTTGCGTGCTTTGGAAATTTTCCAAAGCTGCTTGCGTAGACTCTCCAAGGGCTGTAATTGCCTTCGCTAAAGCTAAGCTGATTTCCATAACATCTTGGCGAGGCGTCGTTGTAGGCTTGGGTAGTCCCGGAGTATCTAAGTTCTTTAGGGAAGTCTCGTTAGTAGATCTCGTTGCAGAAGCAACAATGTTCTGAATTTCTTGTAGTTGGGACGCATCTACGGAGGAGAGGGAACTTAAAGAGGATAGTTCTAAAGATTTGTTGGTATCTTCTACACGTTTTTGAGAAGCTGCTCCTGTGGAAGCGTTCTGAGTTAGCGATGCTGTGCTTGCAGAGGCCGTTTCCTTCCCAGCGGCTAATCCTTGCTGTTCTATGACCTCTTGGCCTTCCATTTGGGAAACAGAGGATGCACGATCCTTCCCAGCCGCTCCAGCAATAGCTGAATCGCTTTCCATGTTCAGGTCGTCTCGGTTCTGTCTAGTCTGTTGGACCTGTTTAACCTGATTGTCTGTCAGCTTATCTGCATTAGGAACGCCTTGAGGAGTCGATGTAATGACTTGAGATAAGACACTTCTTAGATTGTTGCTGTCAGAAGACGAAGAAGATGAAAGAGACATATAACCTCTCTGGGAACTCTTTATGAGATGAGAAAATTATTTCTCATCTGCAATGTGTTTATTTACGGCTTCGGTTAGGTGTCTTAAGCCTAGGAATATGCTAGAAATTTCTTGAGAAAGCTGAGCTTCTTCTTTAGGATTATTCAGAATGCCTTTCGTCAGGGTTTCTATAGGTAAAGAGTCTAGCATTCCACTCAGAGCCGCCATCATCTTGGCTAGTTGCTTCTCATCCTGCATTTCAGAAAACATCTGTGCCAAGGGTAAATCTTGTGAGAAAGAAATGATGACATCTTGCAGCTCTTGTAAAGCTGGGGCTTCTTTTGTTGAAAGATGTGCAGGCTTTACCTGAGACTTAGAAGAAGAGCGCTCTTTATTAGGCTTATGTTTTTTACTCATAGGTGAGACTCTGTGCTGCTTCGTTATTTATTTTGCTTTTTTCTTGTTAGGAGATGATTTCTTTGCTTTTGTAGTAGAGGTTTTGGATTCGGAGCTTTTTGCTGATGCGCGTTTTTCTTTTTTCAACATAGCATCTAAAGATTGCTTCATAATGCTGCAGCGCTCTTTGAGGACTTTGTACTCTGGTTTGTTCTTGCACATGTCGATAGTGATATCGAGGAAATTCTGAGATTCTTCGGGTTGATCCAACTGCATTAAACTGTCTGCAATGTAGTATGGTGGGATGGGGTTTTCTGGTTGTGCATCGAAAGCAAGGAAGAATCCAAAAGCTGCTTCATCGTACATTTTTAGCTGATGATAGCAAGAGCTTAGCCCCAAGATGTATTTGTAGCACTGAGGCTTAGAAGCGGTTAAAATTTGGAAAAGGCCAATCGCTTCCCGATATTTTCCTTGAGAATAGAAGGTATAGGCTACCGTGTAGATCTCTTCGAGAAGAACGTCAGAAAGCCCCAAGATTTGCTGAAGAGTTAACCCATCACCTAACCCTTGCAAAATTTCTAGTAAAACTTTTTTTGTTTCCTCTTCCGTAGGAACAGGATATTTCTGCTCTAAATCTTCAGCTTTAGCCTTTTTTTGTGCAGCAATCTCGGCCAAGCGGCTACGTGATTTTTTATTAAAAGAGGCCGAAGGTTTTTTAGAATTATTAGAAGATGGAGTGCTCATCGCGATAATTCCTAAAAAATAAAAAATAACAACTTCTACTAACAATATTAAATGTGATTGGATTGATTTAACAACTTTAATTAGAAAAACATTTTTTAATCTTTCAATTTAAACAATCATAACTAATTCTTTTTACATAAGTTAACTTCATGAAGAAACGTTAGCCGTTGCCTTGCAATTTTTTTTTGTGGGAGGTACCGTTAACTCCTGTGCGAAAGGCTCGGATCTGGTGTTTTCTCTCGTGCTGTCTCTTTTTAATTATTAATGTTTAATAGGTTGGAGATACTTAGTGTCATTGTCCTCTTCTCGGATTCGGTTGTTAGATAGTGCAACAGTTAACCAGATTGCTGCTGGTGAAGTTATAGAAAATGCGGCTTCTGTGGTTAAGGAATTGATAGAGAACGCATTGGATGCTGGTGCGGATGAAATTAGTATTGAAACCCTTGGTGGTGGTAAGGGGCAGATTGTCGTTCGAGACAATGGAATAGGCATGGATGCAGATGAGGTGGCCGTAGCTATCCAGCGTCATGCAACATCGAAAATTTCTCATTTTGCTGACATTTTTTCTCTTGCAAGTTTCGGCTTTCGAGGGGAGGCTTTACCAGCCATAGCCTCTATTTCTAAGATGGAAATTCATACAGCTAAAGTAAATGGATTGGGATCTAAGACTTTGATCGAAAAGGGGGAGCCAGTTTGTTGCGAAGCATGTCCTAGACAGCCAGGAACTACCATTTCAGTAAATTCCCTTTTCTATAACGTTCCTATGAGGCAGTCTTTTCAAAAATCTCCGCAAATGGATCGGTTAGCTATTCGTCGATTACTAGAAAATAGCATTCTATCTACAGAAGGAATTAAATGGACTTGGATTAGTGAGCGGCGTCAAGAGTTAAATATTGCTAAAAATCAAGGTTTTACAGAACGCGTGGCTTTGGTGATGGGGGAAGCTTTTGTTAACGAGGCATTCCTTATTGATAAACGACAGAATGAGCTCCATTTAACAGGATTTTTAGGATCTCCGAGTATGCATCGGTCCACAAGACAGGGCCAGCGGTTATTTATCAATAACCGTGCTGTGGAATCTTCTTTCATATCCAGAAAGGTAGCAGAAGCCTATGCTTGGATGCTCCCAGCACAGCGGTATCCTGCGTTTGTGTTAAAACTCTCCGTCCCCCCTATGTGGTGTGATTTTAATGTGCATCCTCAAAAAACAGAGGTTCGATTATTACAAGAAGGACAAATAGGGGCTCTTCTTGTAGAGGCGATCTCCGAAGTATTATTACATCGATCTCCGTCTTTAGAAGAGAAGATGGTAGAGCCTACTATGGAGAGCCCTTTAATCGAGAATGGAGGATTAGAAATCCCATCGATTCGACCTGTAGCAATCTCTACGCCGCTCTCTTGCCCAAATTTTCTCCAACAGTCTTTTGTGGAAACAGAAGCAAATAGGGCTTTATGTAAAGAGCAAGAAAACCTTGCTCTCCCTATTATTGAGAGGGTGCGTTTTCTTGCTTCTTTAGGAAAAGTGATCTTAGTAGAAGATTCCGAAGGGGTGCATGCCTTATTTGTACAGGCTGCTCGTAAGCACTTATTTTATATTTCTTTATTATCTAAACGTTCGGATTCTCTTTTAGCTTGTCAGATGTTTCTTGTCCCTCCAACTGTACAAATGACTAAGTTGGAAGCCGATTTTTTACAGACTCGACTGGAATCACTCGCTGCACAGGGAATAGAACTATGCCGCATTAGTCCGGATAGTTTTGCAATAGAAAGTGCGCCTCCTTTTATTCAAGAAGAGGAATTAAAAGAGTGGATTATTTCTTTAGCTCATGAGGGAGCTTTTCAGGTGAATGAGTCTTTTGAACAGCTTGTTGAAAATACTGTTCAGAAATTGGCTTTTTCTAAAAATACGCGAGCCTTCGATCATTCTTGGATCAATGTATTATGGCAAATAGGAAAACCTGAAAAAGCATTTGACGGGGAGACAATACGTCGGTTAGTTTTGGAGGAGGACTTTATGTAGGAGAGGGGAATGAATCAAAATCCGATCACGCGACTACAACACTTATTATCAGGTTATGCTCTTGATGCTTTTCTAATAGAGAAAGACGAGGATATTAGTTATTTTCTACAAGATCAGGCTAAATCCGGAGCTTTACTGGTCTCTAGTGATGAAGTGGTGTTTTTTGTTTCTCCTCTAGATCGGGATCTTTATGCGCACATACAGGATGTTTCGCTAGTTTTTTGTTCCAAAAATATAGATCAACACTTGTTTGCATACATTGAAGAAAAGGGATTAAAAACCATCGGGTTCGATAGCGAATATACTTCTTATGGAACTGCGCAAAAACGCATGAGAAGTGGTCTGACGTTTTCCCCTCAAAGTTTAGTTACAGAGAAGCTGCGCTGTGTGAAGAGCCCGAATGAAATTCAAAAGATGATGCGTGCAGCAGAAATTGGTTCCGCAGGATATGACTTTGTGCTAGCGGCGCTACGTCCCGGTATTACGGAAAAAGAGCTGGTACGGTTGCTTCATGTTTTTTGGGCTAATCTTGGCATAGAGAAGCTCTCTTTCCCTCCCATTATTGCGTTTGGAGAGAACGCGGCTTTCCCACATGCGATTCCTACAAATCGATCTTTGAAAAAAGGGGACGTGGTTTTGATCGATATTGGTGTTTGCTACGAAGGATATTGTTCGGATATGACCCGAACGGTTGCTTTCGGGGAAGCTCCAGAACAGCAGCTATTGGATGGATACCTCGCTGTAGCGGAAGCGCAACGTCGATCCATAGAGTTGTGTCGAGAGGGGGTCTCCTGTCGAGCTGTCCATGAAGAGGCTGTGCGCGTTTTGCGGGAATATGGAATGGAAAAAGCATTTATTCATGGATTAGGGCATGGTGTAGGTAGAGAGGTGCATGAATACCCTCGTTTGTCGCTTTTTTCCGATGCGGAATTGCAATTAAATATGGCCGTGACTGTGGAGCCCGGTGTCTATTTCCCTGGCGTTGGGGGAATTCGCATTGAAGACACAATCGTGATAGGTATTAATGAAAATTTAAATTTAACAAATCGCAAAGTCTCCCCAGAGATAATTATCATTTAATTTCATATAAAAGCCGTTTTTTATTTTAAAAATATAAAAACGGCTTTTTCTTGTTTTTTGTAAAAATTGATTTTTTTTCTCAAATCAGTTACTTTATATAATTCTTTTTTGTTTCTTTGTTGTTATGCGCCGACTTTGTTTCTTTTTTCATCAATGGATAAGGGGCGCCGCTCTACTGGGCGCGATCTCCGGAGTAAGCTATCCTCTCATTGCGGAGGAATCGCTTCCAGCTTACTCAGGAGCGTGGGTGCTGCAGGACTTTTCCATAGAGGAGGAGCTTCCTGATTTGCGAAATCAGATCCTATTCCTCGGTTGTAATAAGCGGCCTGACGCGCAAGGAGACAAATTTTTTCTAGAATTAGCTTTTACACATGAAATTCAAGAATTTTCTTTAAAGGAGAAGGTTTTTCTTCGACAAGGCTTAGATGAAAAGGAGTTGGCTTTTAGTTATGAGCCAACTCCTTTGTGGTTGGAGTGTCGTCCTACTGTGGATGGGCGTTCTATTGAGGTCTCTGTTCGTATGACAGGTGTTTTAAGAGAGGTCATCGCTTCTCCTAAGGAACATGCTCGATTCTCCTTATCAATAGCTCCAAAATTTTCTCAAACTTGGGAGATTGGAGGGGTGCGTGTAGAGCCAAGTATCGCTGTAAAACAGAGAATACGCTGCATAGGAGGGGATAAGTTTTTGCTGATGCATGGGGGAGCGGATTATGCCGTGCAGGCAGCAAAAGATCGAGTGGATTTTGAGTCTTTATCTGGCGAGCCTTATAGCCAGTATTTGGCTGTTGGGGATGTGCTTGTGTGGGATAAGGATCGCTGGGTCTCCTATGGAGCCTTCTCAGGAGATGGGACAAAGGTTCCTCTCCTTGAGGTAAAGCGAATAGATGAGCGGATGATGGTAATCGAGCTGTGGAGTGTTGATGGGTTAATGAGCCAGCAAATTACATTAGTGAAGCAGGTCCCTTCTCCTATTGAAATAGCAGAGTTAGTCAAAGAATTTTCGTTCGTAGGTATGCGTACGTGGTCTCGTCCCATTATTACCGCGGGGAGAGACCGGTTGGTTCTTTCTGCCGATGATTGGGTGATCTATACAGGCAAGCATTGGGAGCGGATGACTTCAAAAAGCCAGTTAGAAGAGTACCTATCAGGCAAGCTGCGTAGTCCTCTTTTAATTTTTGAGAAAATTGATAAAGAGGGTGGGGAGTTTGTTTTCAAGGGACATATATTTAATGCTCAGCGAACCATTGTTGAAGCGGTCTCCTTGCCACTAAAGCAGGTAAGTGAGATGGCGCCGCAGGTGCATGTAGTAGGACGGGAGAGCGGGGATAAAAATGCTCGTGTAGGGGGAGGATCTTAAGTGAAGAATGTTTTGCGCTATGGTTTCATAGGAGCGTTCTGTTTTGGGAGTTTAGATATTCCGGTGTTTTCCATCACCGTTGCGGAAAAATTAGCTTCCATAGAAGGAAAAACAGAAGCTCAGGCTCCTCTTGCTCACATTTCTTCCTTTAACTCCGAGTTAAAGGAAGCGAATGCTCTACTCAAGTCTTTATATGATGAAGCTTTATCTTTACGATCTCTAGGAGAAACTTCTCAAGAAGTTTGGAACGATTTACGGGATCGTTTGATCAGCGCGAAACAACGGGTGCGGGCGTTAGAAGATCTATGGTCGGCAGAGGTCTCAGAGAAAGGGGGTGATCCTGAAGATTATGCTCTTTGGAATCATCCTGAGACTACTATTTACAACCTTGTTAGCGATTATGGTGATGAACAAAGTATTTACTTGATCCCTCAAAATGTGGGGGCAATGCGAATAACAGCCATGTCAAAGTTGGTTGTGCCTAAAGAGGGATTTGAAGAGTGTTTATCGTTGCTTTTGGCTCGTTTAGGTATTGGGGTGAGACAGGTGAGCCCCTGGATCAAAGAGCTCTATTTAACGAGTAAGGAAGAGACTGGAGTAGTAGGTATCTTTGGAGCTAGACAAGACCTCGATGTTCTGCCTTCAACCGCTCATATTGCTTTTGTTCTTTCTTCTAAAAATTTAGACGCACGATCTGATGTACAAGCTTTGCGGAAGTTTGCAAACAGCGATACCATGTTGATTGATTTTATCGGCGGGAAAATTTGGCTGTTTGGAGTGGTTCATGAAATCACTGAGCTTCTCAAAATTTATGAATTTTTACAGTCAGATAATATTCGACAAGAGCATCGGATAGTATCTTTGTCTAAGATAGACCCTTTCGAAATGTTAGCTATTTTGAAAGCAGCTTTTCGAGAAGATTTAGCTAAAGAAGGGGAAGATTCTGCGGGCGTAGGATTAAAAGTTGTTCCCTTGCAGAATCATGGACGCTCTCTTTTCTTAAGTGGAGCTCTTCCTATAGTTCAAAAGGCGATCGATCTCATTCGCGAGTTGGAAGAAGGAATAGAGAATCCTACAGATAAAACAGTGTTTTGGTATAACGTCAAACACTCAGATCCTCAAGAGCTTGCAGCTTTGCTCTCTCAAGTTCATGATATTTTTTCAAGCGGTTCGGGGATAGCGGGAAGTCAGGATACTAGCGTATCTGCTAATAAGTCTGGGGCAGCCTCGAATGGATTAGCTGTGCAGATAGATACGTCTATCGGGGGAACCTCGAAGGAAGGCTCCACCAAATATGGGAGCTTTATTGCCGACTCTAAGACCGGAACTTTGATTATGGTCATTGAGAAAGAGGCTCTTCCAAAAATTAAGATGTTATTGAAAAAACTCGATGTGCCGAAAAAAATGGTTCGTATAGAGGTCTTGCTTTTCGAAAGAAAACTATCGAGCCAGCGTAAATCGGGGTTAAATCTATTACGTTTAGGAGAAGAGGTTTGTAAACAGGGGACTCAAGCAGTTTCTTGGGCAAATGGTGGAATTTTAGAATTCTTGTTTAAGGGAGGAGCAAAGGGGATTGTCCCTAGTTATGACTTTGCTTATCAATTCCTTATGGCTCAAGAAGATGTGCGCATTAATGCGAGCCCTTCTGTAGTAACGATGAACCAAACCCCAGCTAGAATTGCGATTGTGGAAGAAATGTCGATAGCAGTTTCTTCAGAGAAAGACAAAGCGCAATATAATCGAGCTCAGTACGGGATTATGATTAAGATCCTGCCGGTAATTAATATTGGGGAGGAAGATGGGAAGAGTTTCATCACTCTAGAAACAGATATTACGTTTGATTCAACAGGGAAAAATCAAGCAGATCGTCCTGATGTTACTCGAAGAAATATTACAAATAAGGTGCGAATTCAGGATGGGGAAACTGTAATCATTGGGGGATTGCGGTGTAATCAAACTATGGATTCTCGAGATGGGATTCCTTTCTTAGGAGAATTGCCAGGAATAGGCAAATTATTTGGCATGGATGCCACTTCGGATTCACAGACAGAGATGTTTATGTTTATTACTCCAAAGATTTTGGATAATCCTGTTGAGGAAGAAGAAAAGTTGGAATGTGCCTTTCTAGCTTCTCGTCCTGGTGAGAATGAGGATTTTCTAAGAGCTGTAGTGTCAGGTCAGCAGGCTGCTAAACAGGCTATGGAGAAAAAAGAGTCTATCGCATGGAGAGAAGAAACTCATAGTTTGCGGGAAGGAGTGGAGTACGATGGCCGAGAATAAGTGTTCCATGCAAGATCTTTTAGATCGCCTTCCTTACTCCTTTTTAAAGAAAAATTATCTGCTGCCTATAGATGACTTAGGGGATAAGATCGTATTGGCGAGGCATCTGAAAAAGACTCCTTTGGAGGCTTTGGATGAAGTGCGGTTGATTATGCAGAAACCCCTTACCATAGTTTCTAAGGAAGAAACAGAAATTATTCACGGATTGCAAAAGCTTTATAGCGATAAGGAGGGGAAGGCCTCTGAAATGCTACTCTCTATGCAAGATGGAGAGGCTCAAGAATCTGAAAGTGACACGACTGAACTTCTTGAGAGCCAAGAGGATAGTGCGCCTGTTGTTCGATTACTAAATTTGATTCTTAAAGAAGCTATTGAAGAGCGGGCTTCGGATATTCATTTTGAGCCAGTAGAGGATCTACTGCGTATTCGTTACCGTATTGATGGGGTTCTTCATGATCGTCATGCTCCTCCCAATCATCTCAGAACGGCTCTCATTACTCGTATTAAGGTGTTGGCTAAACTTGACATAGCCGAACATCGTTTACCTCAAGATGGGCGCATTAAGTTGCAGTTGGGGGGGCAAGAGATTGATATGCGTGTCAGTACAGTCCCTGTGATTCATGGGGAACGGGTAGTATTGCGTATATTAGATAAGCGTAATGTGATTTTGGACATACGAGGGTTGTGTATGCTTCCCAAAATGGAAGCTTCTTTTAGAAAAGCAATTAGTGTCCCTGAAGGTATTTTGTTGGTTACAGGTCCTACAGGAAGCGGGAAGACCACAACGTTATATAGTGTTTTACAACATCTGTCCGGGCCTTTTACGAATATTATGACTATTGAAGATCCTCCGGAGTATAAGCTCCCTGGGATTGCTCAAATTGCTGTAAAACCTAAGATAGGGCTTACCTTTTCCAGAGGGCTTCGTCATTTGTTAAGGCAGGATCCGGATGTTCTTATGGTTGGAGAAATTCGTGATCAAGAAACTGCAGAGATTGCAATTCAAGCAGCTTTAACAGGGCATTTAGTTGTTACTACTCTTCATACTAATGATGCTGTATCCGCGATACCACGTCTTTTAGATATGGGGGTCGAGTCTTATTTATTGTCTGCAACCATGATAGGAGCTGTTGCTCAACGACTAGTTCGTAGGATTTGCAAGCATTGTAAAGAAATATGTGAAGCAGATGTACAAGAACGAGCTTTGCTAAAGGCGTTAGGAAAAGACCCTTATGCTCCTTTGTATAAAGGTCGCGGGTGTTCCCAATGTTTTCGTTCAGGATACAAAGGGAGACAGGGGATTTATGAGTTTGTCGATATTACGACGACCCTTCGCTCTGAAATTGCATTAGGGAAGCCTTATCATGTTTTGCGAGGCGTAGCAGAGCAAGAGGGATATCGGCCTTTGCTTGAGCATGGAGTAGAACTAGCTCTTGCAGGAGAGACGACTCTCTCTGAAGTTTTACGTGTCGCTAAACGGTCAGAATAGCAGGAGGAGGGGATATGGCTAGATTTCTATGCACATATCTTGACCAGAAAGAGAAAAAACGACGCTCTTTTGTAGAGGCTTTTCATCAACAAGAGGCCAGAGAACTCCTTATGTCTCAGGGAGCTCGGATTTTGGATATTCGCAAAGTTCGTGAAAGAAACTATCGAGTCCCTACGTCTGAGTTAGTTATTTTTACAAAGCAGTTATCCTTGCTATTACGTTCAGGGGTTTCTTTATACGATTCCCTAGCTTCTTTGCGAGATCAGTATCAAGGGCGTGCTTTGGCAGGGATTCTTACATCTCTAATGGAGGCTTTACGTTCCGGAGGAGTGTTTTCAGAGGCTTTGGCTAAATACCCCACAATTTTCGATTCTTTTTATCAAAACAGCGTGCGTTCTGGAGAGAGCGTTGGTAATTTAGAAGGGGCCTTAGTGAATATCACTAAGGTATTGGAAGAGAAAGAGAAATTATCCAAAAATATTTCAGCTGCATTAAGTTATCCAGCAATCTTGTTGGTATTTTCATGTGCGGTGATCGTGTTTTTCTTGGTGGGAGTCATTCCTTCTTTAAAAGAGAGTTTTGAAGATATAGAGACGACAGGGCTTACAAAAATCGTTTTTTCGTGCAGCGAATGGTTTTGTAAGTATCAGTTTTTCCTCCTGATAGGGGGAGTTATTGGGGGAGGGGCTTTTCGCACAATTTGGAAGAAGCAGATCGGAAGAAAGACTATAGAAGGGTTAGTAAAAAACATCCCTATCTTACGCAACTTCATCATTAAAATAGGCTTTTGTCGCTTCTGCTCAGTAGCTTCTGCCGTTTTGCAGGGGGGAGGAAATCTAATTGAGGCTCTTAAGTTGGGTTGTGGGGCTATTCCTCAAGATTTTTTACGAGAAGAATTGCAGACAGTGATTCAAGCAGTCATTCGAGGAGGGTCTTTGAGTCGGGAGTTATCGCGCTATTCTTGGACCCCCAAATTGGTTACAGGGATGGTTGCCCTAGGAGAGGAATCTGGGGATCTTTCCGTGGTATTCGCGCATATTGCGCAAATTTATAACGAAGATATTCAAAGGGTTTTAGCTTGGTTAACGGCCTGGTGTCAGCCCATTGTTCTGGTGTTGTTAGGAGGGTTTATTGGATTGATTATGTTATCCATTCTTCTTCCGTTAACAAGTGGTATTCAAACGTTTTAACTATAGGGGGAAACTGTGGGGAAAACAAAAAAAAGAAAGCAATCCATCACGTTAATTGAAATGATGGTGGTTATTACTCTCATTGGCATCATCAGTGGGGCTTTGGCTTTTAATATGCGAGGAAGTCTACAAAAAGGAAAGGTCTTCCAAACGGAGCAAAATTGTGCTCGCGTCTATGATGTTCTTATGATGGAGTACGCTTCCGGAAATTTGTCTCTGAAGGAGGTTATTGCGAACAAGGAGACCCTTTTAGACAATTCTGCTTGGTGTAAGGAAGGCAAGAAGCTTCTTAAAGATGCCTGGGGAGAGGATCTCATTGTCAAAATGAATGACAGGGGAGATGACATTGTTGTGTTATCTAAGAAATTAAAAAGTGAACAGCGAGGATAAGAAGAAGAATGGCCTTCAAGAGAAAACGCAGTTTTTTATTGATGGAGGTGCTTCTTTCTCTTTCCCTTCTTTGCACGGTATTGATTCCTAGTGTGGTTTTCTACACGCGGATAACCCGCTCATTTGAAGGGGATATTTTTCGCTTACAACTGCCCGCATTGGTTGATCATTGTTTTTTTGCTGTAGAGGATAAGGTTATTCAGCAGATGGAAATGGGGACTTTTTCTCTTCAAGGGGAGGGGGAGCTGATCGGGGTCTATTTGTATACGAGTAGGGGGGAGCCTATCACAGTCCCCTACACCTATACTATAGCTATTCGACAGGAGAAACGTGATGCGGAGGGCCTACTCTTGTGCTCCCTGGATGCTACGGTAGATATATTCCCGGGGCAAAAACAGGGAGCCACTGTGCAGAGGTGCTTATGTTTAGAAAGATAAAAGGGAAACGTTCGTTTCTACTTTCGGAATTTTTAGTAGCTTGCGTGCTCATTAGCCTACTGCTCGGCTCTTTAGGGTATTGGACTCGTCGGATATGGGTATCTCATAAAGAGAAAGCACATATCTATAGAACGTTTCTGCATGACGGAAAAATGTATCGGCTGCTCAGAGATATTTTTCTATCAACTACCTCTATAGAAGAAGGGCAAGAGCTGGTCTTTTCTTTTGATCGAGGAGTGTATGTTGATCCAGATTTAGCAGGTCTTGTTCAAGGGAAACTCCTTTACGATCCCAATGATCAAGAGCTTTCTTTAGTGATATCTAGCGAAAGAATGGAGGGGCGTCAGGAAACGTTTCCATTGTGGAAACAAGTGCTTTCTGTAGAATGGAGAGTTCTTCGGCAGCAGGAATTAGGTAGGAGAACAGATAGGGTGTATTTGACGTTGGTAAGGAAATCAGGGGCTTTACCACCAAGAACTCTTTCTTATGTTTTTGCAGTAGGTGGGTAGAGCACATGCATTTTCTGTTCACATTACTATGCTTAACTTCATTACTGACTGTAGTATCATTTGATGCCGCTGGGGCACGTAAGAGAGTCGCCTATTCTAAGCTGTTGGAAAGGGAAGAAGTTGTATTTTCTGCTCAGCAGTCTGCTATTTCCGAAGTAGTTTATAGGGACAAACATAAACGATTATCCCCTCAGATGAAAAAGGAAGAGATTTGTTTGCAAGAAAAGGAACGGGATAGTGTAACCGTTCGACAGAAGCGTTATCGTTTATTAGAGGTGCCTTTTTCTCGTCCTCCTAATAATTCCAGATTCAATTTATATTCTTTGCTTAAAGAATCACCTGAAGATTATGGGGATACTTATTCGGCATATTCCATTTTTTCGCGATTGCTACATACGTTATATGTTCAGACCGGGATCATTCCTCAAGGGGCAGAGGATCGAGTGATTCGGGCGTTGCTTGATCAGAAGGATATAATTATTACTCGTGCCCGGGAACAGGGGGCCGATAGTATAGAAACCTTAGTGCTCCCTTCTGAAGAAGCAGGGTGGTTGTATGCGATGTTAAAGGGGACTAAAACTTCTCGGTCTTTACTGCACTTTTTGCATTATGAGGAGAAGAACACGAATAAGGGTAGATTAAATCTACTATTTGCAGATCCGGTTATTCTTCAGGCGTTTGTGAGCGATCCCAGAGCTTATGCAGAATTAGAGCATGTGCGTCAAGAAGTGTGGGCAAGCGCTCGACAACAGGAACTTGCCGTTAAGACTTACGGTCAAGCCGCTGCGTTAGAATTTTTTAAAACAAGGACAGATTTTCGTACGGAATTACAGGATAAGACGCAGGTGATTCTCCATCGATATGACTTGCTGGTTTTGCTTAATAAAAAGGTTTTTGATTACACGTTGGGAACTGCGGGGGATTATATTTTTGTCCTAGATCCAGAAAATGGGGGAGGGGGCAGAAGTCGTTGCGTTTCAAGAAGAAAAACTAATTAAATGGTTTTTTGTGTTTATATTTAAATTATCTTTTGATAATTGTTTAATACGAGATTAGTTTAATAAAAAGAAAAAAATCAGGTATGGCTTATGGCGGACGAGATACAAAAAGAGGGCTCCTCACAAGAACCATCGTCCTCTAAGTTTGGTTCATTCAAACAAAAAGTACGTGATTTGCACGCTAGTCCCAAAGTTGGGGGGATGAAGAGATTTTTATCTCATCATGCTTGCGAGGCAATTAGTGGGGCTTTAATTGTTTTTGGGATTATAGCTAACTGTGTATCTTGGGTTGGGGGATTATTCGTTGCTTCTGGGGTAGTCCTTGGTTTTTACTCCGAGATTCTATCTGTACTGCAAAACCTTCAAAGCTATTATGCTAAGAATGGGCCTATCAAAAATGCTTTAGTCTGTGGGGTTTCTCTTTACTGGCTAATAAAGGCTCCTTCTTTTGTGCTTTCGTTTATCGTGCTTTGTATCATTGTAGTGCTGCTTGCTCAAGGGCAACGCAAAGATACAACTCATCACGATGGATAAAAGTTAGGATTTTTTAAGGACACAAATTTTTCATCTAAAGGCTAAACTCCCTCTTTTGTAAGGAGGGAGTTTCTTTTTGCCGAAAAATCCTCTCCATATCAAAGCACTTTAGGAGGATGAGCTCCAAAGAGCATAACAGGGATTTCTTTAAACCATGCTAAAGTGAAATAATCGATTTGTTTCACAATGAACCACCAGGCTAGGGTTAGAAATAGCAGGCCTAGAAAAGCTTTAAGAGCAGAAAGTAAATAGATCACCTGTACTTGAGGAGCCATTCGGTTGATGATTCCTAAGAATAAATCGGACATAAGCATAGCCACTGCTGCAGGAGCGCTTAACTGTATGGTCATAATCAGACATAATTGACACATCTTTAATATAGCGATCCATATAGGAGCTCGTAATGACATCATCTCTTCAGGGAAGACAGCATGAATAGGGATGACCTCAAGTGACTGTAAAAGCACGGATAGGATAATACGATGTCCTCCAACCAGCCAGAAAACTATAGTCACGAAATAATGGTAAAAAATTCCGTGAGGGGAAGTTTGTTCTATAGATACAAGAGAGGTTGCTCCCTCTAATCCTTGTATCCCTTGTTGGTTAGTAATAAAGGACCCTGCAGATTGGGCTGCATAAAAAGGAAAGGAAAATAAGAACCCAATTAACACTCCAATCACAATCTCTTTAATTAGAAGAATATAAAAGATATCTAGATCTTGATAATGAGCAATTGTCGTGTCTTGTATCACTTTGGGAAAGATTACTCCCATCCAAGAAAATGCGATGCCGATTTTAATAGGTGAGGGAAAGAGTTTGGCTCCTAGGAAAGGAACGAGTGCAAGTATGGATAACATGCGAGCGGAAAGTAGAAGGAAAACGGTCCAAACGTAATCAGCAGGCTTCTGGAATATATAATCGATATAGGAAGACCCTAGTCCAGAAAGAACATCAGGTAGAGTGGCCATGGCGATCTACTTCCACTTGTAAAAATTTGTAAAAATTTGAGCCGCAAATCGTAAAATCATACTACACAACCATCCGCCTGTAATCATAAGCGTTCCGAAAATAACGACTAACTTAATGGCAAAGGCAAATGTTTGCTCTTGAATCTGTGTTGCCGCTTGAAAAATGGCCACCATAATCCCAACAATAGAGGCCAAAATGATTGGAGGAGCAGAAATGATTAGAATTAACAAGAGGGCTTCATATGAATATTCAAACAGCATGGATTTGAAACTTGTTGCAAGCATCAGCATAGGGAAGTCTCTTATTTAAAACTAATCATCAATCCTTCGAGTAGTAAGGTCCATCCATCTACCATGACCACAAGAAGAAGCTTAAGAGGAAGAGAGATGGACAGTGGAGAAAGCATCATCATCTGCATAGCAACCAAAACGTTTGCGGTTACCAAATCGATGACAAAGAAAGGCAAATAAATCAAAACCCCAATTTCAAAAGCATTCTTAATTTGGCCCATGATGAAAGCAGGAATGACGACTACAAAATCAGAAGGGGTCAATTGTTGGCGAAGTTCCGGAGGGAATGTTTTCTGTGAAATTTTATAAAAACTTTGAATTTGTGGTTTAGGGGTGTTGTTAATTAGGAAAGAACGAAGAGGTTCTTTCGATTTATTTAAGGCAACAAATACCGTTTCCGCCCCCTCTGCAGAAAAAAGGTCTCGAGGAACGGCATCAGATTCAATGCCTTTTTTAGCGTCGTTATACATAGCCATTCCAGTAGGGAACATGACATAGATAGACAGAATCAAGGCAATCCCGTTGAGGACTTGGCTAGGAGGAGTTTGTTGTACTCCCAAGGCATTTCTGAGTAGGACTAACGTGATAATAATCTTCAGATAGGAGGTCAGAAGCATAACCAGAAAGGGAGAAAGCGCAAGGAATAATATAATAACCGCTTGTGTGGTTAAATCTGGATACGTGTCTGAAAAGGCTCCGGAAGAAAGATCTTCTTGAGAAGCAAGGAGATCCTGAGCTTCTACTGGTTGTCTGTAAGATGGACAGCGAAAGGGGGGGGGTGGGGTTCCTGGAGAATCCTGAATCTCCTGTTGAGGAGTAGCCCCACATGGTCGGCAAGAAGAGGATCCCTGTACTTTAGAACAGGAAGCATCAGAACAGACGTTGGAAAAGCCCTGGGGAGCACTAAGTACGCATAGAAAGAAGAAAATTCGACAAATCAATCGCATAAAATCAAATACCTAGCCTTCTTTGCTTTGAGTCTGATCGGTTGAAAAGGTTTCTGTAGGTTGTTTTTGTTTCAAGGCAGCGGAGAAAGCTTGTTCTAAGGCGGCTAGTTGCACATCAAGCTGAGCATTCACGATGCCAGTCTCAGTCTCAATAATGCATCCTCCGGGGGACACACTAGCTTTAGGAGAGAGTAAAAGCACATCAGCATATTCTACGAGTTTTTTTAACTCTGGGCGATGTTGCTCGACAATGGCAAGATCCTGGGGATTTATATGAATCACGATCCGCTTGTTTTGTGTGAGCTCTTTTAAAGACTCTGAAATGATAGATACTACGGTCTCAGGTTTTGTTTCTAATTCCTTACCGATAATTTTCTTCACACTTGCAATAGCTAAAGGCACGAGAGAGGATTTGATTTGGTCTCGCATAGCCTGTGTTTCTGTAATGAGAAAGGCGAGCTGTTTGCTCCAAGCCTCACTCCCTTCTTGAAATCCCTGATTTTTTGCTTCTGCTCGGAGATTTGCACATTCTTCATGCGTATGCTGTGTGTAAGCATCGCAATCTTCTTGTGTTTTTTCTAGAAGTTCTTGGGCATTTAACACGGTAGTATAGGCGTCTGGAGAGAGAACTTTTTTATTCGGGACGACCTCTTGGTCTTTAAATATTAAACTGAAAAATTTCATCCTTTTGACGAGGTGGGGATCCTTTGGCAAAGCCAACAGGCAGGGAACCTCGCTCCTTTGCTCGTTACTTTATTCCCAACGCGATGAGGTATGTCCTTATTATGGGTAGCCGGACAAGGATCTCATTCTTTTTTACACAGGGACCGAGGGTCTTTCTCTCGATCGCTCTCGTTTTTAACATAGCCATCATAGAAAAAATCTACAATGCTATTCAGTGCTTCTTTTTCATGTGTGGGAGTGTAATAAAAGTGAAGAGAACTCCCAGATTTTATTGTACAAGAATACTAATACAGTGTTCTAAACGTTCTCGAAAATATTCATTGTGAGGGTTGTCCAATAAACTCTGTAATGCCTTCTCAAAAATGTATCCCCTTCCGACATCTAGTCTGCGAATAAAGTACCAAAGGAAAGAGCTATCTTCTTTTGCCAAAGCTCGAGCTAAGAAGCGTAAGCCTTGAACGTGAATAAAATGACGCAACGTCTCAGTTTCTTCCCAAGAGGCCAAGAAAGCTGTTGGTTCGAGATGTTTCATAGGATGTGTTTTACAATAGGCTAAAAACATCCGCTCGGTTTCAGACAGCTCGCGTTGCACACGGTCGATAACTACGCGGTCAACCACATTACGCATTTCTTGAGCTAGAGAGTAAAGGCCTAGACAATTAATCAGGGACATTTTTGTCGTTCCTGAATAGTACAGCATAGCATTGAAGGGAGACGCTGGAAGGAAAATTTCTTCTATAATTCCTGGAGGCCGTACTTTCTTGCTCAGTAGATCTAATAGATAGAAAGCTCCAAAATCTAAGCAACGATTAGTAGCTGGAGTAACCTTTGCATCTAATAGAGGAAGGAGCTCTTGTGTTAAAGGATGTGGCAACCAGGCTAATAATTGTGACTGTACAACAGGAGGGAACTCTTTCATAGCAACACTAATCCAGGAAGGATGAATAGTTGCTAACCAACGCATGTTAAAAGATAATGACTGCAACGGGATATCCTGATGATGAGGCGAGTCTAACAACAGATGTTCTGGTAAAAACTGCGCGAGATCATCGGCTTTTGCATGCTTCATTAGGATATTAAGAACCCCAAATGTATTTGCAGTCACTTAAGCGTCCTCGTTATTCTCTTCTTGTTTTTCTACATTCTCTTTAGGGGATTCTTCTGATGCTGGCTGAGCCCCTCCTGTGCTTTCTGTTGCTTCTGAAGTCTCCTTAGCAGCAGCTGCCTTATTTTGTGTGAAAGCAAGCTGTGAGTATGGAGCAGGATCAAAGAACCCTTTTGTTCCTCCCAAAGCACCAATTAATGAGTGAGTTTTCCAAATAACCCAAAGAAGGCCGCAAGAAAGAACAAAGAGCAGAAGAATCAGGAAATAGAAAACAAGTCGGAATTTAGTGAGAGAATTCTTAGCAAGGATAATGCCCCAAACGGAGACATAATCGATCTCATCGGAGAGGCCCCAAGGTCCGTTAATAGTAATGTCACTGTAAGAAGCGCGGTCGCTTACTACAGAAACATTTTCAGGACAAAGGCCAGGAACAGCACTCGCTACCAAGCGTTTGATTTTTGAAACCATAATGCTGTTAGGATTATCTAAAACACCTCTGTGTTTAATATAAACAGAGGCTGTTAGTGGAAGTTGATCTTCTTCTGGAGAGAAGGAAATCTGTACACTAGCATCAACGATACCATCCATCTTTCTAATGGTTGTAGCCATTTGTTCAGAAAGACCTTCTTGGTAACGGATTTTTTCTTGCATTTCAGAAGGCACAAGCCCTTGTTTCGCAAAAAGATCGAGGAGGCTAGTTCCTTTCATTCGAGGGAGCCCTGCCTGATTTAGGATAGCAAGAGCTTCTGTGATTTGTGCTGCAGGAACCGAGATATCCCAAAGTTGCTCTGAAGATCCCCCTCCTGACGAACCAGCTACTTGAGGAACTTTTTGTGCGGATACTCCTTTACTTACTAGGAGAACCACAATCTCGTTGGCCTCACGTCCAGTGAGTCCATGAGCAATCATGGAGCGACTGTCACATGCCGAACAACAAAAAAGAGCAAAAATAAAAAATAAGGATCGAGAAAGAGTATAACGAAACATAACCCACGCACACCTTTTTACTCACCATAGCAAATGGGGAGATTAGTGCCAATCGGGAACATTTTTTATGTTAAAGGATGTTTAAGCTTAGTGGGTTATGAGTTGGTTTTTAGCTATTGTATAGAAGCGGACAGGCGCTCTCGTTGACTCATAGCTTCAAAAACAGCATCTGCATTAAAGCTAGAACGAACGAAAGGTCCTGCATAAATGAAAAGACCCAAAGCCTCCCCTACGGATCGATAATAATCAAATGTTTCTGGAGAAACATAGCTTTTCACAGGAATATGTCTTCGCGAAGGACGAAGGTATTGTCCTATAGTAACTATCTTAACGCCATGATCTGCAAGATCTTTTAACGTTTGCTTGATTTCGCTTTCCTGTTCTCCTAATCCTACCATTATACCAGACTTAATCATAAGGTCTGGGAGGTATTGTGCAGCCTGCTCTAACATCATCAGAGACCGTCGGTAGGTTGCTTTATGACGAACAAGGGGAGATAGTCGTTCTACAGTTTCTACATTATGGTTATAGATGGCAATACGTGCATCAAGTAGATGGTGTAAAGCATCAATGTTCCCTTCAAAATCAGAGGCTAGAACTTCAATAGTAGCTTCTGGAAGTTCTATATGTAAGGTTGTAATGATACGAGCTAGAGCATCTGCTCCGCCATCCTCCAAATCATCGCGAGAAACCATGGTGATCACGATATGTTTTAGGCCCAATGCTTTTGCGGAAGCAGCGATTTTCTCTCCTTCTTGAGGATCTGGGGGAAGAGGTTTTTTAGTGAAATCAATATCACAAAAGCCACAGCGACGTGTACATGCATCACCCAATGCAAGGTATGTAGCGGTATGTCTGGACCAACAATGCGTGCGATTGGGACAAGAGGCTTCTTCACAAACAGTGGGGAGCCCCTTATTTTTTATAGTGCCATCAGTTCGAGAAAATACTTTCCCTAGAGGAAGTTTTTGTCGCAACCATTTGGGGAATCGTGCTGGGATGGACTGCTTGGGAGTTGAGGATTCTGGGGAATTACTCATTTTCTAGTAGGGGGCATATGTAACGGGGTATCAACGGCCAATAGTGCACTTTCTGCCCAAACTTCTGCTAAGGTTGGATGTGCATGGATGGTTTCATAAATGCAGGGGAGGGTCAGCTCATTGCGAATAGCTAAGGTGATTTCGGAAATAAGAGAAGAGGCGTGAGGGCCAATAACGTAAGCACCTAGAATTTGCTGAGAAGTTTCATGGCTGATAATGGCAGCAAATCCGTCGGATTCGCCCATAGCAACGGCTTTCCCAATGGCTCGGAATGGGAATTTCGTTACTTTGACAGGAATTCCTTGTTGTTGAGCTGATGTCGGAGAAAGTCCCACGGATGCAACTTCCGGGAAAGTAAAAATTACGGAAGGGACTGCAGAATAATCGATTTCATCCTTATGTCCAGCTATATTTCGAGCAGCAACAATTCCCTGGTGGGAGGCCACATGGGCAAGTTGCCATTTCCCTGTGATATCTCCAATAGCATAAATATTAGGAACGTTAGTGCGCATAGTGGAATCTGTAGGGATGACTCCGCGTTCGTCACAAATCACACCGGCTTTATCTAATCCAATATTTTCTGTATTCAATCGACGTCCTATGGATACGAGAACGTAATCGTATTCTTCAATATTTCCGTTAATAGTTAGTCGAACGCGATCACCCATATCCTCAATGCTCGACACAGACGCTCCTAACATAAAGCGAATGCCATGACGCGTGAACTTATCGAACATGGTTTTCGAAATATCTGGATTATTCAGGGCTAGAATTTGTTGGCTTGCTTCGATGACGGAAACTTCTGATCCTAGGGTATGGAATAAGGAAGCGAATTCACATCCAATGACCCCACCTCCGATAATAGCCATTTTTTGAGGGATTTCTTTTAGGTTAAGAACTCCTGTCGAGCATAAGATTCTAGGAGATTGTTGGGAAAAAGGGACCCCAGGAAAGGCTCTAGGTTCAGATCCTGTAGCCAGGATAATGGATTGTGCTTTGATTACAGAAGGAGTTTCCCCCAAAATTTTTACTTCTGTTGAAGAAATTAAGGAACCTCTTCCAGAAAACACAGTGATTTTGTTGCTACGAATCAAGCCATTAAGCCCATCACGAATACTGCGAACAACAGTATCCTTTCTTTGTACCATAGCGGGATAGTCAATGCTGAAACCATTAATATGAATGCCAAATTGGTCAGCATGGCGTATTTGGGCAACAATTTCTGCCGATGCAAGTAGAGCTTTAGAAGGAATGCATCCCCGGTTTAAACAGGTTCCTCCAGCTTCCCGCTCTTCGATTAGCGCAGTTTTTAATCCTGCTTGGGCGGCAGTAATGGCGGCAACATAGCCTCCAGGCCCTGCTCCAATCACTACACAGTCGAAAGCTTCATTCATAGTGTTTCCTTTTTAAAGAGTGTTTAGGATTGCAACGATCCACATGAGATGATTAGCCTTAAGAGGAAAGGTTTCTCTCCCTTAATGCTTTTAGAACGGGAAAAGACAGTCTCTCCAGACAAATATATTTTTGGATTGTACATTTGGCGGGATAAAATCTCAATCAGGAGAAATAGCGAAAGGAGAGAAATTTGCGGCAAAAGAAGTGTTATTTTGAACTGTCGGGAAGCGAGCGATATCCTCGATAAGCCAGAAAAGAACCAACTAGTGCATAAATATACGAGCGATTTTTTGGCCAACAAAGAACGAGACCAGAATCTGTAGAAAACAAGAGAATAATCAGAGAAAAAGCAAGGAATCCGCAGCCTAAGAAAAGAGCCGCGGTTGGCCAATACTGGAGCCATTCCCATTGAGAAGAGGTAGGTTCTTGGACAGGAGTTTCGAATGAGTCCTGACTGTTGAGCACAGCTTCCCAATCTTCCGAAGAAACAGCAAAAAGATCACTATCGCCACTTTTTTGAGAAGCTTCGGAAGGGAAAGTAATATGGCAAGAGGAGAACCCTTTGTTCGTTACAGGCGGATCCTGAAGAAAAGCGCTGCAGTAGGGACATTGGGGCATGCAAGCGGATACGCTGCCTTCGCACTTCCAACACGTGCGCTGTAGATCTGCTTCTTTTGCAAATGGCATGAAATCACCTCTCTAACAGTCGTTGAGGCCTTTTTATGGCTTCCATACCGCCATCTTCGTATGTCTTTACAACATCCCCTTGGCTGCAAGACGATACCCCTCCCGAATTATAGTTCCTAGAAGGAAAAAATCAAGGTAATACGTAAAAAGAAGAATAAAAGGTCAATACTTTCTTTTTCTAAGAATCTCCAGAGTCTTCTTGAACTTCGTCAGATAACCCATGCTCATCCTTGTAAGAAAGAATAGTGATTAAATCCTCGCGATTCAAAACATGCAGAATATTGGAGTCTTGAGTTGTCGTTACTTGATTCAATAAGCGCATTTTCTTTTCTATTAGGTAGTGGATATGCTCTTCGAGAGTATCTTCAGTTACAAGTTTGTAAATGAAAACAGTGTTTTTTTGCCCAATTCTGTGTACGCGGTCCAAAGCTTGATTTTCTTTAGCAGGATTCCACCAGCGGTCGTACATGATCACGACATTCCCTGCTGTTAGGTTAATTCCTGTACCTGCTGCAAGTAGAGACCCTATAAAGACGCGGCAGTTTGGATCATTTGAGAAGCGGTCGATTTCTTCTTTTCTATTCTGGGATTTCCCTTGTACTAAAGCATATTGGATGTTCTGTTCTTCTAGATACAGAGAAATGATGCGGATCATTTGAATGTATTGAGAGAAAACGACGACTTTATATCCGGAAGCTAGGGAGTCATTTAGTAATTTCACAAAGGCAGCCCATTTCCCGGAGGCATAGTTTTTATAAGACTCAGGGTCTTTGAAATAAATAGCGGGATGATCACAGATCTGTTTGAGTTGATTGAGAAGAGCAAACACATGCAGGTAGTTTACTGCAGCTGGATCGTCTTCTTTTTCAAGTTGTTGGATCTGGCATTTTTCTTTTTTCAAAGTTGAGGCGTATAGCTGAGCCTGCTCAGGAGAAAGCTGACAAGGAATCAAAGATTCTACCTTGTCTGGTAGTTCAGGAAGGACAAGTTTTTTCGTTCTTCTTAGAATGAACGGGCGAGTCAGTTTAAGTAGTAGATCCTTAGAAGAGACAATATTCTCGTCTGTTTCAGATGAGTTCTTATGAGTGAATAAACGTTTGAACAAGCCATCGGAAGGAAGATAGTTTGGCAGAATGATATCTAAAAGCCCTTTGAATTCGATGAGATTATTTTCTACAGGCGTTCCTGTGAGTCCAAGTTTCATCTGAGCATCTAAACGACAAAGAATTTTATGAATCTGGCTCGATTTGTTTTTAGCCATGTGAATTTCATCGAACACAGCAACAGTGAAAGAAACTTTATAAAATAGAGCGTAGTTTTGTCGTAAGGTGCCGTATGAAGTGATGATAATATCGCAATCAGGAAGTGTTTTAGGCTTATGAGGGCCATGGAAAGAAAAGAGGGTAGCCTTCGGAAGATGTGAAGCGAGTACGAGCTCCCAGTGAGGTAATACGCTGGTTGGACAAACCACTAAAAATTTTGGATTTTTTGCTGTTTGTGCAACGATATCGAGCAAAGCTGTTGCTTGATGTGTCTTTCCTAATCCCATTTCATCGCAAAGAAGACCGGATAGCCGGTGGTTGTATAAAAACCATAACCACAAAAGCCCGCTATTTTGGTAAGGGCGGAGTTTATGATCTGTAGAAAATAAGTTCATAGGGATGGGAGGAAGGCAAGCGGATTTCAATTGCGAGAAATACGCTAGATCTTCTTCCGAGGCATCAATATTAGGATCTGTGATAAGAGGCGCCAGAGCATCTAATTTAAAGATGTCTGTAACCATTGTAATTAAGGTGCTTTCTTGGATGTCGTAGCGTTGAGATGACAAAAATTGTTTTAGGAAAACAAATAAACAATTGTCCAGATTTAAAAAGCCCGCTTTGCTGAATAAAAATTCTTTTTTCCCTTTTAAGGCTTGTAGCACTGTGCCCAGAGAAATCGAACCAATGTTGGTTTTAATTTCTAGCTTTAGGTGAAGGGGAGAAGATGGATGAGGCCGTTGAATAGAAAGGATGTTTAATTGAACTTGTTCTGGTAGAGCAAGTTGAGGATCAGGAAAGATCATGCGATCATCTTTCGAGAATTGTAGTAAAAATTCCGTTACCTGATTAGCGGGAACTTCTGTAGGAATCTGGCAGACCATTTGTAAAGAGGCTGGAAGCAAACTGAAGCCTATGTTTTCTCGATACAAAAATTGGCCAAATAGGCGGCAGGACTCTTGTTCTAATCCCTCGAATATCGGTTTAAGGTAAATTCCTACACCTTTTTTTTCTTTATGAACTTCAAAGCGGATAGTTTTGAGGGGTGGCTGTGGAGCAAAGAAGTTCGGGATGGATTTGAGAGCCACCTCATGTTTTAAAATAAAATCTGCCACGTGAGGAGCTTCTATGGTTAGGCCATCTTGGAGAGCAAGGTCTAAACGACTGTTCAGGAAAAACCCTTGTCTTGAATAGTAGGTCCATTTACCAAAATTGAGTTCAATGTCAGAGGAGTTCCCAGTGTCATAGTGGAATAGAAGCACTCCTTGTTCGGTCACGCTATAAGATAAGGTTCCTGTCGGTGATTTGTTAGAAAACGTTTCAAATCCAGGCTCTTTAATCAGTGCTCCATATTCATCTAAGAAAGATTCTATATGATCCGCGCGTATGGTGAATGTAGATTCTGGGGATAATAGGCCAGATACAGCTAGCAGGCCTTTATTAGGGATGTAACAGAATCCTGGATAGATAATGTGGCCTTCTGCCAAATCTCCTGGAGTTTCTAAGTAGGCGGAAAAGGAGAGAGAAGCATCCCTGAAGAAATGAATATCATAATGAATAGGGCGTTCTTCTGTTTCGTAACAGAGCTGGGAGAGTAGTTGTTCTCTGAAAGAATGATCTAAAGCAGGGATAATATGTATAGGAAGAGAAAGTTTTTGAGGGATAGCAGTGCATTTGTGTGCCCCAGCGAAATACTCTATAGAGCCTAGGTTAGTTGCTTGGTATTCTCTAATGGATTTAGAAAGAGGGGGATATTCTTTAGTAAAATAGATCTTTGCTTGTTCTGGGACTACATGAACGTCACGAAGAAGATAAGAGTCTCCATTGTATAGGGAGGTTTGGGAAAGCTCTAGCAAAGGGAAGAGTTCTTTTAGAGTATCAACATCTAGGATTTCGATAGTTAAGGATATTCCAGCCCATTGAAAAGAGAATAAAGAAGGGAATCCTTGGGGATTTTCTTGGACAATTAAAGAGGCGCCCTTCTGAGTATATAGAAATAGTTCTCGAGCTATTCGATAGAGTGCGGATTGGGGGAATGTCTCTTCAGTTATTTTTTGAGGCTCAGGGGAGTTATGTACGATAGGTAGCCAAGAAGTGAGAGATTCTGCAGAGAGACATTGAATGGATACAGAAATCTGCTCAGATTTTACAGTATAAATCTTTTCTCCAGGAGCTTGTAACGAGGCTTTGCTTAGGAAAAGTTTACAAAACAGTCTCCACCAAAATGAAGCTTCAAATTTGGTATGGAGAAGAGCTCCTTCTGTTGGAGTGTAAGCTGCTAAGGTTGCTATAAGAAGATGCTCGCAGCAGTCTCCATCTGGGCAACTACAAGCCGCAAAGGACAAGCGCTCTTCTTCATTAAATGATAGGGTGCTGATCCACTCTCCATCAGGGGAGTCTTCATCAGGAATGGTGATTTTATAGGTATTTTTAAAAAAAGAAACGGCTATAGATTCTCTGTTATCTTGTAAGAAGCGGGTAGCCTGACGACGAAACATGGATAATGAGTTTAGAATCATAAGAATCAATCTTTTTTATGTTCCCAAGCTTGCATATGATTTAAGATAAAAAGGAACGACTTGTTTTGGAGAAGTAAAGCGTTGTTTTGCATCGTACTTTGAGCAAAAGAAGATCCCTTGCTTATTCAGCAAGGGATTGTTTCTTAAAAATCATTGCGAATTCGCTCATTAAACGGATAGTTTATAGAGTAGAGTCAACACAAAAACAAGGTAAAATAAAGTTTTTGCCTGACGGAACCCCCAAAGTTTTTTCGCTATGACGCCACAAGTTAAAGCGATGAGTGCGGGATAACTCACTTCTAAGATAGGAAGGAGGATCTTACTAATGTTCTCAAAACTTAGAATAGATACTAAGTATGAGGGAACTAAAGTAACTATTATCGCGTTGGAGTAGCTCATTTTTTGTGAGGATACTACCCTTGCAATGAAGTCTGCAAAAATTCCTGTCGCTGCGATTGCTGTGGTTAAGCAAGCTAGAAAGACGCATATCCCCGTTAAGAAACTATTAGGGCCGAAAATAATGGCTGAAATTCTACCTAAAATTTGTCCTCGTTGAATATTTACAAGAGCGCCCGCATGACGAGCTGCGCAGTATGCAAAGCCTAGATAGACAAGGCTAAGAAGAGCTGCTGCTAGAAGGAAGCTCATCCCTAATTTGTATTTTTCAGCCTTACCAATATGGTGAAATTCTAAGGGTTTTTCTTCAGAAGACTTGTGATCTTGCTGAACAACAAATTGTTGAATGGACACAAGAACGATAGAGCAGAAGAAAAACGCTGCCAGCAGGTCCATCGTGTTAAATCCTTCCGTTAGTCCTGCAACAAAGGCTTGTTGCTTAGAGAAAGGCTCGTTTTCTAAGGATGGCGCGTGACTTGGTATCGACAAGCCTTTAATAATTAGCCAAGCTAAAGTCGCAAGCATGACAGGGAAAAAGACGGATCCTAACCATTGAATGAGTTTGCTAAGCTTACATACAAAAAGATAGACGAGTACACAAAATACTAGGCTGAACCACGGTAAAGAGGGTAACAGCGTAGATTGAGTGTTACCTAACGAAGCCAACGTATCGTAAGATACAGCAATGGTTCTAGGGACTCCTCCAAAAGGTCCAATAATGCATAGAATAGCCACCATCACGATCATACCAGGCATTCTACCAATGGAAGAGAAGAAAGAACGGTAGTCCCCGGAGTATAGCATCATCGCAAAGAGCCCTAACAAAGGCGTCAATACGGCTGTCAGCATCATGCCTAAACAAGCGTAAGAGGTATGATGATAGAAATGGTGTCCCAAGGCCAAAGGGAAGACAACATTGCCTGCTCCAAAGAACATAGCAAAAATAGAGCCTCCAATAGACCAAACGGAAAAGCCTTCTTGAGAAGGTGATTGTGTTTTCTTATGCATGATCAAAAAATAATGATGTTGTTTATAAGAGCAGGCGAATCCCTCCCTGAGTGATAAAAATCACTGGTATTGGAGAGAAAAAAGATGAATTAGAAGAAACGTCCGCTAGCTCTTGCTCTATAGTACCTACACTTATGGTTTAAGATCAAGATTCTAGAAGTCCCGTCTTCGGATAAAGTGCGTGGAGAAAAAGGCATCCCCTTGTTGGGAAATGAGTGGGATCTTTACTTCTTTAATACATTTCCAGCCTAGAGCTTCCATTTGTAAGGTATGTTTTTCATTCTCTTCTTTTAGAAGAGAGCAGGTGATATAAACTAATCGTCCGCGAGGAGCTACGTAGGTTTGCGCTTGTTTTAAAATTTTTCCCTGAGCAACGGAATTATTCTTAAGGAGTTGTTTTGAGAAGAGTAATTTTTTTTCTGGATGGCGTCGGAAGACTCCGCTTCCTGTACAAGGAGCATCTACCACAACTAAAGAGAAACCATGTTGTTTAAGAGGAAGGGAAGCAATAGTAAAATTTTTTATTCCCGAACGAGATAGGCGTTGGCGAGCTTCTTCTAATGCTTGTGGTCGGCTATCATGCAGAGTTACGTGTTGAGCTCTCTGGGCAAAAATCAGGCTCTTCCCTCCAGCTCCAGCACAAAAATCTAAAACAGTATCGGAATCTTTAACAAGAATGGCATTGGTAATAATTTGAGAAGATTCGTCTTGAATTTCAAAAAGTCCTCTACGGAATGCTCGCGTATGTTGTAAAGGATAGCGCTTGTCAAAACGTAAAGAGGAAGGGGCTGCGCCTCTTTGGCTAGAGAAAGGCAAGACTTCTTGAAGTTTATCTACGGAAATACGTCTTGTATTTACGCGAATGGAACAGGGCGCTTCTTCCAAAAAAATTTTAGCTAAGCGGATCGCTTCTTCTTCACCGTAATCCGCGGACAAACATTCTGCTAAATCATCAGATACAGAGTAGCGGACGGCCCAAGGGAGGTGTTGAAAGTGTTCAATATTTTCAGTTACGCCTTCCTCTACTTTTTCTACTAATGTTTGTGAAGAGATCTCTTTACCCTCTTCTAGAATCAAGGTTTCTAGTAAACGTCGGTGACGTAGAATAGTGAAAATACGAGAGTTTATCCATTGACGATCTTTAGAGCCAAGGGCGGGGTGTTCTTTGAAGTATGCTGCCACCCTGTTGCTTTCTCCAATAGGAGAAGAGAACAAACTATCTAGTAAGGTGTAAAGATGGTGAAGGCGAAAGGGGATCATGAATCTCCTATTGGGGGAGAGAATATATTGGTAAGTTCAGAAACCTGTTGTTCTGATAGTAGGAAGTGAATTCTTTTTTCGATTACTTGAGCAAGGATTTGTTCATAATAACGGTAGCCCGCAGCTTGTTCCGCAAATTGTTCGAACTGCATGAGAATCAAGAGAAGATTTTGTAAATTATTCCATATTTCTGGGCGTTTAAGCGCATGGGTCACGTGTTTTAGGAAAAGATAATAACGTTCTTTTTTGTCACGAGAGGTTTCTGGGAGGCAACGTTTGAGTAGATGAAGAAGGCAAGAGGTATTTTTCCCTGAAGTAGAGGATAGCTTAGGCGTTGGAGAAGATGAGAAAAGAAGCGAGGGAAGAAGACCGAGAAATAAAAATATGTGAAAAAATTTTTTTGTGAACATAAGAGTCCTTTACACAATCTAAAAAAGATCTTGAGAAAGAACAGGAAAGGAAAAAGACTTTCTCTAACAACGCAAAAATCTTAGAAAAAAGCGGAAAAAAAGTCCGCTAAAGATTTCCAAGATAGAGAGTTAAGAGAAAAAAGGGTTAGAAAAAGTTTTAGTGGCTCGGGAATGTTTTTTCTTTCGATTGAGCAAAAAGAAAAGCAAGATAAGGACATAGGTCCGATACGAGGTAAGGATTCGCAGACTGGTTAAAAGAATCCGTTGCTTAAAGGAGGGAAGGATATCGCTTTCTGCTAGGAATGGGATGGAATGAACTTTTTCTCCTGAGGGGGAGGATAGAATCCAGTGACCTAAAAGATCTCCTTGTCGAATAGGGAAAGCGATTTTAGACGATTCCAGAGAAAGGGATAAGAGGGGGTCCCCTTCGGAAGGATAAAAGTCATAATAAATTCCTTGAGATACCGGGGCAGTTATGGGTCCAAATTTGGTTTTCACGGAGTACTGACTAGCAGGAGGGAGCAAGAAGCAACGTAATAGCTGCTCATTGAATAAATCTTCACATACAGCGATAGCATCTTGGTAAAGTTGTGCTGCAGGACCAAAATAGCCGGCTGCCACGACGATAATCGAACGGTTATTCTTTTCTGCTGCAAAGACAATATTTTTCCCTGCGCTTTTGGTTGTGCCTGTTTTCCCTCCTAAACAGGGAGGATAAAAGTAGGTTGAAGAAGAGGAAAGAAGGCGATTGGTGGAAGATAGCGTTCTTTCTGGGCTTAGATTTGTTGACTCCATGGTATAGGAGGCTGTGCGAATGACCTGACAGAATAGGGGTTCTTTTAACGCTTCTTTCATAATGATAGCTAGATCTCTAGCGGTAGTGTAGTGGTCAGGGTGGTGGAGGCCGTGAGGAGAATTAAAGTGGGTATTTTGACAGCCAATCTCTTTTAAGAAATCATTGAGCTGATGCATGAAAGCGGGAACACTTTGACAACAAGCATCTGCCAGAACATTAGCAGCATCGTTGGCAGAACTAATTAGAAGTGCGTGGAAAAGATCCCAACCAGAAACTTCTTCTTTGGATTTTAATTGGATGGCCACACCATCCGTTTCCAGCCAGTGGGGAGGACTTCGGTATCCGGATTGTTGTTTTGCCTGAGGGGTGATGGAGGTAAGAGGTTCTCTTCGGATAGTGATAAATCGAGTTAAAACATCAGGGTGTTTTCGTAAGATGAGCAAGGCTGTGGCAATCTTTGTCATGCTTGCAGGGAAAATCTTTTGATCTAGGTTCTTTTCTTTAAGAATAGCTCCGGAATCTGCGTGCATGACTGCGGCGGCTAATCCTTTTGTTGTGATGGCGGGAGAAGCGGCTAGCAAAGAAGCGGGCTGTAGAAAAAGAGGACTTGAGCAGATAAAGAACCTGCACAACAAAGAAAGAATACGCATAGAACCTGCTGATGGTCTGCTTTCTAAGAACTTCCAGTTACGAATATCAAAAAAGCTCTTGACGGCGCTTTTAATAAAAAATTACCCTTGAGAAAGAGGAAATGGCAGTGAGTTTAGATTTTTTAGAGGATTTTTTCCGTCACTCAATGGCAAACTACAATACAGCTTTTCCAGAGGGCTTTCTGGATATTTCTGATGTTTTAGCGCGTTCGGCTTTAGATTTTAAAGCTGAGGGACTTGCTGATGGCGCTGTCAATGACTTCATCGTATCAGAATCTTCAGATAAACTCACTTTATTTAACACAAATTTTGCTGTTTGGTTGGTGCCTGGGTTAATTAATGGAGAGGCTGTTACTCGAGGCTATATTGCTTTAAATCAAGATATGAAGTTTTCTCCAGAATTAGCTTTTGAGGCTTCTGGGAAGTACAACAATTCTAGCCTGATTTTAGAGGCTTTGCGAAGATATTTATACGATATCCGAGATACAGAAAAGGAGTTAAGATCCTTGTTCCCTTCTCAATAAGGAGCAGGGATCATTGATCTTGGGGTTGTGTATATAATGTTAGTGTAACAACATTCATATCGTTTACTCGCTCATAATCAAAAACATCTACAGAATGTTTTGCTAGAAATATCCCTAATCCACCAATTTTTCTTTGCTCGATCGGCAGATCTTGCCGCATGATGTCTGGGGAGGCGGTGATTGGGTTAAAAGCCGGACCATGATCTGTGATCCTAACTAAAAGAGCATTTGAGGTTTCTGTGCAAAGAATGCGGATCCATCCTGGGGACGGCAAAGATCGATAAGCATGGGTAATGATGTTCACAAGAATCTCTTCGCAAGCTAGTTCTAATTTTAATAATTTTTCTTTAGAACAATGACAGCGAAAGCCAGCTCGTTTTACAAAATCGAGCATAGTGTAAAGTTCTTGTAACATTGCAGGGAAAACATGTTCTCCTTCAGAAAAGGTCATAGTATACCTGCTGTACAATGGTTTCTGCTAATTTTGAATACAAAATACGATGGGCACTTTTTGTTGCTTCATTATGCATCTCGAATTGCCCAAGAGCTAACTGATGGGCATCCGCAGTGCCTAGATCTGGTTGAAAATCAAAGATAACGGACTCTCTCAAACACTTTTCTATTACTACTTCTTGAGAGCATTTTTTAATCAGCTGTACTTTTGCGGATAAAGCTAAACGCCCTTCATTGGAGACGATAAAGTGTTTTGCTGTTTGTTCTCCTGGTTTTTTAGGAGTAAAAGCAAATCCGATGTTTTCATCTGTTTCATTGAAAAGTAGGACTTTGAGTACATAATCGGCTGAGGATTCATGCAATCGTGTTCTAAGGTTGCGTTTTTCTAACTCATAAGAAAGAGCTGAAACAACCTCTCCTAATGAATCTTCTGCTATAGGGCAGATATAAATCCCTTTAGATAAAGAGAGTTCCTTGTCTACTCTGTAAGGAGAGACTACGGTGTAGCCGCAGGAAGGTAGTAAAAATGCGCAAAAAACAAGGCTGTTTAACCAGGAAAATCTAAGCTTGTACGAAAAAGCCATTCTGTTTGCTTAACTAATTTGTTTAGAGAGCCGCTCCAATCGTTTGTTACATTTAGCGACATAAGAGGTTTCTGGAAAACTCTCCAATGCTATCGAGTAATACATTTTTGCAGAAGAGGCCTTTCGCTTTTTCTCGTAAAAGCGCCCAGTAGAATACAAGCAAGAAGCATATGCTTCACACATACGGTGGATATAGTTCGCCACTTCTGAATTGCTAGGATGATTAGGATGTTGTTTTCGTAAAGCTGCAGCGTTCGCTCGGGCATCTTGTAGGTATTGTTCGTTGTAAGGCTCTTGCAAGGCTTGTAAGCAGTAAATTTTTGCAATGAGAGAGAATGCCTTAGGGGAAAGAGAATGAGAAGGAAACTGAAGAGAGACCTTTTTTAAAGTTTTGATGGCTTCAGAGTACTCCTTCTGAGCGAATAAAAGAGCTCCTTTTGAGTAGAGAGCATCAGCTTTAAGGTCCACATCAGAAGAAGCTGTAACAATTTCATCGAAAATACGTAAAGCATCTGTATCAGCTTTCAATAACTTAGGAAAACCCTCTAAAGCGACAATATTTTTGCGCTTCCCGTTAGCGAAACTTTGTGCGATAGAATACTTAATAGAGAATAATTGTTCTGAGTATTCTGTGTCGGAGAGCTCTTGATATTGTGTTAATGCCTTATCTGCCAAATCTGGGTGTCCCATTTCGAGATAACAAATCCCAGTAAGAAATTGTGCTTTAGGACGTAGAGCGTGCTCCGGAAAATGATGTGTTATCATCCCAAAACAAAGGAGGGCTTGTTTAAATTTTTTAGCCTGAAAATAGTGATCTCCCTTTTCGAAATAGAGTTCCGGAGAATACTTGGGAGTATATTTTTTGGGAGCCATGGAACCTAAGAAAGGTTCAAAAGTAGGCACTCGTGCATAACAACCGCAAGGCAACAAAAGAAACAAGCAAAGTGCTCTTAAAATGACTCTCATAGTTAGACGCGGGATAACGATAACAAAGCGTCATCATAAAAAAGAAAAAGAGAATTTGTCAAATCTCTTACAGCTTTTGTTTAACAAAAAATAAAAAAACATTTGGAATAGGAGTTTTTATTTATTAAAATAAATAAAAAGGTTTGTTTATGAAGAAAGTTGTTTTTATTGCGGCAATTTTTAGTTCTATTGTCTTTTGGGAAAAGATCCCTTATTCACATAGAATCAAACAATTCGCTATGGATTATGGAGTAGAACTTGTTGAGAAAAGCTCGCAACTCGTTCGAAAAATTTCCGGTAATGAGCGTTTATGTGTATTCGAAAGACGTATATCTGAAGAGCAAGTTTTGGCGATGTTTGCAAAAGATAAAGCTTCTGCCGAATTGCTTTTTGTTCCTCATGTTCTTATGCGTGTCCGATTTTCTGGAGAAGAAGATAAGCGCGCAGGAAGTCATGAAGGAGCTGTGCTTTGGAGCTTGTCCAATGGGGAAATGGTATTGAATACTGGATCTTGGACTTATTCTAAAGGCTTTAGAGAATGTCTCATGTTGAAGGCAGGAAAACAAGACGTACAACTTATGCAAATTTTAGCAGGTATGGGAGGAGCTGCTCCTAAAGAGGTGCTTTCTCAAGCTTTGTCTATGCGCAATGTTCGTGCTGATCGGGTAATCCGTGCGTGTCAGAAGAAAAAATTGATATTTACTCATGATAATTTGATTTATAGCCACTTCCAGCAACCGCAACCAATCAAAGGGTGCATGACTGTATTTAATTCGTCTCCTGTTTGGTTAGCTAAACCAAAAGGAGCCACAGTTTGCTCGATTGTATACCCAGAAGATCGCATTCAAAATCTAGTAGAGATGATCTTTGGAGACAACTTCTTTATTTTGAGTTCTGAGCATATTCATGTTCCCGTATACAAAGTTTCTATTGCCGCTTCGGATAGTAGTGTTCGTGTTGAATATATTAATGCCATTACAGGAAAACCCTTCGATTTTGCCCCTTCTCATCGCAAATAGCACCTTTGCTTTTTCTCTTGATCTCTATTGAGTACTCTTCTCTTTCTCTTTTTATCTCCCTAAAAAAACGAGGGTGGAAATGCAGCCCCCTCGTTTATTAAATCTTTCTTCAAAAACAGATTAGGATGGATTGGATGTCCCACAGAGACGATCTCCGGCATCACCTAATCCAGGAAGAATATAAGCGGATTCATTCAATTTTTCATCGAGAGAGGCTACATAGATAGTTACATCAGGGTGATCTTTTTGAATGCGTTCGATTCCTTCGGGCACTGCTAAAACATTGAGTAGAGTAATGTTTTTAGCGCCATGTTCCTTCACTAGTTGAATAGTTGCTGAAGCCGATCCACCAGTTGCTAACATGGGATCAACGATAAACACGTGGCAGTCAGCAATGTCTTCAGGTAGTTTGCAACAGTAGGAAGAGGGTTGGAATGTCTCGTGATTTCGACTCATGCCAATAAGTCCTACTTTAGCATTAGGAACCAGAGCAAGGAATCCATCCACCATTCCGAGTCCAGCTCTTAATACTGGAATAACAACAATTTTAGTCCCAGTAAGATGAGGGCATTCTGCTTGCATTAAGGGGGTTTGAATAGAGATATTTTTAAGGGCGAGATCGCGGGTTGCTTCATAGCAAACGCCTAAAGAGATTTCTTTTAGGCATTCACGGAATATTTTAGACTTCGTGTTTTTATTCCGAAGAAGCGAAGCTTTATGCTGTATCAGAGGGTGGCTTAGTACATAGACTGCTGCTAAAGGTTTAGAAGACAAAGAATCAGTAGGGGTCGAAGAGACGTAACGTGTGAGGGTACTTGTAGGAAGTTGCGTCTGTTCTAGTTCTATAGAACACGATTTAGCATACAGGTGGGTTTGCTCAGACAAAGGGTGTTTAGGAACGGGAGAGTATTTTTGAAATTTTTTTTCTGAAAAAGTGTGTTTGATGCGAGTTTCGCAAGCTCCTTTTGAACAGCAGGAAGCGCATAAGATTAGGCATAAAGTAGCGAGAATAGTTTTCATTATGATGTGCAACCTAAAAAAAACAAATTCTCTAAATATTAAAGAAGTTTTTTAAGCGTGTCAATTAAGATATTAAAAACCCGCCCACAATAGCGACAGAGAAGATTTATAGATCGTAAGTCAAAATTATACAGCAGTAGCTAGAATACGAGCAGGGATGTCTGTTGTTTCAATTTCTTGAAGGAAGGCTGAGATATCTTCTGTAACAAAAAAATCGGAATCCGGAGAAATTGAGGCAATCCGTTGGTTATCTTTTGTGAACACAAGAGAGAGCGCGCGTGATCCCGAGTACTTACGTATAAGTCCTTTTAGAGTGAATAAGTGGCTGTGACGTAGTCTATTTAAATCTAAAGAGATGGTTACTGGCGGGATCGCCTTAGGTTCTTCTTTTTTCACCATTGCTTGCGATTGCCCTCCAGTTGATTTTTTTGTTGAAGAGTATATTTTTTGATTTTTGAGTCTATCATAAACCTCATCGCATTCTGTTATGACTGTATCATTAACAGAGGATAAGTCCCTCATCCAGCGGCAGGAGAGCCGGAGGGAATCACTACGTCGATCTATAGTTAAAATTGCATAGATAAGACGGTCTTCTTCCAATAGATCCTGGTATTCTGCATACATATCAGACCAAATCGGAAGTTCATAGGAATCTTCTTCATCACTAACTTGTAGAAGCGCAAATTTTTTGTGTTCTACAGAGGAAATCTTAGTTGTGACTTTATCAATTAAAAAGACAGTTCGAACAACAGATCCATGTGGTAGTCCTTCAAAATCTTTTGACTGAACTACAGATAAAAATGGAAGTAAGTGCTTAACTGCGTCCATAGGATGAGCAGTTAAATAGACTCCAAGTAATTCTTTTTCTCGTTTTAATAATTCTTTGTCTGAACGTCGAACAATATTTTCGGGAGAGATAGTTACTTTGACAGGATCTTTAGTCATGCTATTAAGAGAGAAGAAGGTGAGAACTCCTGTTGCAGCTTCTTTTTTCTCTCTGGAGAAAGTATCATACAGATCATTAAGTATAGCTATAGCTAGGTCCTTATTAGGTTCAAAGCAATTAAAACTTCCTGCATCGACTAGGGATTCAAGCTGTTTTTTGGTAACTTTTTTAAAATCAGATCGTTGTACAAAATCCTGCAAACTTCGATAAGGGCCATTTTTTTCTCGCTCCTCAACGATGCTGTCCACAATGCTCACGCCTACGCCTTTGACAGCTCCTAGTGAAAAACGAATGCCTTCTTGTGTTGCTTCGAAGTCTTGGCCGGACTCATTAATGTCAGGGGGAAGGACGGGAATATTCATGCTATGAGCTTCTTGAATGAGTTTCCCAACTTTCTCAATGTCATCGTAATCGCAGGTAAGAAGAGCTGCGAGCCATTCTTTTGGATAATTTGCTTTAAGATAGGCTGTTGTGTAGGTTATGAGCCCATAAGCAGCGGCATGAGATTTGTTAAATCCATAGGACGCAAATTTTTCCATTTTATCGAAAATAGTCGTGGCTATGGAAGGATCAATGCCATTGGCGGATGCTCTTGAGCAAAATTTTTCACGTTCTTTGACCATTTGTTCGTGGTCTTTTTTCCCCATGGCTCGACGTAAAACATCCCCTTCTCCTAGGGAGTATTTTGCTAATGATCCTGCAATTTGCATGACTTGCTCTTGGTAAACCATAATCCCAAAAGTTTCTTTCAGGATAGGCTCCATTAAGGGGTGGTCGTACTCAATATTTTCTTTCCCATGTTTCCTATTGATAAATGATGGAATCATATCCATAGGTCCGGGGCGATAGAGAGCCCCAATAGCTATGATTTCTTCAAAAGCATCAGGGCGTAAGTTTTTAGCAAGTTCCTGCATCCCACGAGATTCCATTTGGAAGATTCCCATGGTTTTTCCTTGATGAAGGAGAGAAAATGTATTGCGGTCGTTTAACGGAAGGGTTGCAGCTTGTAGTAAAATGCCGGTTTTTTTGTAGATCGCTTTTGTAGCAACGTGAATACTTGTTAGGGTTTTTAAACCTAAAAAATCCACTTTAAGCATGCCAACACTTTCGACAGGCTTCATAGAATACTGCGTAGAAATCATCGAAGAGTCTTTAGGCACGCAAATCGGAATATGATTGGTGAGTGGATCCCCACAGATGATGACTCCCGCAGCATGTACTCCGGTATTGCGGATAGAGCCCTCTAGCTTTTTCGCCATATCAATGATTTCTGCTGCTTCCGCATCGTCTATATAGAGTTGCCGTAAATCAGGATCAGACTCTAATGCGGAAGCAATGGTAGCATTGAGATCTGGAATTTTCTTAGCAATGAGATTCACTTTAGATAGGGGAGTATCTAGAGTTCTTCCAACATCTTTGATAGCCATTTTAGCTTTCATGGTGCCAAATGTAATAATTTGGGCCACATTTTCTTTCCCATGACGCTCTATCGCATAGTTAATGACTTTTTCTCGTCCAATCATACAGATATCGATATCGATATCTGGATAGGATAATCGTTCGGGGTTAATGAATCGTTCGAAGAAGAGATCAAAGCGAATGGGTTCGATTTCGGTTATCCCTAAGAGAAAGAGCATAACGGAACCAGCTCCAGAGCCTCGGCCTGGGCCGACGGGGATTCCATGGTCTTTCGCCCAATTAATAATATCCCAAACTATAAGCAAATAGTCGCACATCCCTTTGGATATAATGATAGTTGATTCTAGACTGAGTCGTTCTTTAACTACCGTAAGAGGGTCTTTCTCTGGGAATTTTTGTGCGATATGTCCTAAAAGTTCTGGAGTGTATTTGGTTTTGAGCCCTTGCTCGCACAGTTGTTCTAAAAAAGCAGAAGATGCGTTATAGCGTTCTTCTTCAGAGTAGGAGCCTTTTTTTTGTAAATCTTCTGGGACGTAAATAGGATAATGTTTAGTAACAAAGTCGAGTTCCAAGTTACAACGATCAGCAACGATCAAAGTATTGGAAATAGTTTCTGGATGGTCTGCGAATAGTTCGGCCATCTCCTGGGGAGATTTGAAATAAAATTCCCTACTGGGATACGTTTTCCGTTTAGGATTGGGAACGTAAGTATTTTGTTTCGCTGTTCGAATAGGTTCTCTGGATTGCACGTTTAGCAAAATTTCATGTGCAAGCCAATCGTCTGGATCCAAATAGTGGATATCATTGGTGGCAACCGAAGAAATTCCAAGACGTTTAGATACTGTTAAAACCGCATCTTTAACTTTGAGTTGTTTTTCAATGAATTGGTAGTAGTTTTGCCTTAACCACTCTTCTTCAAAAAGTGCAATTTTTTCTTCCGAAGATTTGTGAAGCTGCACTTCACTAAAAAAATCTTCTTGGAAAAGATCTTGATACCATAAAAGATCTTTCTCTAAAGCTTCTTCAGATTCCAATGCTGCTTGAGCAATAGACCCCGACAGACAGGCTGATAAACAGATCAATCCCTTTGAATGCTGCTTCAAAAGTTCTCTATCAATGCGAGGGAAATAGTAGAAGCCTTCAGTGTAAGCTAAAGAGGAAAGTAAGCAAAGGTTGCGGTATCCCTCTTCATCTTTGCAGAGTAGGATAAGGTGATTGGCCACCTGGCTTTTTCTTTCTTTCTTTTTATCAAATCGAGAAGAAGGAGCGACGTATAGTTCGCAGCCAATGATAGGTTTAATAGCGTTTTGTTTACAGGTTTTATAAAAATCGACTGCTCCAAACAAATTCCCGTGATCGGTAAGAGCGAGCGCGGGAATGTGATACTCCACAGCTTTAGCAACAAACTTTTTGATTGAGCACGTTGCATCCAGAATGGAGTATTGAGAGTGACAATGTAAAGGAATCCAGGTCAAAACAGCTCTTTACTTAGTGACTATGTTTTCTTAAACTCTGCTCGGATGCATTCCATGTTGGCAAGAAGAACAGGAGTGCAATCAAAGCACAGGCTAAGAGAGCAACAAAGAATCCATGCCATCCCCAATCTTGGGCAACTTTTCCTAGAGGATATCCAGCAAAAGCAGCTCCGAAATAGGCGAACCATCCTGTAAAACCACTGGCCGTTCCAGCGGCTTTTTTATGTGATAATTCTGCGGCTGCTAATCCGATCATCATTTGTGGTCCAAAAAGGAAAAAGCCGATGATAAATAGAAATGCTCCATCTGCCCACCATATAGAACGATCATGAGTTCCCCATAATCCCAAGATAGAGAATAGTAATCCCAGCGAGAAGACTACATTCATTGGCCCTCGCTTTCCTTTAGAAATGGTGTCGGATAACCAGCCCGCTAATAGCATACCAAATAATCCGCCAATTTCAAACAAAGATACGCAGAGATTCGCTTTTACTGTGGAATAATTCTTTGTCTCAATGAGATAAAGAGCGCTCCAATCGTTCACTGCCATGCGGACTACGTAAATGAAGAAGGAAGCGAAGGATAGGAACCATAACCATTTATTTGATAACACGTAAGTAAATAAAATTTCTTTAGTGGAAAGCTCTCTTTCGGCCTCCTCTTCCAAAATATCCGCGGTAGTTTCCTCATGCGGATGAGAAAGGTCTTCTTTTTTAAACTTTTCTATAGCCGGAAGCCCTAGCGATTGTGGAGTGTCTCGCAAACGGTCAATTAAGATAAATCCCATGATAATGCAAATAATTCCTGGGATAAACATAGCTCCTCGCCATCCTGCATAATCGATAGCGATTCCAGTCAAAACAGGGATTAAAGCTCCTCCAATATTGTGAGAAGTACTCCAGACGCTCCACCAAGTTCCTCTTTCTGATTTAGAATACCAGTGAGTCAGTAGACGTGCACAAGGAGGCCAGCCCCATCCTTGGAACCAACCATTAATTCCCCAAAACAGCACAAACAAAGGCACGGTAGACGATAGGCCAAAGAAGATATTAGAGAGGCCAGTAATAATTAATCCGGTCGCCATGAAATAGCGAGGGTTGGATTGGTCTGACATCACACCGCTTACAAATTTACTAATGCCGTAAGTAATGTAGAGTGTACTGCCAATAATCCCTAGTTGCGCCTTATCAAATCCAAGATCTGCAATTAGAGTTGGCATAGCAAAGGTAAAGCTTTTCCTTGTAAAATAGAAGAACACGTAACCAAAAAACATGCTGTAAAAGATACGCACTCTCCAGTATTTATATTGCTTTTTAACCAACTCCGGATCACTGATTTCTTTAATGTGGCGAGGAGGCTGAAAAATTTTGGTCCATAGATTCATAGGTGTTCGCTCGATTCAAGTGTGTTTGCTCTAGAAGCTTAAGAAAAATACAAACGCGTGTTACAACGGAAGTATCAGCTTCTAAGACCTCGTTTTTTGCCATCAGTCTAGGCTAGACCAGCCCGGGCATCATATTGGACAATCGCAGTAATGTCGTCAATACTCCTTTCATTTAGCTCAATAGCTTTTAGAAGACAACCCGTTTGCTGTTTTTAAAAGAGACGGAAGCTAAGTTGCAGTCAAATCGATGGAGGAATAATGGCAATGGGAGGGGTAGGGTTTTCGTGTAGTCCTGAAAACTCTTTTGGTGTAACATGATGGGCTCGTTCTTTATGCAAAAAAGAACTTTAAGAAAGTAAAATTAGATTGCAAGTCTCTTAGCGGAGTATAATCCGGTTATACAGAATGAGTAACGTATTGCCGAAAGGCGTTTTCGATATTTTCCCCTATGTAACAAATTCAAAGAATCTTTGGAGAAATTCTTTTCTATGGAAAACGGTTGAACATGCTGCTCACCGTATATGTAATTTGTATGGGTTTGATGAGATTCGCACGCCAGTTTTTGAAAAGACGGAGACTTTCTTACGTGTTGGTGAGCACAGCGACATTGTAAAAAAGGAAGTTTATACTTTTTTGGATAAAAAGGGGCGCTCTTTAACCTTGCGTCCAGAAGGAACTGCAGCCGTTGTTCGAGCTTTGCTGGATCATTCTGCTGATATGCGTAAAGACAATAAAATTTATTATATTTTGCCAATGTTTCGTTATGAACGGCAGCAATCTGGGCGTTACCGGCAGCACCATCAGTTTGGGTTAGAGGCTATTGGTGTGCGGCATCCTTTGCGAGATGCTGAAGTTTTGTCTTTACTGTGGGATTTTTATGCGGCAGTTGGGCTTAAGCATATGCAGATCCAAGTAAATTTTTTAGGGGGCCGGAAGACCCGGGCTCGTTATGATGAGGCATTGCGAGAGTTTTTCCGTAAAGATTTAGACAAATTATCTACGCTAAGCCAAGAACGGTTCCATGCGAATTTGTTGCGCATTTTAGATTCTAAAGAGCCAGAAGACCAAGCCTTTATTGAACAGGCTCCTTCTATTCTAGATTACGTTGATGATCAAGATTTGAATTATTTTGATTCGGTGTTAGCTGAGTTAAAGGTTTTGGGGATCCCTTATAAAATTAATCCACGGTTGGTTCGCGGATTAGATTATTACACCGATCTAGTGTTTGAAGCTGTAACTGTTGTTGGTGACCATTCCTATGCGCTAGGAGGTGGGGGACGTTATGATGAGTTAGTGGCACAATCCGGTGGCCCCGCAATGCCTGCTTTTGGTTTCGGAGTGGGGTTAGAAAGGGTAATTCAAACTTTATTAGAACAAGGAGCTGCTTTGCCAACAGCTCCACGTCGATTGCGATTGATTCCTATGGATGAGAGTGCGGATGCTTTTTGTTTTTCTTGGGCGAAGCATTTGCGTCATTTAGGTGTTGCAACGGAAGTAGATTGGGCTCATAAGAAACCAAAAACAGCACTTAAAGATGCTGCTGATCAACAGGTGGGCTTTGTTTGCTTTGTAGGCGAGCAAGAGCTGTCTACGAAACAGTTTATAGTTAAAGATATGTCTCTACATCAAAGCTTTTCAGGGGCTCAACAAGATGTAGAACAAAGGTTGGTTTATGAAGTACAGAACGCATAAATGTAATGAGTTGTCCCTTAATCATGTTGGGGAACATGTTCGTTTGTCTGGGTGGGTGCATCGTTACCGTAACCATGGTGGAGTTGTTTTTATTGATTTGAGAGACCGATTTGGGATTACACAGATCGTCTGTCGTCAGGAAGAGAACCCAGAACTTCATCGGCTTATGGATCAAGTCCGGTCTGAATGGGTGCTTTGTGTAGAAGGTCTTGTTTGCGCTCGTTTAGGAGGAATGGAAAATCCCAATTTGGTTACAGGAAGTATTGAAGTTGAGGTTTCTCATTTAGAGGTGTTGTCTCGAGCTCAAAATTTGCCATTTTCCATTTCTGATGAGCATATTAATGTAAATGAAGAGCTACGATTGACTTATCGCTATCTTGATATGCGGCGAGGGGATATTGTGGACAGATTGATGTGTCGGCATAAAGTTATGTTGGCTTGCAGACAATATCTAGATGAACAAGGTTTTACTGAGGTTGTTACCCCTGTTTTAGGGAAATCTACTCCTGAAGGAGCTCGGGATTACTTAGTGCCTTCGCGGATATATCCAGGGAATTTCTATGCTCTTCCACAATCTCCACAGCTATTTAAACAGATTTTGATGGTTGGAGGGTTAGATCGTTATTTCCAGATAGCAACTTGTTTCCGTGATGAAGATTTACGTGCGGATCGTCAACCTGAGTTTTCGCAAATTGATATGGAAATGAGCTTTGGAGGACCGGAAGATCTCTTTCCAATAGTAGAGGAATTGGTCACGCGTTTATTTGCTGTGAAAGGGATTGAGTTATCCATTCCTTTCCAAAGAATGACGTATCAAGAAGCAAAAGAGTTTTACGGGACAGATAAACCAGATTTACGCTTTGGTTTGCGTCTTAAAAATTGTTGCGAATACGCCAAAAAATTCTCCTTTTCCATTTTCTTAGATCAGTTGGCACAAGGAGGAACAGTTAAAGGATTTTGTGTCCCTGGTGGCGCTGATATCTCAAGAAAACAGTTGGATGTCTATACTGATTTTGTGAAGCGTTATGGAGCCATGGGATTAGTGTGGATTAAAAACCAGGATGGGGGGATTTCTTCGAATGTAGCGAAATTTGCTTCAGAAGAGGTTTTCCATGAAATGTTCGAAGCTTTTGAGGCCAAAGATCAAGATATTTTATTATTGATAGCAGCTCCAGAGGCTATTGCGAACCAGTCATTGGATCATTTACGCAGATTAATCGCAAAAGAGCGGCAGCTTTATGATGCAGAACAATACAATTTTGTGTGGATTACAGACTTCCCTCTTTTTGCTAAGGAAGAAGGCGAGCTGTGCTCAGAGCATCATCCATTCACAGCTCCATTAGAAGAGGATATTCCTCTGTTGGATAAGGATCCTCTGTCCGTTCGCTCATCAAGCTATGATTTGGTGCTGAATGGATATGAAATAGCTTCCGGTTCTCAGCGTATACATAATCCGGATTTGCAAAATAAAATATTTTCTTTATTAAGGCTGTCGCAAGAAAGTGTGAAAGAAAAGTTCGGATTTTTTATCGATGCATTAAGTTTTGGGACGCCGCCTCATTTAGGGATTGCTTTAGGATTGGACCGCATTATGATGGTTCTTACAGGGGCAGAAACTATTCGAGAGGTTATTGCGTTTCCTAAGACGCAGAAAGCTGGAGATTTAATGATGTCGGCACCTTCAGAAATTTTGCCGATACAATTAAAAGAATTGGGGCTGAAACTGTAATATCGTTTCTGCTCTAAAAGTTGAGAAAACGAGCTTTTTTTTACAGTGGGTGATAGGTGCAGGTCTTTTACTTGAGTAAATGGTTTTAAAAAAAGCGCGTCTGAGAAATCGGGTGCAACTAAGGAAGAAACGAATGAAAAATATATTAAGTTGGATGCTTATGTTTGCAGTCGCCCTGCCTATTTTAGGGTGCGATAATAACGGTGGTTCGCAAACATCTGCGATGGGGAAAGACATGGTAGAAGATTCTGTACTCACAGACAATCAAAAATTATCAAGAACCTTCGGACATTTGTTAGCTCGACAATTGAGTTCCACAGAAGATTTTACATTAGATCTTACTGAGGTTATTAAAGGCATGCAGTCTGAAATAGAAGGAAAAAGTGCTCCTTTGACGGATTCTGAATACGAAACGCAAATGGCTTTAGTGCAGAAGGCAAGTTTTGAGAAAAAATGTTCAGAGAATTTAGCTTCTGCAGAAAAATTCTTGAAAGAGAATAAAGATAAAGAAGGTGTAATTGAGCTAGAGCCTAATAAGTTACAGTACCGTATCGTAAAAGAAGGAACGGGACGAGTTCTTACGGGTAAACCTAACGCTTTATTGCACTACACAGGAAGTTTCATCAATGGGAAAGTTTTTGACACTTCTGAGAAAAATAAGGACCCTATTTTACTGCCTTTGACAAAAGTCATTTCTGGATTCTCTCAAGGAATGCAAGGAATGCGAGAAGGAGAAGTTCGGGTTCTGTATATACATCCTGATTTAGCTTATGGAACATCAGGACAATTGCCTCCAAATTCCTTACTCATTTTTGAAGTGAAGTTAATTGAGGCAAATGACGATAATGTATCCGTTGCGGAGTAATTATTAGGATTTTTTATGCGCATAGTTCTTCATAATCCGGATATTCCTCAAAATACAGGGAATATTGGTAGAACGTGTGTAGCTTTGGGGGCCGAGCTAATATTAGTTCGGCCCTTGGGTTTTTCTTTAGCGGATAAGTTTGTAAAGAGAGCTGGGATGGATTATTGGGATCGGCTTTCTTTGTCTGTAGTTGATTCTTTAGAAGAGGCTCTTAGGGGAATCCCCAGAGAAAAAATTTTCTGTTTAACTACAAAAGGCTCTTCCTACTATGGAGAACGAGAGCTTCCACTAGATGGCACTTACATTTTTGGGGCAGAATCAAGAGGTTTACCACAAACAGTTCTGGATGCCTATTCATCTCAGTGCTTGTATATTCCTATGATTGAAGGGACGCGATCTTTAAATTTAGCTACTTCTGTAGGGATTGTTATGTATGAAGTGGCTCGACAAAATTATCAGAATTTATTTTGAAGTATCTTAAGGCCGAGAAACTCTCGGCCTTTTTTATGAATCACTTTATTGATGTTTAGAAATAAGCTTGACTAGAGAATCTTTATCTTTCAAGCCGACGCTGCGCTCTACTTCTTTTCCATCTTTAAAGAGGATGAGCGTTGGAATGGAGGAAACGCCAAATTGTTCTGCAGGGCGGGGAGAAGCATCAATATCCAATTTCAGGATAGTTACATAAGGAAGTTCTGCTGCCAATGCTTCTAATACTGGGGTAAGCATTTTACAAGGGCCACACCATTCAGCAAAAAAATCGACAAGGACTAGCCCAGAAGCAATGCTATCAGCGAAATTATCTTGAGATACAATTTGGACCATAAAACTTATTCCTAATTTAAAAATCTATATAAATCCTTGCAGGGAGGTTTCAGGGCTTCCCTAAGAACTGCTAGCAAACGGAGTTAGCCGTGTTCTGAAAAGCCAGTTAGCCATAACCTCTATGCAAAAGTCAAGAAAGATGCCCCTATTTTTGGGCACTTATTGAAAAGAATGTTGCAGCTAAGAAGACTTGAACTTCCATGAGCAAAAGCTCACTAGAACCTGAATCTAGCGCGTCTACCGGTTCCGCCATAGCTGCATGATGTGCCAGTATAAAAGGAACGCTTTTTTAATAAAAGGTTAAGCGTAATGGATTTTCTAGTTGAAAGTTAACCATGCATATTTGGGGTTCTCTTTACAAACCAGAAGAACAAGGTTATATAGAACAAAAATTTTTAGAGTCACTGATGCAAAGTTTCAAGGAAAAATGATTTTCTTTTTTTGCATAGAAATTTTTCGTTTGAATTCAAAGTTTTATTGAAAACGTAATGAGCTTGTGCCTAACGGAAAATCATGATAGCATGTAGTCGATTCAGGATGCCCCTACCCCTAGAGTCTGGGGAGGTTAAGCCTGTTTTGCTTTTTGTAAAAATACTTTTGCAAGGAAGTGAGAGTAGGTAGAGAACAGGGATATGGGCAAAGGCCTTTCTTTTTAGAAGAAAGCTGGTGATTAAAAGAAGAGTCAAGTTGCTGTTAAGCAGCTGAAAAAAGTAAGGATAAGTATGAATATTTCTGGAAGTATCAAACAAAAACTTCTCCAGTTTTTGAAAAAACAAAAATCCCCAGAATTGTTGGCAACGTACTTGTTTTATTTAGAGCAGTCTTTGCATTTGAGTCCGGTTGTTTTTGTTCGGGACAAGGTCATTTTTAAAAGCGCAGAAGATGCTATTGCGCTTTTAGAAGCGGATAAAAAGATCTGGAGAGAAACAGAGATTCAAATTTCTTCTGGGAAGCCAGAGGTGAATGAACAGACAAAGCGTATCTATATTTGTCCGTTTACTGGGAAAGTCTTTGCTGATAATGTCTATGCAAATCCTCTGGATGCCGTTTATGACTGGCTTTCCTCTTGTCCTCAGAATAAAGAGAGACAGGCTGGTGTGGCTGTAAAGCGGTTTCTAGTATCAGATGACCCCGAAGTAATCAGGGCATATATTGTCCCTCCGAAAGAACCTCTCATTAAAACTGTATATGCTTCCGCAATTACGGGGAAGTTGTTCCATAGTTTGCCAACTCTCTTGGAAGATTTTAAAACTTCTTATTTACGTCCTATGACGCTTGAAGAAGTACAAAATCAGAACAAGTTTCAGTTAGAAAGCTCGTTTTTGACTTTATTGCAAGATGCTTTAGAGGAAGAAAAGATCGCTGAGTTTGTCGAAAGTCTTGCAGATGACACAGCGTTTCATGAGTACATTAGCCAATGGGTAGATACAGAAGAGTAACGGACTCTTGTGAAGAGACTATAGACTTAGCTGCAAAGCTCGGGCATCTCCTGATTCCCGGTATGGTTGTTTTATTATCTGGCGATTACGGCGCTGGGAAGACAGAGTTTGTTAGAGGAATCGTTCAAGGCTTTTTGGGAGAGACTGCCGTCGGTCAGGTGGCCAGTCCCTCTTTCTCTTTACTTCATGTTTATGAAGCAATGGGGCGAAGGGTCTGTCACTACGATTTGTATCGTCTTGAGACGATGCATGTTAAGTCCGGAGAGGGGCTTTTCCAAGATGCAGAGGAAGAGGATCTCATTTGTGTCGAGTGGCCAGAAGTAGTGAATCTACTTCCACAGTTTCGTAAGAGTGTTTGTGTGCATATGTGTCTTCTTGCGGATTCGCAGAGGGAAGTGGTTATAGAAGTCGCAGAAGATTGTGACTTAGGCTTTTTTATGGGGAAAGATTAGAGCGTGGTATTGTTGAAAGATATAGAGTTCGTTTGTTTGGATTGTGAAACGACAGGATTGGATGTAAAAAAAGATCGAGTTATTGAATTTGCTGCGATTCGGTTTACATTCGATGAAGTAATTGATTCTGTGGAGTTTCTTATTCATCCAGAGCGTGCTGTTTCAGCGGAGTCTCAAAAGATTCATAAGATTTCTGATGCCATGTTAAAAGACAAACCGAAATTTAGTGAGGTATTCTCTACAATCAAGGGTTTCTTTAAGGAACGGGATTATATTGTTGGGCACCATGTAGGGTTTGATTTACAAGTGCTTTCGCAAGAAAGTGAGCGTTTGGGAGAGACTCTTCTTCCGAAGCAGCATTATGTGATTGATACTTTGCGTTTGGCGAAAGAATATGGCGATAGCCCTAATAATTCTTTAGAAGCCCTAGCGAGGCATTTCAATGTTCCTCATCAAGGGAATCACCGAGCAATGAAAGATGTGGAAATGAATGTTAAGGTGTTTAAACACTTAACAAAAAGATTCCGTACTTTGTCCCAAGTAACACATATTCTGTCTAAACCTATTAAAATGAAATATATGCCATTAGGGAAGTATAAAGGACGGTTGTTCACAGATATTCCGCTAGAATATCTATTATGGGCTTCAAAAATGGACTTTGATCAGGACCTTTTATTTTCTATTCGTAGCGAGATCAAATCTCGGAAAAAGGGCACAGGGTTTACTCAAGCAAATAATCCTTTTTTAGGATTGTAGTCTTCCAAGGAATTCCTTGCTTTTCTTCTATTCCGGTACTACTATCCGCTACAGAGCAGGCTGGGGGATAGAGAGGGATCAATAACTCTAAGACTGGTCGGGATAGAGACTATTTGGTGTATAGAAGGTTTCTGTGAGGAAGAATATTAAAGATAAAAAGAAAACAGTTTCTGCCAGTTGTATAAACGATCACATCTATAAAATATTTCCTAACGACTTGAATACAAATAATACTATCTTTGGCGGATTACTCATGAGTTTATTGGATCGGTTAGCTTTAGTGGTTGCCGAACGTCATTGTGAAAGTATTTGTGTAACAGCTCTTGTAGATGCTGTGCGTTTTTATGCTCCCGCTTACATGGGAGAAAATCTCATTTGCTGTGCTTCTGTGAATCGCTCTTGGCGAACTTCTTTAGAAGTTGGAGTAAAAGTTTGGGCGGAAAATATTTATAAACAGGAACAGCGACATATCACTTCTGCGTATTTTACATTTGTTGCGGTAGACGAAAATAATTCTCCTGTGGAAATTCCAGAGCTAGTCCCTGAAACCCAAGAAGAAATTCGGCGTTTCCATGAAGCTGACCAGAGAAGAGCTTCCCGATTGAAACTGTGAACTACGTTTTGAGGGATTCTTTTCTTATTTTCTGTCTTTAATGCAAGCTAATGAGGAGTCCCACCCGTGTTTAAGAGTGTTTTGTATATTGGCCTTTCCTGGGTTCTAGTCTGTTTTGCTCAGCCTGATATCAGCACTTTAGCTTCTGTGATATGCTGCATGTGTGGATATGGATTGCTTTGGCGGGGGCTTCTTTCTTTAGTAGATAGCTCGTCCTGGAGGAAGATCTGGTGTCTAGCCTTTTTTTGGACTTGGTCCGTTGAAGGTTTTCATTTTTCATGGATGCTTGAAGATTTTTATGTAGGGACAAGTATCTACTTCGTTTGGTGCCTACTTATTTCTTATCTTGCAGTTACTTTCGCAAGTTTTTCTTGTCTTGTCGTACTCTGTTTCCGCAAGCAATATTGGGGGGCTCTGTTTTGGCTCCCCGGAGTTTGGGTAGCTATAGAGTCTGTGCGCTATTATGGGTTGCTTTCGGGAGTTTCTTTTGATTTCATTGGCTGGCCTCTTGCAGCAACAGCTTATGGAAGGCAATTTGGAAGCTTTTTTGGATGGGCGGGGCAGAGCTTTGTAGTCATTGCTACCAATTTAGGATGCTGTTCGGTATTAGTCTTTAGAAAATCTTTTTCTTACGGATTATGGCTGGTATGCTGTGCTTTCCCTTATTTTTTAGGAGGAACTTATTACGAATATGTAAGAAGGCATTTTTCTAATGAGGAGGTTCTTCGAGTTGCTATTGTGCAACCGGGGTACAGTCCCCATATGCAAGGAGCAAGGACCGCTAGTGCTATTTGGAGTAATCTAGTTTCTTTATGCCAAGGTATTTGTCCTCCCGTAGATGTCATTGTTTTCCCTGAGGTCAGCGTTCCTTTTGGTTTGCATAGGCAAGCATATTCTTTCCATGAAAATCAACAAGTTTTAGAGAGTCTGGTTCCTAATAAATTTTGGAACGAGTTTTTTACAAACCTAGATTGGATTCGTGCACTATCAGAACGTTTTCAATGTGCTGTTATCATGGGGATGGAAAGATGGGAAGATAAAAATGGGGTTATGCACTTGTACAATGCTGCTGAATGTTTGTCTTTGCAAGGGGAAGTTACCAGCTATGATAAGCGCATTCTTGTGCCTGGAGGGGAATATATTCCCGGAGGTAAGTTTGGTTTTTCTTTATGCAAAGCCTTTTTTCCTGAGTTTGCGCTCCCTTTTCAACGGCTTCCCGGGGAAAAATCTGGGATTGTACAGATCACAGAGCGAATAAAAGCTGGGATCTCTATCTGTTATGAAGAGACTTTTGGTTATGCAATTCTCCCATATAAAAGGCAGAAAGCGGATATTTTAGTGAATCTTACTAATGATGGGTGGTACCCACATTCACGGCTCCCTCTAGTCCATTTTTATCATGGTGTTTTACGTAACCAAGAACTAGGAATGCCTTGTATTCGAGCTTGTCACACAGGGGTGTCTGCGGCAGTAGATTCTTTAGGAAGAATTGTTGGAGTGCTCCCTTGGGAGTCAAAAACTTGCCCTGTTTGTCCAGATGTTCTTCAGGTCTCTGTTCCTGTTTACAGTTATCCTACTATATATGCAAAGTTCGGAGATGCGCCGTTATTATTCGTGGCAGTAAGTTCCGTTTTAGGAGTAGTAGGTTATTTTTTAAAGAGACGGGGAAAGACCCTAACAGGGAGTGACATTTGAAATAGCAAGTGTTTCAAAACTAATCAGTAATTTTTTGATATCGCTTGCTTGCTAAAAAAAAAAAAGGATAATATACGGGGTCTCTTTGTCAAGGTTTTGCATGTTAGGTCGAGCTCAGAGAACGTTAAAGCGTAAGGTATGCTATTCCGGGGTGGGAGTGCATTTTGGAAAGCCAGCGATGCTTACTCTTGAGCCAGCAGAAGAGAATACTGGAGTGGTTTTCTCGCGTCATGCAGCTTCTGGACAGTATATTCCCGCTCGATTGGCTAACGTTTGTGGGACAGGGCGTAGCACTACATTGTCTTCACAAGGTGGTGTTGTATCCACTGTAGAACATTTGTTAGCAGCGCTGTACTCTTGTGGTGTAGATAATGTACGCATCCATTGCAGCGAAGACGAAATTCCCATAGGCGATGGGAGCTCCCAAGTGTTCGTAGACCTCATAGACCAAGCAGGAGTTGAAGAACAGGGGCAAACGGTTCCTATAGCGAGACTTACTCACCCTGTCTATTACCAGCATCAGGATACAATTTTAGCAGCATTCCCTTCGGAGGAATTTAAGATTTCTTATACCCTGCACTATTCGCATAACTCTGCGATAGGCACGCAATATCGTTCCCAGGTGATTTCCGAAGAATCTTTTCGTAAAGAAATTGCTCCCTGTAGGACATTCGCTCTATACAATGAACTCTGCTTTCTTATGGAAAGGGGACTTATTGGTGGAGGTTGTTTAGGTAATGCTGTGTTATTTAAAGATGATAGTGTCATTAGTTTGGGCAAGCTACGTTTCCCTGATGAGCCTGTTCGCCATAAAATGTTAGATCTAATAGGAGATTTATCTCTAATTGGGAAACCTTTTTTAGCACACATTATAGCTGTGGGGTCAGGGCATTCTTCTAATATTGCCTTAGGGAATAAAATTTTAGAGGCGTTGCAGTATGAACAGGAGTTAGTAAAATGAGTGAAAAGCCTGTATTAGGAATCCAAGATATACAAAATTTGCTTCCACACCGATATCCCTTCCTATTAGTGGATAAAATTCTTTCTTATGATTTAAATACCCGTTCGATAGTGGCCCAGAAAAATGTAACCATTAACGAACCTTTTTTCGTAGGACATTTCCCTGAGGCACCTATCATGCCTGGAGTTTTGATATTAGAAGCTCTGGCCCAAGCTGCTGGTGTGTTGCTAGGAATTATATTGGAAAATGATCGAGATAAAAAGATCGCATTATTCTTAGGTATCCAGAAGGCAAAATTTCGTCAGCCCGTCAAGCCTGGGGATGTATTGATCTTGAAAGCAGAATTCTCGTTGATATCAGCTAAAGGAGGGAAGGCTATAGCACAAGCTTTTGTCGGTTCTCAGATTGTAGCTGAAGGAGAGCTTAGCTTTGTTCTTGTTAAAAAAGAGTCTATATAAAGAGGCAGAGTATGACCAACATTCATCCTACAGCTATTGTGGAAGATGGGGCGCAGATTGGAAATAATGTAACTATAGAGCCCTATGCTATTGTAAAAAAGAATGTGAAGCTTTGCGATGATGTAGTGGTCAAATCTTATGCGTATATCGACGGGTTTACAACGATTGGTCGAGGGACAACGATCTGGCCTTCTGCGATGATCGGGAATAAACCCCAAGATCTAAAATTTAAGGGTGAAAAGACCTTTGTTGAAATTGGAGAGCATTGCGAAATTCGTGAGTTTGCTATGATAACCTCCTCTACATTTGAGGGGACTACAGTTTCCATAGGCAACAATTGCTTAATTATGCCTTGGGCTCACATTGCTCATAACTGTTCTGTAGGTAACAATGTTGTGTTTAGTACACATGTGCAGCTTGCTGGGCATGTGCAGGTCGGGGATTGTGTGACTATAGGCAGTATGGTTGGAGTGCACCAGTTTGTCCGTATAGGATCTTATGCAATGGTTGGTGCTATGAGTGGTATTCGCCGTGACATACCTCCTTTTACCATAGGAACAGGCAATCCTTATGCTTTAGGGGGTGTTAATAAGGTCGGATTGCAACGGCGCCGTGTGCCTTTTGAAACACGTTTGGCACTAATTAAGACATTTAAACGTGTCTTCCGTTCAGGGGAGTCTTTTCAAGACTCCTTGGGAAGTGTGTTGGAAGATTTTGGAGACGTCCCTGAAGTGCGGCATTTCGTTGAATTTTGTCGGCAGCCAAGCAAACGTGGTATAGAGAGAGGCATCGATTGCGAAGCATCTTTGGATGAGCCGATAGATAAAAAAGAAGGAGCTTTTGTTGAATCTTAGAGTCGTTTATCTGGGGACCCCCCAGTTTGCGGCTACTGTTTTAGAAACACTGGTAGATGCACGTATTCATGTTGTTGGTGTCGTTACACGGGCTGATAAACCACAGAAACGCTCGTCTAAGCCAATTGCTTCTCCAGTAAAACAGTTAGCCTTATCCAAAAATATTCCTTTACTTCAGCCCACCAAGACTACCGATCCTGCTTTTCTTGCTCAATTGCGAGAATGGCAGGCAGATGTATTTGTTGTTGTCGCGTACGGAGTGATTTTAAAACAGGAACTTCTAGATATCCCTAAATATGGTTGTTACAATCTTCATGCAGGGTTATTGCCCGCGTATCGAGGAGCTGCACCCATTCAGCGTTGTATTATAGCTGGAGAAACTCTTTCTGGGAACACTGTGATCCGTATGGATGCAGGAATGGATACTGGAGATATTGCCAATGTCAATCATGTAGCTATTGGTGAAGATATGACTGCAGGAGAATTGGCCGAAGCTCTTGCAGGTTCCGGAGGAGAGCTTATATTAAAAACTTTACAAGAAATTGAGGCAGGAACAGTCCGCCACATTCCTCAAGATAGCGCAAAAGCCACCCTAGCTCCTAAGTTAACTAAGGAAGAGGGCTTGGTGAAATGGGATGCACCAGCTTCTCAGGTTTATGCTCATATTCGAGGGGTTTCTCCTGCTCCAGGAGCTTGGACTCGTTTTCTTTCTCAAGGGAAGGAGCCTCGACGTCTTGGGATACTCTCCGCTAGAATGGAATCCTCTTCTGGTTCCCATTCTCCAGGAGAAGTGCTTGGTGTTTCCGGGGAAGATTTACTGGTTGCCTGCCGTCAGGGAGTTTTGCGCTTATGTATAGTACAACCTGAAGGAAAAGTTTTCATGAAAGCAAAAGATTTTTTTAATGGGCAATCTCGATCAGTCGCTTTGCTTTTCTAAAAAAATTTTGTCAGAAAGGTTGTGCAGAACTTTCTTTTTTCGATTTAAGTAATAGAAATGTTACAATGGCTCCCTAAATTTTATGTATACATAACTTTGAAGCAGGTAGGTGAGATATGGCTTCTGTATGTGGGCGATTAAGTGCTGGGGTGGGGAACAGATTTAACGCATTTTTCACGCGTCCCGGTAACAAGCTATCACGGTTTGTAAATAGCGCAAAAGGATTAGACAGATCAATAAAGGTTGGGAAGTCTGCTGCTGAATTAACGGCGAGTATTTTAGAGCAAACTGGGGGGGCAGGGACTGATGCACATGTTACGGCGGCCAAGGTGTCTAAAGCACTTGGGGACGCGCGAACAGTAATGGCTCTAGGGAATGTCTTCAATGGATCTGTGCCAGCAACCATTCAAAGTGCGCGAAGCTGTCTCGCCCATTTACGAGCGGCCGGCAAAGAAGAAGAAACATGCTCCAAGGTGAAAGATCTCTGTGTTTCTCATAGACGAAGAGCTGCGGCTGAGGCTTGTAATGTTATTGGAGGAGCAACTTATATTACAACTTTCGGAGCGATTCGTCCGACATTACTCGTTAACAAGCTTCTTGCCAAACCATTCCTTTCTTCCCAAGCCAAAGAAGGGTTGGGAGCTTCTGTTGGTTATATCATGGCAGCGAACCATGCGGCATCTGTGCTTGGGTCTGCTTTAAGTATTAGCGCAGAAAGAGCAGACTGTGAAGAGCGGTGTGATCGCATTCGATGTAGTGAGGATGGTGAAATTTGCGAAGGCAATAAATTAACAGCTATTTCGGAAGAGAAGGCTAGATCATGGACTCTCATTAAGTACAGATTCCTTACTATGATAGAAAAACTATTTGAGATGGTGGCGGATATCTTCAAGTTAATTCCTTTGCCAATTTCGCATGGAATTCGTGCTATTGTTGCTGCGGGATGTACGTTGACTTCTGCAGTTATTGGCTTAGGTACTTTTTGGTCTAGAGCATAAAAGATTTTTAATTTTTTTAAGAAAAAGGCTGTTTCTTTTCAGAAACGGCCTTTTTTATCTACAGCGAACTTAGCTTTTCTTATTGTAAAAATCATTCCCCTTTGATAATCTGTCCCTTTAATTTTCTTGGATAAGCGTTATTAAGTTTTCTTCCAAGGAAGCTCCACTAGTGAAACCTAGAACGATTTTTCAGGCTTTGTTTTTGCGATTTTTGGTGTGGGATTTCTTAGCGTCAAGAAAAATCTCTTGTGTGGATGTCGCGGGTTATATACCATTGCCCATTCGCCGCCTTTGTTTGCTTTAAGGAGCTGCGTTTTTGTCGCGGAATCGCTCTTATAGGGTGGAGGGCACGGCCGTTCGTTAAAAGTGTAATTAGGCACCGGGAGCGGTCTGTTAAGCGTTGTCAAGTTGTGTGATAAGGTAATTAAATATGCGGTCTCAGCTTAGCCTAATAGGGAAAAAGGAAGGCATGATGCATGTCTTCGATAAGAATGGAAATCTTGTTGCGTGTTCGGTAATTAGCATAGAGCCAAACGTTGTTGCCCAGCTGAAAACCGCATCTTCAGATGGCTATAATGCTGTTCAAATGGGGGCAGATGCCGTAAAAGCTCCTGAAAAAACCATTGAAAAGCGTTTCTCTAAAGCACTACTCGGGCATTTTAAAAAGTCTGGGGGATGTGCTTTTCGTGTTTTAAAAGAGGTTGTCGTTTCTGAAGAGGCTGTTCAGTCGGTTTCTTTGGGCGATGAATTTGGGGTGGAAATTTTCGACGGAGTATCCAACGTTGATGTTTGCGGAATTTCTAAAGGTAAAGGTTTCCAAGGGGTGATGAAGAAGTTTGGATTCCGAGGGGGGCCAAAAAGCCACGGTTCTGGATTCCATCGTCATGCAGGATCTATTGGAATGAGATCTACTCCTGGGCGATGTTTCCCTGGAAGTAAACGTCCAAGCCATATGGGATGTGATCGGGTTACAGTCAAGAATTTAGAAGTTGTAAAAGTTGACTTGGATAGAAAAGTTATGCTCGTTAAGGGTGCAATTCCAGGTTTTAAAGGATCCGTTGTTGTTGTGAAGCGTTCTTGCGGAGTAGAAGGGTAGAGGTCCTAATGGTTTTATTATCAAAGTTTGATTTTTCTGGAAAAGAGTCAGGGAAAGTTGAATTGCCCGATGCCTTCTTTGCTGAAGGGAAAGAGCAATCAGTGAAAGATTATTTAGTGGCCATTCAGGCCAATAAACGTCAGTGGAGCGCTTGTACAAGAGGGCGATCGGAAGTCAGTCACTCCACTAGGAAGCCTTTTAGACAAAAAGGAACGGGGAATGCTCGTCAAGGTTGTTTAGCTGCTCCTCAATTTAGAGGAGGAGGTATTGTTTTTGGGCCTAAACCAAAATTTGATCAGCATGTTCGCATCAATAAAAAAGAGAGAAGAGCTGCTATTAGATTGCTGTTGGCTCAGAAAATTCAAACAGGCAAGCTCATTGTTGCAGATAATTCTGTATTCATTAGTAGCTTAAATGCGCCTAAAACAAAAGAAGCTTTGAGATTTTTGAAAGAGTGCAACGTGGAGTGCCGCGGAGTCTTGTTCGTTGACGGACTAGATCATGTTGGAAGCAACGAGAATTTGAGATTGAGTGTAAGAAATCTAGCTGCTGTAAGAGGATTTACTTACGGAGAGAATATCAACGGGTATGACATTGCCGCTGCTAGAAATATTGTGGTTTCAGAGAAAGCTTTGGAACTACTTGTCGAGAATCTTGTCTCTACAACAAAAGATTAAAGGGGAAGCTAAAACATGAAAGATCCTTATGATGTTGTCAAAAGACATTATGTGACCGAGAAGGCGAAAATGCTGGAAGGATTAAGTCTCGGGGGCGGAGAAGGCAAGAAAAAAGGTAGTTTCTGTAAAGATCCTAAGTACACATTTGTTGTTGCCGGGGATGCAACTAAGCCTATGATTGCTGAAGCCATAGAGGCAATTTATTCTAATAAAGGTGTGAAGGTTAAAAAAGTGAACACAGTTTGTGTAAAACCTCAGCCTACGAGAATATTCCGAGGGAAAAGAAAAGGAAGAACAGCCGGTTTCAAGAAGGCTATTGTGACTTTTGTTGATGGTCACTCTATTGGTTAGTAAAGAAGGAAGAGAAGAATAACATGTTTAAAAAGTTTAAGCCAGTAACTCCCGGGACGAGACAGTTGATTCTGCCTTCTTTTGATGAGCTTACTACTCAAGGGGAATTAGAAGGGTCCTCTTCTAAAAGAAGTGTTCGTCCGAATAAAAAGCTTTCTTTTTTCAAAAAGAGCTCTGGAGGACGAGATAATTTAGGACATATCTCTTGTCGCCATCGTGGGGGAGGAGTTCGACGTCATTATAGAGTGATTGATTTCAAACGTAATAAGGACGGAGTTGAAGCAAAAGTAGCTTCTGTAGAGTATGATCCAAATCGTTCTGCCTATATTGCTCTGTTAAACTATGTAGATGGCGAGAAGCGTTATATTTTAGCTCCTAAAGGAATTAAACGAGGTGATCGTGTGATTTCTGGAGAAGGAAGCCCTTTCAAAACTGGATGCTGCATGACTCTTAAGAGCATTCCATTAGGGATTTCCGTTCACAATGTGGAAATGAGACCTGGGTCTGGAGGTAAATTAGTTCGGTCCGCTGGGCTTTCCGCTCAAATTATTGCTAAAACCGATGGATATGTCACTTTAAAGATGCCTTCTGGCGAGTTCCGTATGTTGAATGAAATGTGCCGGGCTACCGTTGGAGAAGTTTCTAACGCAGATCATAATCTGTGTGTAGATGGTAAAGCTGGACGTCGTCGTTGGAAAGGAATCCGACCTACAGTTCGAGGAACTGCTATGAACCCTGTTGATCACCCACACGGAGGTGGAGAAGGGCGACATAACGGATACATTTCTCAAACCCCTTGGGGTAAAGTCACGAAAGGATTGAAAACTCGTGATAAGCGTAAGAGTAACAAGTGGATAGTTAAGGATAGAAGGAAATAGGGATTATGAGTAGATCGCTAAGAAAAGGTCCTTTTGTTGATCATCACCTTCTCAAAAAGGTCCGAGATATGAACGCTTTGGAGAAGAAAACTCCAATCAAAACGTGGTCTCGTCGTTCTATGATTACCCCTGAAATGATTGGGCACACTTTTGAGGTTCATAACGGCCGCAAATTTTTGACGGTCTTTGTGTCTGAAACTATGGTTGGACACAAGTTGGGAGAATTTTCCCCAACAAGAATGTTTAAGAGCCATCCCGTTAAAAAAGGGTAAGTCATAAGGAGACGGATTATGTTTAAAGCGACAGCCCGATACATACGGGTTCAGCCAAGAAAAGCTCGTTTGGCTGCAGGGTTAATGAGAAATCGTAGCGTTGTTGAAGCTCAACAACAGCTTAGCTTTTCTCAAATGAAGGCTGGAAGATGTCTTAAAAAAGTTTTGGATAGCGCGGTTGCGAATGCGGAATCCAATGAGAATGTAAAACGAGAGAACCTTTGCGTTGTTGAAGTTCGGGTTGATGCCGGCCCAATGTTCAAAAGAGTAAAATCTAAAAGTCGTGGGGGACGAGCCCCTGTTTTGAAACGCACGAGTCATCTAACTGTGATTGTTGGCGAAAGAGGGCAGTAGGAGTTAAGGTATGGGTCAAAAAGGATGTCCAGTAGGGTTCCGTACAGCGGTTACTAAAAAATGGCGATCTTTATGGTATGGGAATAATCAAGAGTTCGGAAAATTTCTTATTGAAGATGTAAGAATTAGAGAATTTTTGAAAAAGAAACCCTCTTGTCAAGGTGCTGCAGGGTTCGTCGTTAAACGAATGAGCGGTAAGATTGAAGTTACTATTCATACAGCTAGACCAGGCTTAGTGATTGGGAAAAAAGGGGCTGAAGTAGAGTCTCTAAAAGCCGAATTGAAAAAGCTAACAGGGAAAGATGTTTGGGTTGAAATCGCAGAAGTTAAACGCCCAGAATTGAACGCTCAGCTTGTAGCAGATGGTATTGCTAAGCAGATAGAAAGACGAGTTTCTTTCAGAAGAGCTATGAAAAAAGCGTTGCAATCTGTGATGGATGCCGGAGCTCTCGGAGTTAAGGTTCAAGTTTCAGGCCGTTTGGCTGGAGCTGAGATTGCTCGATCCGAGTGGTATAAGAATGGTCGTGTGCCTCTTCATACGCTTAGAGCAGATATTGATTACGCTACAGCGTCTGCAGAGACTACTTATGGAATTATCGGCATAAAAGTTTGGATTAATCTTGGTGAAAAGAAGGCCGTCCCTGCGGCTAATCATGCAGGTGCAGCCTCAACAGCTGCTGCGTAATGCAGACAGGTTATAAGGGTGTGTGAATTATTATGTTAATGCCTAAACGAACAAAATTTCGCAAGCAGCAGAAAGGTCAGTTTGCTGGATTGAGTAAGGGGGCAACGTTTGTTGACTTCGGCGAGTTTGGAATGCAGACTTTGGAAAGAGGATGGATTACTAGCCGTCAAATTGAGGCATGCAGGGTTGCTATCAACAGATATTTAAAACGTAAAGGGAAAGTTTGGATTCGAGTTTTCCCTGATAAAAGTGTAACGAAAAAACCTGCCGAAACTCGAATGGGTAAAGGTAAGGGAGCTCCTGATCACTGGGTAGCTGTTGTCCGTCCCGGACGTATTTTATTCGAAGTGGCAAACGTTTCGAAAGAAGATGCTCAGGACGCTTTAAGAAGAGCTGCTGCAAAGTTAGGAATCAGAACACGATTCGTTAAACGTGTGGAAAGGGTATAGTATGGGAGCAAAAAAGAATTTATTAGCGGAGCTTAGAGAAAAAAGCTCAGAAGAGTTGGATGAGTTTATTCGTGATAATAAAAAAGCTCTTTTCACTTTGCGTGCGGAAGCTGCTTTACAAAATAAAGCTGTAAAAACTCATCAGTTTTCTCTGTATAAGAAAAGCATTGCTCGTGCTCTAACAATAAAACAAGAAAAAAAGGATAGAGTCCATGGCTAGTGATGTGAGAGGCCGTAGAAAAACCAAAATTGGTGTAGTTGTTTCATCAAAGATGGAAAAAACTGTTGTCGTTCGAGTTGAAAGAGTATACTCGCACCCTCAATATGCTAAAGTGGTTAGGGATTCTAGCAAGTATTATGCGCATAATGAGTTGGATGTGAAAGAGGGAGATACCGTTCGAATCCAAGAGACGCGTCCTTTGTCTAAAACAAAGAGATGGCGGGTTGTCGATCGGGTAAATTAGTAGTGGTTTAGCAATTATGATCCAGCAAGAAAGTCAATTAAAAGTTGCCGATAATACGGGCGCTAAAAAGGTAAAGTGTTTCAAGGTCCTCGGTGGATCTCGTCGGCGTTATGCAACAGTCGGTGATGTGATTGTTTGCTCAGTAAGAGACGTTGAGCCTGATAGTTCCGTAAAAAAAGGGGACGTTGTTAAGGCCGTTATTGTGCGGACTCGGAATGATATTCGTCGTAAAGATGGTTCTACACTGAGATTTGATACCAATAGCTGTGTAATCATTGATGACAAAGGCAATCCTAAGGGAACTCGAATTTTTGGGCCTGTAGCGCGAGAAATTCGAGATCGAGGCTTCATTAAAATTAGCTCTCTGGCTCCTGAGGTGATTTAAAGGTAAGATAGTATGAAGAGACGTAGTGTTTGTGTCGGTGACACTGTTTATGTGCTTGCTGGAAACGACAAAGGTAAGCAAGGAAAAGTTTTACGTTGTTTGAAGGATAAGGTTGTCGTTGAAGGAATCAATGTCCGAGTAAAAAATATTAAACGCTCTCAAGAAAATCCTAAAGGGAAGCGTATTAATATTGAGGCTCCTCTCCATATTTCCAACGTACGTTTAAGTATCGATAATCAGCCTGCTAGACTGTTTGTCAAAGTTACGGAGAAAGGACGGGAGCTTTGGAATAAGCATTCTGATGGCAGTTCTTCATTATACCGATTGGTAAGAGAGAGAAAGGGTTAATATGAGCAGGTTAAAAAAACTATATACTGAAGAGATCAGAAAAACTCTTCAAGATAAGTTTCAATATGAAAATGTTATGCAGATTCCTGTTCTTAAGAAAATAGTCATAAGTATGGGTCTTGCAGAGGCTGCAAAAGATAAAAATCTTTTTCAGTCCCATTTAGAAGAGTTGGCTGTTATCTCTGGACAAAAACCTTTAGTAACTAGAGCCAAAAATTCTATCGCAGGGTTTAAGTTGCGAGAAGGACAGGGGATCGGGGCTAAAGTCACTTTACGAGGGATTCGTATGTATGACTTTATGGACCGTTTTTGCAATATTGTCTCCCCAAGAATTCGAGACTTTAGAGGATTCTCTTGTAAAGGGGATGGTCGAGGTTGTTATTCCCTAGGTTTAGATGATCAGCAAATCTTCCCTGAAGTTGATTTGGATCGTGTTAAACGATCTCAGGGGATGAATATTACTTGGGTAACTACAGCACAAACCGATGCGGAGTGCCTTACCTTGTTAGAGTGTATGGGCTTGCGTTTCAAGAAGGCTCAATAAGGGAGATGTAGGTCGGAATGGGAATTACGAGTGATTCAATTGCAAATTTATTGACACGGATTCGAAATGCTTTGATGGCAGAGCATTTATACATTGATATCGAGCATAGTAAAATGCTTGAAGCCATTGTAAGAATCCTCAAGCAACACGGGTTCGTTGCTCACTTTTTAGTAAAAGAAGAAAATCGCAAAAGACTAATGAGAGTCTTTTTGAGATATGGGGAAGATCGCAGACCAGTGATTCATGCTTTGAAGCGTGTATCTAAGCCTTCTAGAAGGGTATATGTTTCTGCAGCAAAAATTCCTTATGTTTTCGGAAATATGGGTATTGCCGTCCTTTCAACTCCTCAAGGGGTTTTAGAAGGTTCTGAAGCTAGAGCTAAGAACGTTGGCGGTGAATTGCTTTGTTTAGTTTGGTAGCAAGTTAAAAGATTAGGACGGTAACGAATGTCTCGTAAAGCTCGAGACCCTATTGTACTTCCTCAAGGCGTAGAGGTCTCTATTCAAAATGATGAAATCTCAGTAAAAGGTCCTAAAGGGTCTTTGACACAGGTGTTGGCTAAAGAAGTTGAGATTGCCGTTAAAGGTAATGAGGTGTTTGTTTCTCCCGCAGCTCACATTATAGACAGACCTGGTCGTATGCAAGGGCTTTATTGGGCTTTGATAGCAAATATGGTCAAAGGTGTCCACCTTGGATTTGAAAAACGTTTAGAAATGATCGGAGTTGGATTCAGAGCTTCGGTACAGGGGTCCTTCTTAGATTTATCGATAGGGGTTTCCCATCCAACAAAAATGCCTATTCCTACAGGATTGGAAGTCTCTGTTGAGAAGAACACATTGATCTCCATCAAAGGTATCAACAAGCAGTTGGTAGGAGAATTTGCGGCTTGTGTTCGTGCAAAACGCCCTCCAGAGCCATACAAAGGTAAAGGAATTCGTTACGAAAACGAATATGTACGTCGTAAGGCTGGAAAAGCAGCGAAAACTGGTAAAAAATAGAGGGTAAAATAGAGTCGAACTATGGAAAGCTCTTTATATAAGAAAACTTCGGGGAAAGCTCGCAGAGCTTTAAGAGTACGGAAAGCCTTAAAGGGAAGTTCTTTAAAGCCTAGATTATCCGTTGTAAAGACAAATAAGCATATTTATGTGCAGCTGATAGATGATGTTGAAGGTAAGACTTTAGCATCTATTTCAACCTTGGCTAAAATTTCAAAAACTTCTGGATTAACGAAAAAAAATCAAGATAATGCCAAGGCTTTAGGAGTAAAAATTGCTGAATTAGGGAAAAGCCTTCAGGTAGATCGGATTGTTTTCGATCGAGGAGCTCATAAGTATCATGGCGTAGTAGCTATGGTTGCTGATGGAGCCAGAGAGGGTGGATTACAGTTTTAATGAAGGTTTAGATAATGACGCTATCAAGAAATTCTCATAAGGAAGATCAGCTGGAAGAGAAGGTTCTCGTCGTCAACCGTTGTTGTAAGGTTGTTAAAGGAGGCCGTAAGTTTAGTTTTTCTGCGCTTATTTTAGTTGGCGATAGAAAAGGGCGTTTGGGCTTTGGATTCGCGAAAGCTAACGAGCTAACGGATGCTATTCGTAAAGGCGGGGATGCTGCTAGAAAAAATCTTGTCTCTATCAATTCTCTTGAGGGAGGATCTATTCCTCATGAGGTTCTTGTCAATCACGATGGAGCAGAGCTTTTGTTAAAACCTGCTAAGCCAGGAACCGGAATCGTTGCGGGATCTCGCATTCGTTTAATTTTAGAGATGGCCGGAGTCAAGGACATCGTGGCAAAGAGTTTGGGATCTAATAATCCTATGAATCAGGTGAAAGCTGCTTTTAAAGCTCTCCTGACACTCTCTTGTAAAGATGATATTATGAAAAGGAGAGCCGTTATCAATGATTAAGTTAGAGTATTTACAAGATCCTTCGCCTCGTAAGCGAAGAACTAAACTCTTGGGAAGAGGCCCCTCTTCTGGCCATGGGAAAACCAGTGGTCGGGGGCACAAAGGGGATGGTAGCCGTTCTGGTTACAAGAGACGTTTTGGATATGAGGGGGGAGGAGTTCCTTTGTATAGAAGGGTCCCTACTCGAGGATTTTCTCATAAACGTTTTGATAAATGTGTTGAAGAAATCACGACACAACGTTTGAATGGAATCTTTGAAAACGGAGAAGAAGTATCTTTGGAGACTTTAAAACAAAGAAAAGTTATCCATAGAGAGACTTCTCGTGTTAAAGTGATTCTTAAGGGAGCTCTGGATAAGAAATTAGTCTGGAAAGATGCTGCAATAGTGTTGTCAGAAGGAGTAAAAAGTCTTATCGAGACTGTTTAACTAGAACTTTTGGGTAAAGTTTATGGCTACATTGCGACAAGTATTTTCGATTTCCGAATTGCGACAAAAAATATTCTTCACATTTTCTTTGCTTGCGTTATGTAGAATCGGGGTATTCATCCCTGTACCGGGAATTAATGGAGACCGTGCTGTAGCCTATTTTAACCAGCTATTAGGGTCTAGCCAGAATTTGTTTCAGTTAGCTGATATTTTTTCTGGGGGAGCTTTTGCTCAGATGACGGTTATAGCTCTTGGAGTGGTTCCGTACATCTCGGCTTCAATTATTGTGCAACTTCTTGTGGTCTTTATGCCTACTCTGCAAAGAGAAATGCGGGAGGCTCCTGACCAAGGAAAGCGTAAATTGGGGCGAATGACGAGGCTCTTCACCCTGCTTCTTGCATGTGTGCAATCTTTGCTTTTTGCGAAGTTTGCTTTGCGAATGAACCTCGTTGTTCCTGGAATTGTTCTCCCCGCAATGCTATCTCTGAAGCTGTTTGGAATTCCTTGTGTATTTTATTTAACAACTGTTGTGGTAATGACAACAGGAACCCTTTTACTTATGTGGATTGGAGAACAGATTTCTGACAAGGGAATTGGTAACGGGATTAGCCTGATTATCACCCTAGGAATGTTAGCTTCGTTCCCCTCTGTTTTAGGGTCCATATTTAATAAATTAAATTTGGGATCTCAGGACCCTTCTGAATTCGGGATAGTCTCTCTCCTAGTTCTTTGTGCAGTCTTCGTTTTTGTTCTGATGGCGACTGTATTAATTATTGAGGGGGTAAGAAAAGTTCCGGTTCAGCATGCACGTAGAATTATTGGAAGAAGAGAGGTCTTAGGAGGAGGGTCTTATCTTCCTCTAAAGGTGAATTATGCGGGAGTGATTCCAGTTATTTTTGCCTCTTCGCTTCTCATGTTCCCCGCCACTATTGGACAATTCCTTTCCTCAGAGTCTTCTTGGTTGAAGCGAATAGCAACTATGTTGTCCCCTGGAAGTGTGGTTTATTCCATTTTTTACGTGTTGCTTATTATATTTTTTACCTATTTCTGGACAGCTACGCAGTTTCGGCCAGAGCAAATAGCTTCTGAAATGAAAAAAAATGGAGCTTTTATTCCTGGTATCCGACAAGGGAAACCAACCCAGTCCTATCTTGAATATACAATGAATAGGGTAACTTTACTGGGGGCAGTATTTTTAGCTGTTGTAGCTATATTACCTTCTATTTTGGGAAGGATTTTAAGAGTTGACGCAAACGTCAGCTACTTTTTGGGTGGAACTGCTATGCTTATCGTAGTCGGCGTCGTTTTGGATACGATGAAGCAAATAGATGCTTTTCTTTTAGTCCGACGTTATGACGGAGTTTTAAAGAAAGACCGCCCCAAAGGAAGACGTTGAAAAATAACAATTTTTGACCTAAGATGCTTATACTACTTTAAGGGAGGCCCTTCGTATGCCACGCATCATTGGAATAGATATTCCTGCGAAAAAGAAATTAAAAATAAGTCTTACATATATTTATGGAATAGGGCCAGCTCTTTCTGAAGAGATCATTGCTAGATTGCAGTTGAATCCCGAAGCGAGAGCTGCAGAGTTGACTGAAGAAGAAGTCGGTCGACTGAACGCTCTTTTACAGTCGGATTATGTTGTTGAGGGAGATTTGCGCCGTCGTGTGCAGTCCGATATCAAACGTCTAATTACCATCCATGCTTATCGTGGACAAAGACATAGACTTTCTTTGCCTGTTCGTGGTCAGAGAACAAAAACAAATTCTCGCACTCGTAAAGGTAAACGTAAAACTGTTGCAGGTAAGAAGAAATAATAATTTTTAGGAGAGAGTGTTTTGGTTAAAAATCAGACGCAAAAAAAAGGCGTAAAAAGAAAACAAGTAAAAAACATTCCTTCGGGCGTTGTCCATGTTAAGGCTACTTTTAATAATACAATTGTAACCATAACAGACCCTGCTGGTAATGTGATTTCGTGGGCTTCTGCTGGGAAAGTTGGTTATTCAGGCTCTCGTAAATCTTCAGCATTTGCAGCGACGGTTGCTGCCCAAGATGCTGCTAAGACTGCTATGAGTTCTGGGTTAAAAGAGGTTGAAGTAAGTTTGAAAGGAACTGGTGCTGGGCGGGAATCTGCCGTACGAGCGCTTATTTCTTCTGGACTTATTGTTTCTGTTATCCGAGATGAAACTCCCGTTCCTCATAACGGGTGTCGACCAAGAAAACGACGAAGAGTGTAGTTATAGCTAAGGAGTTTGGGATGTCGGATAATTCACATAATTTACTTTATAACAAATTTGAGTTGCCTGAATCGGTGAAAATGTCTCCCGTTGAAGGTGCAGCTGGTGGCATTGATAAAGTAGCTCGGTTTGTTGCTGATCCCTTAGAGAAGGGAATGGGGCACACATTGGGAAGCGCCTTGAGACGTGCTTTATTAATCGGCCTGGAAGCTCCTGCTATTGTCTCTTTTTCTATGACAGGAGTTTTGCATGAATACATGGCGGTAGAGGGGATCATCGAGGATGTTACCAATATCGTTTTGAATTTGAAAGGCTCTTTGCTCAAAAAGTATCCTTTACAAGATTGTGAAGGAGGAAGAGCTTCCCAAAAATTGCGAGCTACAATTTCTATCGATGCATCCGATTTAGCTGCTGCTGGTGGGCAAAAAGCAATTACTTTAGGGGATTTGCTGCAAGAAGGCACCTTTGAAGCTGTAAATCCTGAGCATGTAATTTTTACAGTTACTCGTCCTATGCAACTAGATGTTATGTTGCGGGTTGCTTTCGGTAGAGGATATACTCCTTCCGAGAGAATTGTTCTCGAAGAAAGAGAGATGAATGAGATCGTTTTAGATGCCGCCTTCTCTCCTGTTGTTTTGGTCAATTATTTCGTTGAAGATACTCGTGTTGGCCAGGATACGGATTTCGATCGTTTAATATTGCAAGTGGAAACGGATGGTCGTGTAGCTCCTAAAGAGGCTGTAGCTTTTGCTACGCAAATTTTGAGCAAACATTTTTCTGTTTTCGAAAAAATGGACGAGAAACGGATCGTTTTTGAAGAAGCCATTTCTGTAGAAAAAGAAAATAAAGACGATATTCTTCACAAGTTAGTTTTGGGCATTAATGAGATAGAACTCTCTGTACGATCCACAAACTGTTTGTCTAATGCCAATATCGAAACGATAGGAGAGCTGGTAATTATGCCAGAGCCTCGCCTGTTACAATTTAGAAACTTCGGTAAGAAATCTCTTTGTGAGATTAAGAATAAACTGAAAGAAATGAAATTAGAATTGGGCATGGATCTTAGCCAATTTGGCGTTGGGCTGGATAATGTCAAAGAAAAAATGAAGTGGTATGCCGAGAAAATTCGGTCGAGTAAGAATACCAAGGGATAAAAAGGGATATGCAACACGCTAGAAAAAAATTTAGGGTTGGTCGTACTTCTTCGCATAACCGTTGCATGTTGGCTAATATGTTAAAGTCTTTAATTCACAATGAAAGAATTGAGACTACATTGCCTAAGGCCAAAGAGTTGCGTCGTCATGCGGACAAGATGGTTACTTTAGCCAAGAAGAATACTTTGGCAGCAAGAAGATTAGCTGTTGGGCGTCTTATGGTCAGATACAATACTTTGACTGGTAAGGAAGCTCGTCAAGTTAAAGCCGGAGATTTGTCGGCTTACAATGTTGATAGAAGAGTCATTGGGAAGTTGTTTGACGTATTAGCAACCAGATTTTCTTCAAGAAATGGCGGGTATACTCGCATTCTGAAGTTGCAAAATAGGGTTGGTGATAATGCTCAAAAGTGTATTATAGAATTTTTAGCCGATTAGTGCTAATTTTTCGAAAATACTGACTACCTGGGATTTAGCAATGAGAATTGTGATTAATGGTTTTGGACGAATTGGGCGATTAGTTTTAAGACAGATTCTGAAAAGGAATGCTCCCATAGAAGTTGTAGCTATTAATGATTTGGTCTCAGGAGATCTTCTAACGTATTTGTTTAAGTATGATTCCACTCACGGATCTTTCGCTTCGCAGGCAACATTCTCTGATGGATGTTTGGTTGTTGGAGAAAGAAAGATCCGTTTCTTAGCAGAGAAAGACGTTCAAAAGCTTCCTTGGAAAGATTTGGATGTTGATGTCGTCGTTGAAAGTACTGGGTTATTTGTTAATAAAGATGATGCCGCAAAGCACTTGGATTCTGGTGCTAAGCGAGTATTAATAACAGCTCCTGCTAAAGGAGATGTCCCTACATTTGTTATGGGAGTCAATCATCAAAAGTTTGATCCAGCAAATGACGTAATCATTTCTAATGCTTCTTGCACAACCAATTGTTTAGCGCCTCTAGCCAAAGTTTTGTTGGATAATTTTGGTATAGAAGAAGGGTTGATGACAACAGTTCATGCGGCAACGGCTACACAAAGTGTGGTTGATGGTCCTTCTCGGAAAGATTGGAGAGGGGGAAGAGGAGCTTTCCAAAATATTATCCCAGCCTCAACAGGAGCCGCTAAAGCTGTAGGGTTATGCTTGCCTGAGCTTAAAGGGAAATTGACAGGAATGGCGTTTAGAGTGCCTGTTGCAGATGTTTCTGTGGTAGACCTGACAGTTAAATTGAGTTCAGCTACAACCTATGAGGCTGTCTGCGAAGCTGTGAAGCATGCAGCAAGTACGAGTATGCGGAATATTATGCATTACACAGAAGAAGCTGTAGTTTCTTCTGATTTTATTGGTTGTGAGTATTCGTCTGTATTCGATGCCCAAGCCGGGGTTGCTTTGAATGATCGATTTTTCAAATTGATAGCTTGGTATGATAATGAAATAGGCTATGCAACTCGCATAGTAGATTTATTAGAGTACATACAAGGAAACTCGAAATAAAGGTTAGTTCGTGTATTTTACAAGAGATCCAGTCATAGAGACTGTTATTACATCTAGAGAGGGATATAAGTTATCCATTCGCAATTCTAAACACCTTTCTCAAGATCCTTTTGTTGTAGAGGCTGTAGAGGTTATCCGTTTAGGGGGCACTAGTTTCTTCCGCAATTGTGATCATAGTAAACCATTTCTTGTTCCTGCGGCTGATTATGAAGTTATGGAAGTCCGAGATGCTAAAATTAATCTAAAGGCTGTTGGACTAGACCGCGGGGTTAAGATTGTTAGTGGGCGAGAAGCTTTGTTAAAAATGCCTAGAGTTGCTCCAGTGGCTTCGGTTCAAGAAGAAAGTTCTAGTTCTTTGGAAGAGGGTATTATTGAGGACCCTGTTGTTGCAACGCCTTCTCCGGCTTCTGCAGCTCCTATGTCTAAAAAGGAAAAACGGAAAGAGTTCAAGAACGAGAAATGGAAAGAAAAGAAAAAACAAGGACGTCGGAGAAACAGCAAAGAAATAGCTGATGCTGTAGGTTCTTCTCAAGATATGATCGATACTATCACGGAAGAATGTTTGCAAGAATCTTCTCCAGAAGAAAGAGATCCTTGTGAGCGTCGCTTTGCTTTAATTCCACCTCCTACGCGCTTGATTTCTGAGGGACCGGAAGAGCCTAAAGAGTCTCAGCCTGTAACAGCTGTAGATCTCAATGAGTCTTTGAATGCTTTAGTTAGCGAAAGTTGTGACGTCATTGAATCCATCTTAGCTGATGAGGATACAGTTATTTTCACGAAGGAAAGTGAGAAGTCTTCTAATGAGACGCAGGAATTATCAAGTCATTCATTAGAAGAAGCTTCTGTCCATGATAGGATTTCTTCGGAAGAATAAGAAGTTCATTGCTTTTTTCTGAACTTTAACATACAATCCGTTCTAGCTTTTCCAGTTGTGCGTGCTAGAACTTCTTGTAAAGCTATAGCGAGGACTATCATGAGTCCTCGTTTTTCTCGCTCAGATGGTGGAATGGTAGACACTAGGGACTTAAAATCCCTTGGGCTTTGGCCCGTGCAAGTTCGAGTCTTGTTCTGAGCATATCTTTTTTCTTTGCTTCTTGAGACAATAATACCTGTTTGATTTATAGATGGGGAGAGAGCTGTTTAATTAGGGGTATCTCTTTGGTGTGGCTTTGGTCTTTAGTTAAGCTGCGTCTGCTGTCTTTATTGCGATTTCGCAAAACTCGTTCGTTTATTCCTCCTGATCAATACGAAGAATATTCTCGTTCTATGCTTCAGCTGTTTTGCCTTCGGAAAGACTCTGATATCATGGAATGGGAGAATACTTGCCAGATTTTGTTTGGGGTATGCATAAAAATGAGCGAGGATTTGCTGAGAAGCGAGCGGCAGATGCAAATACAATCTGCAAGTAAAGAACAATCATTAGCAGAATGGGAAAAATTGGTTTCTGAGCTGAAATTTCAGCTAGCGTCTCAAGAAGATGAGAGTCGGCAAGAGATTTCTAAATTACAGGCAGAAAATAATTGGTTGCAAAACCGTTTAGCAGAAAAATTACAGCAGGCTCGGCATCAAAATGATGTTATCGATGAGCTAAAACGTGATTTGGTAGAAAGTGTGCAGCAAATGGAGGTTAGTGAAGGTCGTAGACTGTGTTATGAGCATAAAATTAAGATGCTTGAAGAGCAAATAGATCGATTTTTGGTGAAAGAAGAAGTCTGACAGTTGGGTTCCTTGATAGGTCCTTAATTTCATTAGCAACGCTTTCCTTTATCATGTAAAATTTGCACAACGTGAAAATTAGAAGACTCGGGTGTAAAAAGGCATGGCGGATTTGATTATGGGGATAGATCCGGGAACTTTGGTTTGTGGATATGCATTCATTCGAGTAGAAAATCGATATCAGATCCAGCCGCATAGTTTTGGAAAAATCAAACTATCTCAGAAACAGGCGTTGTCTCATAGATATAGACAGCTGTTTACAGAAATTTCCACAATCCTTCAACGAGAAGCTCCTAAAGCCGTTGTTTTAGAGACTCAGTACGTTCATAAAAATCCTCAGAGTACAATTAAACTAGGGATGGCAAGGGGAGTATTATTATTAGCAGCCTCTTTACAAGATATCTCTGTGTTTGAGTATGCGCCTAACACAGCTAAGAAAGCTGCTGTAGGTAAAGGTAATGCTTCTAAGCAGCAGGTACAGCTTATGGTAAGTAAGCTACTGAATATTCAGGATCTGCTAGCGGATGATAATGAGGATATTGCGGATGCTTTTGCTTTAGCCATGTGTCATGCACATTTAGCGCCTTATCAGGATCTAAAAAAAAGTCTTTTGTAATCGATGGAATTAGACTCCAATGTATGAGTATATTAAAGGAAAATTAACCCATACTGATGAAGCTTATGTTGTGATTGAAAGCTTTGGTATAGGCTATTCTATAATGCTTTCTGAGCGATTTTTAGTAGATCTGCGCGAATTGATGCATCAAGAGGTGCTTATTTATGTTCATAGCGTCATTCGCGAAACAGAGCATTCTCTATATGGGTTTAGTTCCCGAGCGGAAAGGGAATGTTTTCGTTTGTTGATTTCTTTTTCTGGAATCGGTCCCAAAACTGGTTTGGCTATTTTAAACATGTTCCCTCTGCAAGAATTATGTTCAGTCGCTCGTCTAGAAAACGTGAAAGCCATCGCTTCTGTTCCTGGAATAGGGAAAAAAACAGCAGAGAAGTTGATGGTTGATCTTAAACAAAAGCTTCCTGCTTTGATGCCACTTTATTTAGAGGAGCCTGTGGTGGCTTCTTCAAGTACTACTACTTCTTTTAAAGAAGGCATAGGAGCTTTGATGAATCTTGGATTTTCCCGCCTTGCAGCTGATCGCATGATGACTGAAGCTGTAAAGGAATTATCTGAAGATGCTTCGGTGGCAGAACTTCTTCCTGTAGCTCTAAGAAAAGGCTAGAATCCCCAGATGCCTTCTCGGGTATTTCTGAAAAATCTCAGCTAAGTTATAGTCTTCTTAAAATTGTGTTGTAAAACAACCTCTTTTTCATTTCTAGCGAGAGATAATATTCGAATAAGTGAAGGGGAGGTAAAAAGGAGAATATATGGAACAAACATTATCAATTATCAAACCAGATTCTGTAGGCAAAGCTCATATCGGGGAGATTGTCTCTATTTTTGAAAAGGCTGGGCTACGAATTGCTGCCATGAAAATGGTACATCTTTCTGTGAAAGAAGCAGAAGGATTTTATGCTGTTCATAAAGAAAGACCTTTTTTCCAAGAGCTCGTGGATTTCATGATTTCTGGTCCTGTTGTAGTTATGGTGCTGCAAGGGGAAAATGCTGTTGCTCGTAACAGAGAACTGATGGGAGCAACGAATCCTAAAGAGGCTGCGGAAGGCTCCATTCGAGCTTTATTCGGAGAGTCTATAGGGGTTAATGCTGTTCATGGATCTGATAGTTTAGAAAACGCTGCTATTGAAGTAAGTTATTTCTTTGCCAAAACAGAAATCGTTAATGCTCTAGCGTAATGTTTTTGACATTTTGCGAACCCCCTCTCTGCACAAAGCTAAGAGGGAGTATTTTTTTTAAAGAATTTGTGTGGCTCGTCGGTGAGGTAGGTTTAACGCCTGCTCAAAGTCTTTCACGGAGCCTTCTCCCCAATTAATCGTACTTGTTGCAGCCCATTTCATTTTTGATAAAAAATCTTCTTTTGAATCAAACAGAGGGTGGATAGTGGTTAAGAAATCGTTATGAGAACGATTCTGTCGATACGAAGGCTGGATTTGAGGAATGGGAAGGTAACGAGCGAGCTTTTGAGCATTCATGTCCCAAAGAAATGTTGTGTGATGAACCCATCTCTGTTTCTGAATATATTGGGCATTCCCTCCAATTTTTTTATCAAAAAACACGTAATCATTTTCCTTGATCTTGAATCCTGCAGGAAAGATTGGGATATAGATATTGCTGGTCCATTGAAGAAGCTCTTTTGAAGATGGAAAGAGAGAAGAGGAATTCATAATCCAGGAGACCATAAGACTATTAGCGTCCAAAAAAACCGTTCCACCACCACTATAGCGACGGATGACTGGAATGTTATCTTCTCTTAAATGTTTTATATGAAGATCTTGTTCGGGATTCCGAGAAATACCCAATACAGCAGCTTCCGGAAGATTTGTGTTTACTAAACAAAAATTTTTGGAAGAGGTGCGAAGAAGAGCTTCCTCAAGCTGCAGTTGTTGAAAAATAGGAATCCCTTCGCAATGAATGAAAACGCAATCAGTAAGCATCTTTTTTCAAAGAGACCATAAGCACCTGAATGTCAGCGACAGAAATTCCTGAAATCCTGGCAGCAGATCCAATTGTGCGCGGAGTGAACTTAGAAAGCTTCTCTCGAGCTTCTAAGCTCAGTGCAGAGATGCTGTGATAATCAATTCCCTCAGGAATCAAAGTATTCTCAGCTTTCTCCATGCTGCGGATTAGTGTCTGTTGTCGAGAGATATACCCTGAGTACTTAATCTCCATTTCCAAAGAGGCCCCAATAATTGGACCCCAATCTTTAACATCTTCTGGAAACTCTGTTAGAAGTTGTTGGTAAGAAACTTCTGGCCGACACAAAATTTTAGTTAATGGAACAATCGAATCGCCATACTTTCTAAAAGTTTTGGCTAAACGCTCTTTTTCATGTTCTATGCAATTTTTTTGTTTCTGAAACATGGCATAGCGCTCGCTGGACAGTAATCCTAAAGCATGTCCGTAATGAGAAAGTCTCATGCCCGCATTATCCTGTCGTAGTAGCAAACGGTGTTCTGCTCTACTTGTGAACATGCGGTACGGTTCATCTAATACTTGGGTAGTGAGGTCATCTAGCATGACCCCGATATAAGATTCCTGGCGGCTAGGGATAAAAGCTGGACGATGTAAGACTTTATTTACAGCATTAACTCCTGCAATAAGGCCTTGCGCAGCAGCTTCTTCATAACCCGTTGTTCCATTGATTTGACCACACAAGAATAATCCCTCGAGAATTTTAGACTCTAAAGAGGGGAGGATGACATTCCCTTGGATGTAGTCGTATTCTATAGCATAAGCTGGTCGGGTAATTACTGCGTTTTCTAAGCCAGCTACAGAGCGAATAATCTCATACTGCACATCGAAAGGCATCGATGTGGAAAGCCCGTTTACGTAGACTTCTCTCGTATTAAGGCCCTCTGGTTCGATAAAAATATGATGGCGATCTTTATCTGCGAATTTAACGATCTTATCCTCAATAGATGGACAATATCGTGGCCCGACACCCTCTATACGTCCCCCATACAAAGCGGAACGGTGAAGATTGTTCGCTATAAGATCTTTTGTTTTGTCTGTAGTATAAGTGATGTGACAAGAAACTTGTGGTAACTTAGGAACAAAAGCTTCTTCTCGATGGACGAAACAAACGTTTTGATCTCCAGGCTGCTCTTCCATTATGGAAAAATCAATAGATGAAGAGAGCAAACGAGCTGGGGTCCCAGTTTTCAAGCGCCCTAAAGGAAATCCTAACCGTTTTAGATCTTTGGAAAGACCTAAAGACGCTGCATCTCCTAATCTCCCCCCAGAAAAGTTTTGGGTGCCGATATGGATAAGCCCACGCATGAAAGTCCCGGAAGACAGAACCACAGTTTCCCCTGAATAAGCCCATCCTTCTTTCGTGGAGACGCCTAAGACTTTTTCGCCGTCATCTAAAAGAGCCTCGGCTGTTCCTTGCATGATATGCAATCCAGGAACCTGCTCCAATAGTTGCTTCATATGGATATGATACAACTGTTTATCTACTTGAGCACGAGGAGCTCGTACAGCAGGCCCTTTGGTTTGATTGAGAATACGAAACTGAATTCCTGATAAATCGGTAACTTCAGCCATAACCCCACCAAGTGCATCAATCTCTCGGACAATATGTCCTTTGCCGATGCCCCCCACGGCAGGATTACAGCTGAGTTTTGCAATAGTATCCAAATTTGAGGTCAAAAGTAAGACAGACGCTCCCATCTTAGCAGCACAATATGCGGCCTCACAGCCAGCATGCCCTGCACCAATGACTATTACATCGTACTCAACAGGAAATGTCCACATAGAACCCAAACGACTTAACTATCTATTTTTATGACGATCTCTTCTTCGTCTTTTCTTACGCTTGTGCTTAGCGATCTTAAGTCTTCGTTTTTTCTTAACAGATGACATGGTTTTCTTCTTAATAGTTTACAAAGAATAATAAGTAGGTCTTTCGAAAAAGCCCAAGTCAATTCCCTCTGGACTTTTCTCAAAGCGCATCTCTGGTTTCCACCAGCGATGGGCAGAAGTTTACAATGGTGATCAATTTTTGGGAATAAACTTGTTTAGCCTGGGAATTCACATCCAGCATAATTTCGGAATCGAGCAAAGTCTTTTTCAAAAACTAATTGGACAGATCCAATCGATCCATGTCGATTTTTAGCAACAATCAACTCTGCTGTTCCAGGTTTGTCGTTAGGATCATAGTATTCGCGACGGAGTAAAAACATAATTTGGTCGGCATCCTGTTCAATGCTTCCACTCTCTCGCAAATCGCTCATCAAGGGCCTATGATTGGCTCGGTCTTCCACTTTTCTTGATAATTGGGAGAGACAAAGGATGGGGATATTGAGTTCCCTAGCCAAATTTTTAAGCATACGGGAAATTTCAGAAATTTCTTGGTTACGTGAATCAGAATTCCTTAAGTTCCCAGAACTTGAGATCAGTTGTAGGTAGTCAATAACAAGAAATTGGATGTCGTAGCTTTCTTTCATTCTTCGAGCTCGAGCTCGGAGATCAGTGATTTTTAATCCCGGATAGTCGTCTATTAGTAAAGTATGTTCTTCCATTTCTCGGACCACAGAGACTACACGTTGAAAATCTCGACCAGAGATGTCTCCCACACTAATTTTCTTGGCTTCGACTTCGGAGCGAGAGCAAATGATTCGGTGAATCAGTTGGTCCACGGTCATCTCTAGAGAAAAAATGCCTACTGGTAGGCGGCTTTCAAAACAAAAATTTTCTACAATATTGAGAGCTAAGGCAGTTTTTCCCATAGCTGGTCGTGCAGCAAGAATAATAAGGTTAGAGGGGCTGAATCCATTCAGCATCCTATCGAGGTCCAAAAAATGAGTAGGGAACCCTGAGAGTGTTGGGATTCTAGCATCATGGGAACTAGCTTGAAAGGCTTCCTGACGTTCTTGTAGCGCTAGCAAGAAGGATTTGTCTTTAGTAGAAGAAAGGCCTTTGAGTTTGTCCGAAACAAGGACGTAAGGCGCAAAGTTTGTTGTTTGGCTTATGCGGAACAATAAGTTTTGAGCATCATCTAGAGCCGTGGTTACATCACGAGGTTCTTCTGCGGCCTTCTTTTCAATATCTTTGGCCGCTTGGATCATTTTTCTCAAAATTGACTTGGAGCGGATAATATCCGCATATTCCTCAATATAGGCGGAAGTCCCAGCAAATTCGGATAGCGTGATGAGATAAGAGGCTCCCCCAATAACGTTAAGTTGGTCTCTACGTTTTAGTTCCTCCCCTGTAAGATGAGGGTCCATCGGTCTATCTGATTTGAAGGCATCTTGCAGCACGCGAAAAATAATGCGATGCTCCAAAAAGTAGAAATCTTCTTCTTGCAAAAGGTTTGCTGCAAGATTGAGGTGATTGACGTTTGTTAGCATGCACCCCAATACAATCATTTCGGATTCCTTGGAATTAGGAAGGGAGAGAAGCTGGGGGGAGTGGGGTTTCTTTGTTTGGGTAGCCATAGTTATAGGTTTGTTTTTATTATTGGTGGATGGAGCTCTCTCGGTCAGGGTAGGGGATCGTGTGATATATCCTCAAGAGGAAAGAGGATAGAAAAATATCAGGTTCTTAGTGGAAACTAGGCTTTTGGGTAAGAGCTTTCTTTTTTAGGACGACAAGATAATAACTGTTATGCTTTTCAAAAAAAATCCTCTCGTGTAGATTTGTCCTTCCAGGATTATTGCTTGGACCGTCTCTATGGAAAGATGACTGAGTGGTCGAAAGTACGTCCCTGCTAAGGACGCGTACCCCTTAAAGGGTACCGAGGGTTCGAATCCCTCTCTTTCCGGTTATTTATTCAATTTTTTGTTTGTTCGAAATTTTTTTGTTGATAAGCTGGAGAACATGGCGAGAGCATAGCTAACTCTCTTCTTGCTTTTAGAGTGGTTATGTTTCATAATATTCGCCATTGCACTGGAGGCTGAGAACTTTAAGACAGGCTTCCGAATCAACGTTATGAGACAATTCTGTAACCTCCTTTCTTTGTCCAGAGTGTGGCTAGCTCTTCTTTTTTGCCAAGAGAGAGTCGTTGCGAGGTTGTTGGTCATTTTCGCTGCGATGGTTAGTGATGTTTTAGATGGCTATTTAGCCAGACGATATAATGCTACAAGTCGCTTGGGATCAATACTCGACCCTGCTACAGACAAAATCTTTTTTTTAATCTGCGTAGGAATGTTGTTCTGGGAAAATTCCTTAGGATTTGTCCATCTCGCCCTGATTTTTTCTAGAGATATTTTCTTAGTGTTTTTTGGATTTTATCTCTCTTGGGTTAGAGGGTGGAGAGGATATGACTATAGGGCTTTATATTTTGGCAAGTTCTTTACAGTTGTTCAGTTCTTTATTTTGTTTGGGGTAACGGTTGGTGTGCAGATTCCAGCTATCTGGCTGACTCCCTTAGTTGTTATTGGTGCTCTCTATTTTTTGGAAAGGGTTTTGGATTACAGGCGACACTGTTTAGAGTAAAAGTTGTCCTAGGGAAAAAATGGGGGGGGTAGAGCTTGAATTATAGTCGCAAGTTTGGTATTCTTGCTCCCTAGATTTTATAAAAATCTTGTAATTATGCATTGCCTATCGTTCAGCAATTGTTGTTCTAAAATTCAAAAAAACGCGAGTTTCTTCGCGTTAAAAAATTTTCTCCAAAAATCTTTAATATTTAAATTGGGAAGGAATGTATGTCTTCCGAGGTAAAAACCTTTTCGAAGTTTAGAAGATACTTTTTCCCTATCCACAAATCAGAATTCCCCAAATTCATACCGCTGCTTTTGTTAGCTTTTTTTGTAGGTTTTAACTACTCATTACTAAAGACCACAAAAGATTCTCTTGTTTTAGCCGGGTCTCGAGCAGGAGCGGAAGTTATACCCTTCTTAAAAGTCTGGGGGATTGTTCCAGGTGCTGTTATTATCACCATGATTTATGGGTGGATGAGTTGTCGTTACTCCAGAGGCTTCGTTTTCTGCGCTCTTGTTGGTGGTTTTTTGAGCTTTTTTGCTCTATTTGCTTGCGTGATTTACCCTATGGGGGATGCGTTGCATTTGAACGGATTGGCCGCAAAACTGCAGACTATTCTGCCTCGAGGAGCTCGAGGTTTCGTAGTTATGGTTCAGTACTGGAGCTACAGCTTGTACTACGTAATGTCTGAGCTATGGAGTTCCGTTGTTTTATCCACTTTATTTTGGGGGATCGCTAACCACATTACGAGTGTGCGTGAAGCAGGCCGCTTTTACGCTCTCATTAATGTTGGATTAAATGTCTCTTCTATTGTTGCGGGAGAAATTTCTCTCTGGCTGGGTAAACATACGTTAATTCCTTCCTCTATGGCTGTGGATGCTTGGCACGGGGTATTACTCAATATTACTCTGTTGATTGTTGCTGCAGGAGGATTGATCCTCTATTTATACCGAAAACTGGACCATTTAACAGAAGAGGCTCCTGTATTAGGAGACGGATTGGTGTCAGAAATGTCGGTTGCTCAGCTCAAGCAGGAGAAGAAGCGGCCTAAGGCAAAAGCAAAAAGTCTTCTGTCTGTTCTGTTCCGTTCCCGCTATTTAATGGGAATTGCTGTTGTTGTTCTCGCTTACAACTTAGCTATCCATCTGTTAGAAGTTGTTTGGAAGGAGCAAGTCTGTCAAATCTATTCCTCTCGAGTAGAATTTAATTCCTACATGAGTAGGATTACAGCTTTCACTGGGATAGTGTCTGCTCTGGCAGGGGTTTTTGCTGCAGGGCAAAGTATCCGCCGGTGGGGGTGGACTGTTGGAGCTTTGATAACTCCGCTAACGATGTTGATAACGGGGGGGCTCTTCTTTGGTGCGATCTATGCTGTAAAAGGCGATGCGATGATTTTAGGCGGATTTCTTGGATTTTCCCCGCTAGTTCTCACAGCTTGGCTGGGAGGTGTGCAGAACGTCTTTTCTAGAGCAATTAAATTTACTTACTTTGATCAAACTAAAGAAATGGCATTTATTCCTTTGGAAGATGATGAGAAAGATTATGGTAAGGCCGCTATTGATGGAGTGATTTCTAGGGTTGGTAAGTCGGGGGGATCTTTGGTTTACCAAGCATTATTGATCATTTTCTCTTCTGTTGCAGATTGCATGAATGCGATTACTATTGTCTTACTATTAGCTTTAGGAGGATGGATTTGGGTAGTTGCTTGGTTAGGTAAAGAGTATTCTGTTAGAACCGCTGCTTTAGGTAAGGCGAGGGCTGCTGAAGAGCCGTCTTTGCAGGATGAAGACGAGAGTAGAGTCTCCTCTCCTATATCAGAGCCCGAAGCTCGAGAAGAGGTAGTAACAACTTTATAGTTTGACTAAGAAAAAGACCTGGGAAAGAACATCCCAGGTCTTTTAGGTTTTTTTGCTTAAAAATTCTTTTTATAATCCTCATGTTTTAGTACCGTTTTATTCCTAACGCGAAAAGCGATTAATAGATTTATTTGGGTTTTCATGAAGAATTTTTTTCGATTTTTATTAAAAGGGTTCTTATCTGCCTGCGGATTGTTCGTAGGTGTTCTGGGAGCTATGAGCTTCATTTTTATTTTACTTTCTTTGTGTGTGATGGGCAAAGACTCGGCTTTATTTGTGAGTCTTCCTAATGCTCAAGGAGTAGTTCAAGAGCTGGGGAAAACATCTCCGATTCTAGCTATCATTGAGATTAATGATGCTATTATGGCTAACAGCGGGTCAGCTAAACGATTGCAATCTACTTTACAGTCTTTGAGTGAAGCCCCGTATAAGGGAAGAGTGAAGGGACTTTTAATTAAAATGGATTGCCCTGGAGGAGAAATTTTTGAAATTGATCGTATGAGTGCAGCGCTTTCTTTTTGGAAGCAGAAATTAGGAATCCCGGTACACGTTTTTGTATCAGGTCTTTGTGCTTCTGGAGGATACTATGTTGCTTGCATAGCTGATCGAATTGGAACCACCTCTACTTCCCTGATTGGATCGATTGGGGTGCGATCAGGTCCATATTTTAACATTAAGGAAGGACTTCAGAGACTTGGGGTGGAAACCGCCATTCTCACTGCGGGAGATGATAAGGCTCCTCTGAATCCATTTTCTCCATGGACTGAAGAAGAGTATGCGGAGCGACAAGGTATAGTAGATGCGCTTTATGAACAGTTTGTGGATCATGTTGTTAAACATCGTTCACAATTATCTAAAGAGCATGTGACTCAGGTTTTAGGAGCCCGTGTGTTTATTGCAAAGCAGGCTTTGGAAGAGGGGCTTGTTGATATTGTTAACCAAACTCAAGAGCAAGCTTTAGATGACCTTGCTGGAGTTTGCGGAGTCAAAGAAGATTATCGAGTTATTGGATTGAGTTCTGGGCATTTTCTGAGACGTTTTTCTAGCTGTTTGAGCAACAGTCCTCTTGTGACAGGTAAGCTTCAATTGGCTGTGTTGCCTGATCAACAACAAAAATCTCTGTGGTACATAGGTGAGTGACTAAAATAGCAATATGAAAAAACTTTTTATTTTAGACGCTTCAGGATTTATTTTTAGGGCATATTTTGCTCTCCCAGAGATGCGAGGGCCGAATGGGGGAAGTACACAGGCGGTATTTGGATTTATTCGTTCTTTAGATAAGTTAGTAAATGACCTTTCTCCAGAGTATATGGTTGCGGTATTCGATGGCCCGAATAATAAGCAGAGTCGTCAGGAGCTATATGCAGATTATAAAAGTAATCGAGATCGGAAATTCGAAGATCTCCCAGAGCAAATTGCTTTAGTAAAGCAATATTGTGAGTTGATTGGAATCCCTTGTTTAGAAAAAGAAGGTGTAGAGGCTGATGATGTAATCGCTAGTGTTGCTAAAAAAGCTGTTGCTGAGGGTTTTGAAGTGTGTATTTGCACAGCGGATAAGGACTTATTGCAATTAGTGAATAGTCAGGTCTCTGTTTTCAACCCATGGAAAGAACAGGAAATCAAATATAACGAAGTTTTATTACAATTCGGAGTCGCTCCTGATCAGATAGCTGATTATTTAGCTCTAGTTGGAGATTCTTCGGATAACATTCCTGGTGTTGTAGGTTGCGGACCTAAGAAAGCTCAGGCTTTTCTGAAAGAGTTTCAATCGGTAGAAGATTTAGTTGCCAATACACAGCGTTTATCTAGCAAAAATAAACAAATGATAGAGGAGCAGATCGAGACGCTGCTTTTGAGTAAACGTCTTGCAACTCTTCATACAGATCTCATGATCCCTCTAAAAACAGAGGAGATGTCTTTTTCTTCGCAGACTGCTGATGTAGCGCAATTAAATGCGTTTTATTTGCAGCATGGATTTAAGGCATTAGTTAAGCATGCTCCCACATCTGAAACCTCTATTTCTTTACAGGTTGTAAAAGACCCCTCTGTTTTACAGATGGTTTTAAAGAACTTAAAAGGGAGGGAAGTAGGGTATTGTGTTGCTTATACCGGGGAGCACTTGCCTTCGTTACGTCTACATGGCGTTGCTCTATCTGGAGGGGATGAAGTTTTTTACATAGAGATCTCTGGAGATCAAGAGATTGCTTTGCTTAAAGCGTTTTTTGCGGATGCTACTACTAAATTTTTTGGATACCGTACTAAACGGGATAACCATGCCTTAAAAAATCATGGGATTGATGTTCACGTAACTGCTGATTTAGTGTTAGCACAACATTTAGTTAATGGAGGAGCAAAAATTTCTTTCCAGACGCTCCTTGTTGAATCGGGTCATATTCAAGAAGCGGCATTTTTTGCAAAAGAATGGGGAGCAAGTTCTCTTCCTGTACAAAACCTTCCTCAGAATCCTGCACAATACTTTGGAATATTTGTTTCTCGGTTACCGTCTATCAAGAATTATTTGTTTGAGAAGTTAGAAGAAAAAGGATTAAAAAGTATTTTTAAAAACGTCGAACAGCCATTAGAAGAGATTTTATTTGCTATGGAATGCGCTGGGATGCCCTTAGATAGCGAGGGGTTACTGGTTTTGGACAGAGATTTGTCCAAAGAGCTCGAGACTTATACCCAAGAAATTTATGATTTGGCTGGGTGTGAGTTTAATATTAAATCTCCTAAGCAGTTATCGGATGTTTTGTATCACCGGTTGGGAATAAAGCCTGTGGATAAAGCAAAATCTACCAAGGCTGAAGTATTAGAGGCTTTAGAGGGGAGCCACGAGATCATTTCCAAAATTTTGGCTTTCCGTGCGACAGAAAAAATGTTGTCAACATATGTGAGAGCTTTGCCCAGGCAGATAGACTTAGGAACACATCGGGTTCATCCGACGTTTAACCAAGTAGGAACGGTAACAGGAAGACTTTCCTGTCAGGATCCTAATCTTCAAAATATTCCTGTTCGTTATGAAAGAGGCAAATCGCTTCGGGAGGCTTTTCGATTTACAAAAGAAAATGATTATTTTTTAGCTGCTGATTATTCTCAGGTTGAGTTACGGTTTCTTGCTCATCTTAGCCAAGATGAGACGTTGAAGCGTGCTTTTGATTCTGGAGAAGATATTCATACTTTCACTGCTTCGCAGGTATTTAACGTTCCTTTGGACCAAGTGACAGAGAGACAACGTTATCAGGCTAAAGCAGTTAATTTTGGCCTTGCGTACGGACAACAGGCATATGGATTGTCAAAAAATTTGAAGATTAGTGTGAATGAGGCTCAGGGGTTAATAGATGCCTATTTTGCTCGTTACCCTCAAGCTTCCGAGTTTATTACGCACACGATCGAGCAGGCTAGTAAAGAGCAGAAAGTGACAACGATGCTGGGGAGGGAGCGTATTTTGAGTGATTGGGAAAGCTCTCCTGGGGCACGAGCCGCTTCTGGTAGGCTTGCAGTTAATACGCGTATACAAGGTAGTGCAGCAGAACTAATTAAATTAGCTATGTTAAATATTTCTCGGGAATTAGTATCAAGAGGGCTAAAAAGTCGTTTATTACTGCAAATCCATGACGAGTTATTATTTGAAGTCCCAAAGGAAGAATTAGAGGAGATGAAAGTCCTTGTTCAAGAGAAGATGGAGTCCGCAATGTCGCTGTCTGTTCCTTTGGTTGTGAATGTCTTAATTGGAAAAAATTGGGCGGAATGCTAGATTTATTGAAGATTTCTGTTACAGGGGATCCCTCTTCGGGGAAAACTGAGGCGTGTCAGGTTTTTGAAGAATTGGGGGCTTTTGTAATTAGTGCTGATAAAGTTTCTCATAGTTTCCTTGTTCCTTATACCTCAGAGGGTCAGCGTGTAGTTGATCTTTTGGGTCCAGAGATAATCGTAGAGAATACTCTCAATAGAAAGGCTATCGCTAAAAAAGTTTTTGGTAACCGAGATTTGTTGCTGTCCTTAGAAAAGATCTTGCATCCGGGAGTATGCCGTTTTGTTGAGGAAAACTATACGCAAGTGGTTCAAGCACAAAAATATTCTCTGTTTGTTGTAGAAGTCCCTCTGTTGTATGAGATTCAGTATGCAGATTGGTTTGATCGGGTTATTTTGATCTCTGCAGATACCGAGATACGTAAAGAGCGTTTTCTTAAAAAAACTGGAGGCTCGGATACCAGTTTCGATCTTCGGTGTGCGCGCTTTTCTTCTTTAGAAGAAAAAATTCTGCGAGCGGATGTGGTCATAGAGAACAATGGAACGAAGGAAGAATTTCGTCACAAAGTAAAACAATGTTTTAAGGCTTTAAAGGGAACAATATGAAAGAAGAAAGTCCAGCCGAGGTCTTACACAAGGTAAAGGAGCATAAGAGGCGCGAGGGTCCTTTACCATTGGGAAAAGAAGGTAGTGAAGACAGTGCTGTTGCTACAGAAGAGAAAGAGGCCCCGCGGCCAGTGGCAGTGACAAAGATTGCTAAACTACAACGCATGGGCATTAATGAGCTGAATGTTTTAGCGCGGCAATATGGGGTGAAGAATGTAGGTTCCCTGACGAAATCGCAGGTAGTGTTCGAAATCGTTAAAGCTAAGTCTGAACGTCCTGATGAGTTTTTGATTGGTGAGGGAGTTTTAGAAGTTCTCCCAGATGGCTTTGGGTTTCTGAGATCTCCTACATACAACTATCTTCCTTCTGCAGAGGATATTTATGTTTCTCCAGCGCAGATTCGTCGTTTTGATTTGAAGAAAGGAGATACTATCGTTGGAACGATCCGTTCTCCTAAGGAGAAAGAGAAGTATTTTGCTTTATTGAAAGTAGATAAAATCAACGGTTCGACTCCCGATAAAGCGAAAGAAAGAGTTTTATTTGAGAACTTAACCCCACTGCATCCTAATGAGCGGTTAATCATGGAGATGGGGAAAGAAAACCTGGCGGAGCGTGTATTGGATTTAACAGCTCCAATTGGTAAGGGACAACGAGGGCTGATTGTGGCTCCGCCTCGTTCCGGGAAAACAGTGATTTTGCAGAGTATTGCGCACGCCATTGCTGTAAATAATCCTGATGCAGAGCTCATTGTATTACTGATTGATGAGCGTCCTGAAGAAGTTACTGATATGATTCGTCAGGTTCGAGGTGAAGTTGTTGCATCGACTTTTGATGAACAGCCTGATCGACATATTCAAGTTGCTGAAATGGTAATTGAAAAGGCAAGACGTTTAGTTGAGCACGGTAAAGATGTTGTGATTTTACTAGATTCTATTACGCGTTTAGCTCGTGCATATAACACTGTGCAACCACATTCAGGAAAAATCCTCACTGGAGGGGTAGATGCCAGTGCCTTACATAAACCTAAGCGTTTCTTTGGTGCGGCTAGAAATATTGAAGGTGGTGGGTCTCTAACGATTTTAGCCACAGCGTTAATTGATACGGGGTCAAGAATGGATGAGGTGATCTTTGAGGAATTCAAAGGAACCGGAAACATGGAATTAGTTCTTGATCGGCACCTTTCTGATCGTAGAATTTATCCTGCTATTGATTTGATTAAGAGCGGAACACGAAAAGAAGAATTGCTATACCATCCAGGAGAGTTAGAGAAAGTGCGGCTGTTCCGGCAGGCTATAGCTGGCTTAACAGCAATAGATGCAATGCAGTTGCTTCTTGGTCGGTTGAAAAAGACAAATAGCAACACAGAGTTTCTATTGTCATTAAAGGATTAAAAGAAGTTTTTTATCCAATTAGGACTTCTGGAATGATGACGGGGGTGGCTTGGTAGGTTTGAATATTCCGAAAGGCCACCCCGTTTAATTTTAGTAGAGAAGTTTTCAAAAATTCTGTCACTTCCGTGACACTAAAACTTTCCGCGTTTTTGCTGTATATTCCTAAGAATTTTTTCCCAAGAAAAGAAATCATTTGAAGAGGGGGCTTAAGCTCAATAACCTCTTCTTGGATAGGTATGCCAACAAATATATGGAAGAGCATATAAGGCCTCAGTAGAACGTTCTATTTTTTATAAAAGTTAAGATGTGGTTTTTTGTCAAAAAAGATAAAAAGTTATTTTCAAACATTTAAAAATAAAATTGATTTGCCGTTTTTTTATAAATTAATAATTTTGTTTGTCTGGTCTTTTTAATGGTTTGGTTTTAAAATTATTTTTTTTATGAAGGCGGGGACAGATGACTGGTAAACGAACGAAAGAAGAGCAGATCAATCGACAACGGTCGCATTTCTATCGAGATAATGTAGGAGTTATTGTCTTATGCGGAGGAGAGGGGAAGCGGTTATCCCCACTAACTTGCTGGCGTTGTAAGCCAACAGTGTCTTTTGGAGGCAGATATAAGCTAATAGATGTCCCTATATCCCACGCGATAGCCTCTGGTTTTTCAAAAATTTTTGTTATTGGGCAATACTTAACCTATACCTTGCAACAACACCTGTTTAAAACCTATTTCTATCATGGAGTTATGCAGGATCAAATTCATCTATTAGTCCCTGAAAGACGAGATGGAAGCCAGGTGTGGTATCAAGGGACTGCTGATGCGATTCGTCAAAATCTCCTTTATCTATCAGATTCTCCTGTTGAGTATTTCTTAATCTTGTCGGGCGATCAATTGTACAATATGGATTTTCGATCAATAGTAGACTACGCTATTGACGTTCAGGCAGATATGGTTATAGCGGCTCAGCCTGTGTCCGATAAAGATGTTTCAAGATTCGGAGTGCTCAGAGTCGATGATGAGTGGAAGTTGGTCGATTTCTATGAGAAGCCTCAAAGTGAAGAGATTCTAAAACACTTCCGCTTAAGTAATGCTGCGATGAAAAAATTTGGCCTAGATCCTCAACAAGGAAATTTTCTGGGATCTATGGGAATTTATCTTTTCCGTAAGGAATGTCTTTTCCAGTTGCTATTGGATGAAACAGGAGATGATTTCGGAAAAGAATTAATTCATAGACAAATGCATCGCGGGAAAACGGTCGCTTATTTGTACAATGGGTATTGGACGGATATTGGGACTATAGCTTCCTATTACGAAGCGAATATGGCGTTAACTCAGCGTCCGTCACAAAATGTTCGTGGATTTAATTGTTATGATGATGGGGGGATGATCTACAGTAAAAATAATCATCTTCCTGGAGCAATTATTTCTGACTCTAAAATTTCTAGTTCACTTCTTTGTGAGGGAGCTATGATTGAGTCTGGCCAGGTGTCCAATAGCGTCATCGGTGTGCGTGGTGTGATTGGCCAGGGATCTATATTTGACCATTCTATCATGATGGGAAGCGATTCTTATGTATCAGGATCAGTTCCTTTTGGAGTAGGGAAAAACTGCGAGATTCATAAAACGATTATTGATGAAAACTGTTGTATAGGGAACGGTGTGCGCTTGCAAAATCTGCAAGGACATAAGGATTATGACTCTCCTGATGGGAAGTTAGTGGTTCGGGATGGCATTATTATCGTTCCTAAAGGGACAAAAATCCCAGATAATTACGTGTTTTAGTAGGTAGATTTTCGTTTCGATCTGTTGACAAAGGCAAGCGTGGTTGGCAAAATGGTAGGCTGATTCTTTCGCTAAGCAAGAGGTGCCTGTGCGTGTTTTTGCCCTTGCAGATCTGCATTTATCCTTTGGCGTTCCAGAAAAGACTATGGAAGTTTTTGGGGAGCCTTGGGTCGATTATCATCACAAAATAGAGGCGCATTGGCGAGATTTAATTACCGAAGAGGATATTATTTGTCTCCCAGGAGATATCTCCTGGGCAATGCGATTAGAAGAGGCTCAGCAGGATTTTCATTTTCTAGGATCTCTTCCTGGGGAAAAATACATGATTCGAGGGAATCATGATTACTGGAGCTCAGCTTCTTCAGCGAAACTTTCTAAGGTGTTACCAGAGACCCTTCATTACCTTTCACAAGGGTATGTCTTGCTTAATGCCCATCAAGCGATTGTAGGAGTTCGTTTATGGGATTCTCAAGATATCCGTATCCAATGGGGGGATACATGTGAATCTTCTCAGGGGAGGGAGCTAACCGAACAGGATGAAAAGATTTTTCTTCGAGAGGTTGGCCGCTTAGAACGTGCCTTGAAGGAGCTACCTTCTTCGGTAGAAGAGGTATTGGTGATGACACATTATCCTCCGATTAGTAATGATGGGACTCCAGGTCTTGTTTCTAAGTTATTAGAGGCAGACGGGCGTGTATCTCAGTGTTTATTCGGACATTTACATAAGGTGCCACGGCCTTTCCCTGGGTTTGGGAAAATCCGAGGAATTGATTATAGGCTTGTGGCTGCTGATTACGTTGATTTTATTCCTCAGGTTGTTAGTTGAAAATTCTTGCTGGTAAATTCAAAGGGAAGTCTTTAAAGACTTTTTCTAATCCTGCTGTTCGCCCAACTAGTGGTGTTGTAAAAGAGGCTGTTTTCAATATTTGTGCAAATCACATAGTTGGTGCACGATTTTTAGATTTGTTTGCAGGGTCTGGATCTATGGGGTTTGAGGCCATCAGTAGAGGGGCAGGCTCTGTAACATTTGTGGATTCTTCTGTAGATGCGATTCGGTTAATTCGAGCCAATCTTGCTTTATTGGACAACAATTTACCCGTCCATATTCTTAAGCAAGATGTTCGTTCCGCTCTTCTGCGACTCGGTAAACAGAAACGGGCTTTTGATGTGATTTATGTGGATCCTCCCTATTCTTTAGAGAATGCATTTCTTCAAGAGGTCTTGTCGTATGTTGTGCAACAATCACTATTGGATCCTGAGGGCATTCTTTTTTTAGAAAATGCTGATACCCAAGAGATTATAGTGAAAGGGTTAGAGCTCCGGAAACGTAGAAAATCTGGAGGGACTTTTCTTGCTGAGTATGTCTTGGAAAGGGAAGCATAGACGAATTTTTCGGAAGCCATGTCTAGTGGGTAGATAAAAAATTTTCTCTTGAATATGATTCGGAGATCTAGGCGGATCTCCGAGGTTAGAGTGAAATTTAAGTATTTGCGTCCATTCAGTTTTTTGGTCTTGGTTGTCGTAGCATTTTGCTATGGGTGTTCAAGGGAAAAACAGGAGATTCTTGTAGGGAGGGATCCCACCTGGTTCCCTCAACAATTTGGTATATACACATCAGGAATTAATGCCTTTGTTAACGATTTAGTGTCAGAGATTAATTATAAAGAGGGGCTAAACATCTCTTTAGTTAATCAAGATTGGGTGCATCTTTTTGAAAATTTAGATGATAAGAAGACTAGAGGGGCATTTACTTCTGTTTTCCCTTCAGTTGAGATGTTAGCGCGGTACCAGTTTTCTGATCCTATTTTGTTAACCGGTCCCGTACTTGTTGTTGCAGAAAATTCTCCTTATCAATCTCTTCAAGATTTGGAAGGGAAGTTGATTGGGGTGTATAAATTTGATTCCTCTGCTCTTATTGTACAAAATATTCCTGGTGCTGTGATTAATTCTTATCAGCATATACCCATAGCTTTAGAAGCCTTATCTACTCAACGTTATGATGCTTTATTAGTGCCTGTGATTGAAGCCACAGCTTTAGTGGAGACTGCTTATAAAGGCCGTTTGCGCATTGCTTCAGAACCTCTTAATGAGGAAGGACTTCGTTTAGTTATATTGCGGGGAGGAGGAGCGGATTCCTTATTAGAGGGATTTAATGCGGGGTTGGCAAAAACCCGTCGATCCGGAAGATATAAAGCAATTAAAATGCAGTCACGTCTTCCCTAAAGCAGAAAAATTCTATAAGAAAGATAGTGACAGTTTATCTACTAGCAAATTTTGGTGGCCCAAGAATATCTCAAGAGATTCCCAGCTTTCTGCATGCTTTATTGACAGATCAGGATGTTACCGGGGGAAGGATTCCTCCTTGGTTGCATAGACCTCTCTTCTCTTACATAGCGAAGCGTAGAGCTCATCGTGTAGCAGAACAATATGCTTATTTAGGAGGCAGATCTCCTATTTTTCAAGATACAGAGAAGCTCGCCCAAAATCTTTCTCAAGAACTACAAGCTCCTGTGATTTCCTTTCACAGATATTTAACAGAAACTCACCAGGATACTCTTGCTGCTTTGCGAGAGAGCGCAGGCGACATCATTGGAATTCCCTTATTTCCTCATTATACCTTTGCTGTAACAGGTAGTATAATCCGCTTTTTTTTAGAACGGATTCCAGAAAAACCTATGGCCTGGATTACTCATTTTGGAGTACATCCACAGTTTATTTCATGCATGCGAGAGCACATACAAGATTGCTTAATCGCTCAAGGGATCGTTGCAGAGGATTGCTTTTTTCTTTTTTCTGTACATGGTCTCCCTATGCGACATATTCGCTTGGGAGATCCTTATGCTAAACAGTGTCAAGACTCTTTCAATGCTTTGATAGGAGAATCAGAAGGCGTTCTTTCCTTTCAATCTAAGTTTGGTATTGGAGAATGGTTGGTCCCTTCTACAAAGGAGATTTGTCAGTCTTTATGTACTAAAAAGCGTTACATTGTGGTGGTTCCTTTTGGGTTTGTTTCAGATCATATTGAGACTTTGTATGAAATAGATCATCTTTATGTCCCGATGTTATTACAACGGGGGTATCGTGTAGTACGTGTGCCAGCTATTAATACCTCTGATCGATGGGTATCAGCCCTAGCATCTATAGTGAAAAGTTCTCCACATGAGACTATTTTAGAGCCACTTTTGATGCCTAAGCGACGATAGCTTTTGAACTTCTCAAGAAAATGCCTGTTGGGTATTGTCTCTAGGAATACAGTCTTAAAGAATTTTTTCTTCGCAGGGCTTTCTTTATAGGGGAGAGAAGGCTAGTTTGGGGGACGTTCGGCAAAATAGGAATGCGGGATTTCTATGAAATCACGAAATGCTCAGTCCATATTGGAGACTTTATGTAAGAAGACGCATTGGATTTTGCTGCGTTATCTGCTGAAGCAAACTCTATTAGTGGCTTTGGGAACAGTTCTGATGGTTGCCGAGCTGGGTATCTTTCTCTACTTTTTTCTGTTCTCAGGTAAGACCTTGTTACCAGCTTTCTGTCTTGCTTGTTTTGTTCTTACTGTGTTTATTTGCTTAGTAATTCGTCTTTATATCCTGTCTAAGAAAACAGAATTCTTTGATAAACTCCTCGCGGAATTCATTTACAAAGCGCAAGCCATTTTTAAAAAGAAAAGCATAGTGGAAGAACAACCCGAAATAGCGGCTGCAGTCACACAGCTATCGCTAGTTATGCAACATCAAGAATATTTTGTTTTTTGTAATCTGTTGAAAATCATCCCTCCTTATGATTCCGTTAAGAAATTTAGCTGTTTTTGTTTTTGGAAGGATTATTTTTCTTTTAGGGAGATTCTTTTGCAGAAAGCTATTGATTTATATCTCCTTGTTGTCCAGGCAATCCCCACAGATTTAGGAGCGCATGTTTCTTTGGCGGATGCTTATGTATCTTTGTCGGGGCTGTATGCAGATCCCAGGAAATATCCTGAATTCGATACGAAATATTGGGTGCCTCCAGGCCGTTACGGAGAGGAAATTCAAGAAAAGTTCTTTGCAACGGCTCGTAGGGCTACAGAAGAATTCAAAATTCTTAATGAATATGCTCCAGGGAATGTTTGGGTGCATACACAATTGGCATATAGTTATCATGATTTACAAATGCCTATGGAAGAGATTCACGAATATGAGATTGTGTTGAAATTAAAGCCTAACGAGGCAAACACAATGATGAAATTAGGGATTCTCTATTTCCAGCAGGGAATGAATGCAAAAGGATTACAAGTCTACGAACAGCTAAGAAAAGTCGATCTGAAAAAGTCTAAAAAGCTCATCAAATTTTATGGAGTAGTAGCTAAATAACGAAGGGAAGATTTAGGGAGTTCTTGTTGTACAGGGAGTAGGAAGATGCCTCCAAAGAGAAGAGCTAGTCCCATAATTACGGAAAAAATAGCTGCTGACAAGGGGGCGATAGAGAGGGATTCACATAGGGAACGTAAGAGGGGGGTAGCCATGGATTGCAAGAGCGTAGCATGAACGCAAGCGACTCCAATTAAGGTCAAAATAAATCCAGTGATAGCAATGAGGCTCCCTGCCTCATAACGGGCACGAGGCGACAAAGAGGCTCGCCAAGAGACAGTAAGCCTTCCATAAAAGTTTGTGGGCGGTGAAAAAGGACTCTGTGGGATAACAGACATAAAATCCTCAAAGGGTCTCTTGTAGGTAAAGAAGAACAGGGGCCATTTTACCTCGGTATTTTTTTTTATGGAATATTAGACTCTTTTTCTTATAAGGAATATTTTTAAACAGCATTAATGAATTTTTGTTTTAACAAAAAAGAAGCGGAGATGGATCTAATCAATTGTGAGTCTCTTTTTCAAAAATGCCTACATCCAAAATAATAACCATTGTACACTGTTCTTATTTAAAGTTCTTCTTGTGCAAAAGAACCAAGTCAAGATATTTATCGAAGAGATAAGCAACCTATAGGGACGGTCTTATACTAGTGTCTCAGGGGTTTCTGATGCGTTGGAACTAGTGAAGGACTGTTTGCTTTTTATCATAGGTGCATAAAGACTATGTTCGAGATTTCACAAAAAAAAAACTCTTCTTACTCGGTTGTCCTCTTTTGCCTTATTGCTTTAGCTATTTTCCTATCGGGGAAAATTGTCGTAAATATACAAACAGGGCGTTCTGAGCACCAAAATAGCTTGATTTTACTTTCTAGAACCGCGGAAGCTGCTTATTTGCGAGGTGTTTTCCCTTCAGAAACAGCCATGCCTATGCTGGAGCGGGCTTTCCGAAGAGGGGGTAAGGAAGCTGTTCCTTACGCGGGTTTTTTGGCTTCTTGCTTTCATATTCACAAAGACCCTTTACGAGGGGCCTATTACTCGGGAATAGCATATCATCACGGATCTCTTTTGCAGCTTCCCTCTCCGCAGCAGATTCTTTTAAAAGAAATAGCTGATGCGCATGTTACCCAGCAGTACCAAGAAGTATTGGATAAGTCGAGAGAACTTCTTACATCCGTTTCTTCTTTAGATTACCCTATGTTACGTTTTTTAACGCTGCTTCGCATGATTGAGATTAAAGAGTCTCTGAATCAGGATTTTTCTTTAGAGTTAGGGGAATTAAAGGCTTTGCCTGGGTTTGAAGATTACGAACAATTTTGTAAAGATGGTGCTTGGACCATATCTAAACGTTACAATCATCCTAAGAGCCATTTTTAATTGGGATTTTGTGTTATGCCGATCTCCTTACCTACTTCTGAAGTCTGTTCTACGGAAACAGCAGAGCTTACTCCTGAGGGAAAAGAGCGTAATCTAACGATCATTTCCGGACAGGTAGTCATTTATCCAGAGGACCCTTTTGCAATTCCTTCAGTTGATCCATGCTCCGCGTCTTAGCCTATCGACAGGTTGCTTTTTCTAAGTTTCCTTATGCCCTCAGATCGTTTTTAGATTTTTTGCACTCTCTCAAGCAGCATTATTCGTTTATTCTGCCCGGAGATCCTCTCCCTAATAGGAAAGCAATCATACTGACATTCGATTATGCTTCTGTTGATTTTTACAAGCATGTCTTTCCTTTTCTTCAGAAATTCCAGATTCCTGCGGTTGTTGGAGTTGCTTGGAGATACGTATCCCGTTTAGAAAGTGAAAATCTTCCCATTGATATGCGAATTTCGCCATCGGATTTTCTAGCTTTTCAAGACGAAATATTTTCTTATTATCAGCCCTTTTGTTCGGTTAAAGAACTTTGTCATATGGCTCAAAGTTCGATTATTCGATTTGCCTCTTCAGGGTTTGCTATTAGAAACCTTAAAAACTCCCCTCCTTATTTACATACTGAAATTTCATTGTCTAAAATTTTACTAGAAGAGGCTATACAGGCTCCTGTGGAAGTCTTTTTTTATCCTTTTGGAAAAAGTGATTTGGTGAGTCAACATTTTGTTCAGGAGGTTTACCGCTATTCTTTTGTGTTAGGGGATGCTGCGAGTTTTTTTTACTCGATGCAATCACAGCATAGCATTCCTCGTATTGATATGGCTTTAGATAGTCGAGGGATCCCATCTCTTTATCAGCTCTCTTTCCGCCAATTAAAACGATTCCTTATTTTGCATTAATCAGGATCCTTTCTAATCCGCAACTAACTAGAAGCCATCCTTTTCCTTGCCTATATTTTCAAATTTTCTTAAAGTTTGGCCAAGCTTATATGGCTTAGGCCCACTTCTCTAAGACAATTGTTGAGGGAAGAAATAAGAGGCTTGGATAATTCGCGAAATCTACCTATCAAAAGGAGAACCCGATGAAAAAATTACTTTTACTCGCACTGTTAGCTTCTTCTTGCTCTGTTTACGCTGGTGATAAAGAAGAAGAAAAATCTGATTCTTTGGTAGCTGCTTTTTGCTGCGAAGGTGAAGAAACTTCTCAAGAAACAAAAGGCGAATAATCTGTTTGATCGTTTTGTCTGAAGGAGAGTTGATTTTTCGACTCTCCTTTTTCTTTTTAAAAAATCTCTTTATCCATACAGCGCATCAATATATTTTTTAATATCGCTTTCCTCGTAATTGAAGAATCTTGTTCATGAGAGGAAAAAGCTTTTCTTTTGCTATAATTCTCCAGGTACTAGAATTCAAAATTCGAATTGATAAAAGTATTCGAGACAAGGTTTGTCTCTTGGCTTTTGGGTGCGTTTTCAACGAATAGAGGAGACAATGCATGATAGATAAAATTATACGAACGATATTGGTTCTATCCTTATTCCTACTGTATTGGTCCTCAGATTTACTTGAAAAAGATATTAAAGCGATTAAAAGAGAGCTGAAGGCGTTGCACGAAGATGTTCTTGAGCTAGTTAGGATTTCGAATCAGCAAAGCAATTTTGTGCAAACCATGAATTCTCAGGCTTCTCCTGAGCCATGTGTGTACGCAGATTGCGGGGATCCTTCTTTACCCAATTTATTATGTGAGGACCCTTACGTTGAAAAAGTAGTTCCTTCGTTATTAAAAGAAGGGTTTGTTCCGAAAGGAGTCCTTCGTACAGCTCAAGTGGGACGACCTGACAATTTGAGCCCGTTTAATGGCTTTGTCAATATCGTGCGATTTTATGAGTTATGTGTTCCTTCTTTGGCCACGGAACATATTGGTAAGTATGAAGAGTTTGCTCCTAGTCTTGCTGTAAAGATAGAAGAACATTATGCACAGGACGGATCAGGGGATAAAGAATTCCACATTTATCTACGGCCAAATATGTTTTGGGAACCAATCGATCCAACGCTCTTCCCTAAAAATGTGACTTTGGCAGAGTCTTTTTTAAGACCCCACCCAGTAACTGCTCATGATGTGAAGTTTTACTATGACGTAGTCATGAATCCTTATGTAGCAGAAATGCGTGCTGTGGCCATGAGATCATATTTTGAAGATGTGGTTTCTGTTCGTGTAGAAAATGATTTGAAATTAGTTGTGCGTTGGCGAGCTCATACTGTGAACAACGAACAGGGGGAAGAGGAAAAGAAAGTATTGTATTCGGCCTTTATCAATACATTGGCTCTTCAACCTCTTCCATGCTTTGTATACAAGTATTTCGCGAATGGGGAAAAAATTGTTCACGATGATTCTGATCCGGATACCTATCGGAAAGATTCCGTATGGGCTCAAAATTTTTCTTCGCACTGGGCTTATAACTATATAGTCAGCTGTGGAGCTTTCCGATTTGCAGGGATGGATGATGAGAAGATCGCTTTGGTGAGAAATCCTAATTATTATAATCCTTTTGCTGCTCTTGTAGAGAAGCGGTATGTCTATATGAAAGACAGCACAGACTCACTCTTCCAAGATTTCAAAGCGGGTAAAGTGGATATTGCTTATTTCCCTCCTAATCAAGTGGACAACCTTGCTAGCTTTATGAAGACTGCAGCCTATAAAGAACAGGCAGCTAAAGGAGGGGCTATCATAGAAAAAAATTCTTCGGATCGGTCCTATTCTTATATTGGATGGAATTGTCTTTCTCTTTTCTTTAAAGATCGAGCAGTTCGACAGGCGATGAATATGCTAATTGATCGGGATCGTATCATTGAGCAGTGCTTAGATGGACGAGGATCCTCAATAACTGGGCCCTTTTCTCTTTGTTCTCCATCGTATAATAGAAGTGTAGAAGGCTGGCAGTACTCTCCAGAAGAGGCGTCTCGTAAATTGGAAGAAGAAGGCTGGGTTGATGCTGATGGAGATGGAATTCGAGAGAAAGTGATAGATGGGGTAGTAGTGCCCTTCCGATTCCGACTGTGCTACTATGTAAAAAGTGTGACAGCAAGAACTATTGCTGAATATGTGGCCACGGTATGCAAAGAAATCGGCATCGAATGTTGTTTACTTGGGCTAGATATGGCGGATTATTCACAAGCTCTTGAAGAGAAGAATTTTGATGCCATCCTTTCTGGATGGAGTTTAGGAACTCCTCCGGAGGATCCGCGCTCCTTGTGGCACTCAGAAGGGGCTTTAGAGAAGGGCTCAGCAAATGCTGTAGGATTCTGTAATAAAGAAGCTGACCGTATTATAGAACAGCTGAGTTATGAGTACGATCCGAATAAACGGCAGGAGCTATATCATCGTTTCCATGAGGTGATTCATGAAGAATCTCCTTATGCTTTTCTGTATTCAAGACAATACTCCTTGGTTCATAAGAAGTATGTAAAAAATATTTTCATTCCAACAGAACATCCGGATTGGATTCCTGGGGCCCAGGATGAAACAGTGAATCTGTCGATGATGTGGGTAGATAGAGAGGAGGGACAATGCTCCGCTATATCTTAAAACGGTTATGCCTGATTCCTTTGACTCTTTTTGCGATTATTTCTGTAAATTTTGTTATTCTTAATGCTGCTCCAGGAGACCTTCTTGAGGAACATAGTGTGGATGCTCAAGGGGAAGCGGGTCGGTCGGATAAGATCCGTACATATAAAGGCCCAGATCGTTATTTACAGTTTAGAGAGCATTATGGGTTAACACTTCCTATCTTCTTTAATACTCGACCACAAATTTCTCGTGCGGAGCTACGTGCGGGAATTCAAGAGATTATCGATGGTACGATTCATAAAAAAAATAAAACAGGATGTGTGACCAATGTCAAAGTATACTGGGGTGATTGCGCTAAGTTTATTATGCCAGCTTTACTAGCGGAAGCAGAGGATCCTTCGCAAGCAGATAACTATCGTCATATTGCTGCGGACTTATTTATTCGGGGAGGAATTCGTCAGGGTATAGTTGGGGCACGCCTGCTCGAGGAACAACGAGAATATAATCAGAAAGTGTCTAAGAGTAATGCGGAATTAGTTCGTTTGCTTAATGAAGATGATATTGAAGTGAAAGTTGCGGGGTTACGAGCGTGGGTTGAGAAAGAAGGTGGAAGGGATAAATTGATGCGTGGCGATCTTTGGAGGATTTTTTTCCTAGAGACTCGTTTTGCAAAGTACCTTTCTCGGATTATTAGATTGGATTTTGGAACGCTACGTAATGATTGCCATAAAACAGTTGTTTCTGAAGTGATCAAACGTTTAGGGTCCTCTCTTGTTCTATCGCTACTTCCTATGATCGTTGTTTTTGTACTATGCCAAGTATTTGGAATGATCATGGCAGTGAATAAAAATCGTTGGATAGATCATCTTCTTAATTTCCTCTTTTTAATTTTATTCTCTATCCCAGTTTTTGTTGCCGTTCCTTGGATTATTGACAATTTTGTTTTGAACAAAACGGTTCCTTTTACCTCTATTTCTATGCCGTATAGTGGACTATGTTCGTCTCCTGAAGTCTTTAAAGACATGACTTCATTAGAGAAGCTTATAGATATTGTATTACACAGCTTCCTTCCTTTTTGTGCAGTCAGCTACGGAGCTTTTGCTGCGCAGTCTCGGCTCAGTCGTGCAGTGTTTTTAGAAGTCTTAGGAGAAGATCATATTCCTGCACTGCGAGCACGAGGGATTTCTCAGTATGACATTCTCATCCGACATGTTGGAAAAAACTCCGCAGCAACATTGATCACCTCCCTAGCTTCTTCTCTAAGTGCTTTGCTGGGAGGAGCTTTAGTTGTGGAAACTTTGTTTGATATAGATGGTTTTGGAAAGTTTTTTTACCAGGCCATTCTAAATCGTGATCATAATGTAGTGATGTTTTCTGTTATCATGGGATCTGTTATTTCGCTTATCGGCTATTTAATAGGGGATATTTGTTATGTTCTTCTTGATCCACGTGTTCAGTTAGAAGAAAGGAAGGTGTAAGATGCATGGACCGAAAACATCTTATCAGCGGTTTTCCCTTGCGTATAATAAGCGCACGCTCCCTTCTATAGCTCTGAAGTTTTTTATTGGGCTGATGCTTGTGGGAGTTTATGCTCCTTTATTTGCTTGCAGCAAACCCATTCTTGTTTATTGGCAAGGGGAGTGGTACTCTCCGTTGTTCCGCTATTTGCTATTCCCAGGATTTTATACTAAGTCTATAGATTTATTTTTTAATGTGTTGATGCTCACGCTTCCTTTTGTTGTTCTGGGGGTGCGTTATTTAGTCGGTATAAGGAGAAAACTATTTTTATCTTTAGTTGCCTGTATTCATATTTCTGTGTTCTCTTTTGCTTTGAGAGGAGGGATTCAAGATCCTTGTCGAGATGGGGCGTTAAAGAAAATTCGGTCTGAGCATATTCAAAAGAGTTTTTCTAGCAGTCCTCAAGCAGAGTTTCTCTCCATGATTCCTAAAAGAACGCGAACCTGGGAAAGCGAGCGTGCCTATATGAGTAAGTATGAACAGTTAGGCATGCTTGTTAAGGCTAAATATCGTAAGCAGCAGCATGATCGACTTGAAAAGCAGAGGGAAACCTATGAGATAGTTAAGAAATCTCATATGCCTACGTTGCATTTTTTAGAAATGAAGAATGAAACGGCGAGCTTGCGGTTTTTTAAAAATAAAATCAATAAGCTACAGGATTCTTATCCAGAGGGATTTAACGGCTTTGGGGATCTGCTTGAAGACTATCGGCCCTATTTAATGGCTAAAGCTCGTTTGGAACATGCTTTAAAAATGGCTGTATATGAGCAGCTCCCTGAAGAAGAGTTGCTTGCGGAATATAAGGCTCTTGAGGAAAAGGAAGCTCCTTTTCGCCAACGGTTGGCTTTCGTTCGTTATCTTTTGGAAGAGCGGGAAGCGTTGAATAATTCTATCGCGTTTATTGTTGATAAACGTTCTTGGATAGAAACAGAATCAGAAAAAGTCCGGATGATTTTGAATCCTCTGTTAAGTAATTTTCATTGGGAAGATGATGCCGGAGGATCTCGCGAGATGAATAAGTACGTTCATTGGTGGCAGCTTACGCGTATCAATAGAAAAGATTTACTTGCGTCTCTTATTTTTGGCATTCGCATAGCCATTGTTGTTGGGGGATTAGGAGTTACCATAGCTTTATTCATAGGAACTATTGTTGGATTGTTATCCGGATACTTTGGTGGCAAAATCGATATGTTGTTATCGCGAGTGACTGAAATTTGGGAGACCATGCCCATGTTATTCATTCTTATGCTTGTGGTGGCAATCACTCAGAAGAAATCTCTGATATTAGATTCGGTATTACTAGGATGCTTTGGATGGGTCAGCATTAGTCGGTATGTTCGTATAGAAACTTTGAAGCAAAGAAATTTAGGGTATGTGTTAGCTGCTACAAATTTATGTTATAGTCACTACCATATTATGGTTCATCAAATCTTGCCTAATGTCATTGTTCCAGTAATTTCTTTATTACCATTCTCTATGATGGCTATGATTAGTTGTGAAGCAGGACTCACTTTTTTAGGGCTAGGAGAGGAAAGCTCTGCTTCTTGGGGAAATCTTTTGCGAGAAGGGGTTTCTGCATTTCCTTCTGAAAGTGCCATCTTGTGGCCTCCGGCTGTGATGCTAACACTATTGTTGATGTCTATTGCAGTGATTGGGGATGGGATTCGGGATGCTTTAGATCCTAAGATGCAGGGTTAGATCCCTTCAAATCGGGTAAGGATTTCATAAAGAGCTTGTCCCCCCGGATAGTCTTTTACAGAAAGCACCCGATGGCAAGGGATGAGAAGTGGTAGGGGATTTTGCTTGCAAGTTGCAAGCACTTCTTCTTTACTTGTTTCGGTCTGTTCAGCAATTGCCTGATATGTACTACGAATGCCAAAGGATATTTGGCTTACTGCTTTTAGGATCTCTAGTTGTTTTTCTTTGAAAGAAGACAAGTCTAGAAAAGATAATGGGGAGGGATTTTTTTTTGCATAAGCTTCACACCAATGCACCATCCCTTCCATAGCCTTATGAGCCCCAGGGCCAAGAAACAAGCAAGTAAAAACCGGAGCTAATGAGAGACGCGAGTGAAAAATAGAATCCCCTCGAAAATGTACAATGATCTGAATTGGGGGATACTTATCTATAGAAAGTCCTTGGGAGCAAGCCTGGGCTAAAAAGTTCTTAGACGTTGGAGAAACAACAAAGAACTTTTCAGTCATGGGAGCCCCCAAGGGTTTGAATTATCTGGCAGCGCTCAACCGTTCAAACTTAGTTTGCGAGACAAGCTTGCCTTTGTAATACCATTCAGATTTACATACTCCTGCGGCATGAATTTTACGGACCCCGTGCAAGATGTTATGCTGCCAAGAAATTTCTTCTGCGACAATTTCTTGTTCATTGTATCGGAGCTCTATTCCATTCTTTGCTCCACGTACAAATGGAATTTCCGCTATCTTACACCCGTTTTTAAACAAAATGGTGCGCCCATCTTGATGTCCGTAGCGCCATTCTTCAATAGTATTTGGAATTCCTCCTGGAAGATAAGTAAATCGCATTCCATGAGGATAGCCGCCGACATAATGAGTAATCGTCTCAGGTTCTCGAGTTGAGTAAAAGGTCGTCTTTTTAACCATCTCTCCATCACTGAAAGCCTCTTCTGTTAGTAGAACATTATCAGAAGAAAACGTAGAACGAACTCCCTCGCCATTAAGAATTGTTGAGGAGTACTTCCCATTAAACGAGGTATAGTGGCCTTCTAGTACTCTTCCTCCGTAAGTTTTTTCTACAAAGCAAGGGCTTGAAATGGTGTCGGAGTTATTATTATCCGGCCACCGAGTTAGTGAAAAAGAGCCGTCTTCATGGTAAATTTCTTCCTGAGCAGGAAGTGCATTAGGGAAGAAGGTTTTTTTAGAAAGAAGTCTTCCCTGATCATAGGTTTCTACAACAGCTAAAGTAGTTGAGTGAGGGAATGTTTGAGTGATTTCTCCATGAAGGGCTCCCTGTGCATAAACTTCTAGGGTTGTTGTCCCATCTTTGAATACTCTCGTAATGGATCCGTCGCACCCACGCTTATTCCATTCTTGTTTAGAAACAATAATTCCATAATTGTTGCGGAAGGTTTCTTTCATTAACATAGGATCCTTTTGAACAGCTCCGTATGCTAGAGGAGAGAGGGCGATGGCGCAGATAAACAAGAAATGCTTCATGAGTTGCCTTTTCCTATGTTGGCTAAGTTCTTATCCAGTAATGTAGTGAGACGTTCGTATTCTTTTTCTATTTCCTGCCCAGACAAGGTCCGTTCGTGATCACGGAAGACCAGTCGAAGGGAGATATTTTTACTTTGAGATGTGACGTCCTTCCCTTGATATACACTGACAATATGAACACTTTCAAGCCATTTAGATTCGAAACTTAAAAGTTCTCTACGTACAAGATCCGCTGGAAGATCCTTATCTATTGTAATTGTAATGTCTCTAGAAGAAGATGGATAGATAGGATAGGGGACATAATGTGGTTCCGTTTTCTTTTTCAAAGACAGGAGAACATTTAAAGAAAGCTCAGCAAAAACTACATCGTGTTTGATCTGGCTTTTCTTACACAATTGCGGATGCAATGTCCCAAAGACGCCTAACAACTGTTTTTTATGGTATAAAGCAGCCTGCCGATAAGGATGAAAGTTCGGATGTTGGCTAGCTTGAAGAACAAAATCTTCGATGGAGACTCCTGCATGACATAATAACTTCTCAACCCAGCTTTTGATTGTGTAAAAGGAAAGAGGAGTTTTTACATGCCAAGAATCATCCATTACTTGGCGAGTTAGCAGAATTGCAATATGCTCTTCTTCTCGGTATTGATTGTGCTCTTTTGAGTATACATTCCCAATTTCAAAGGCATAAACATAAGGAGCTTGTCTGTTGAGATTAGTTGCTGCACTTTTTAGCATCCCAGAAAGAAGAGAGTCTCGTAATTTCAGAGAGGAATTTTGCACAGGGATGAGAGAGCTTTCTTGTAAGGAGAGAGCTGCTATTTCTGAATCCAGGAGAGAACAAGTGAAGAATTGTTGCAAACCACTATCTGCTAAGAATGTGGATAACGAGCGTTTTAAAGCATAGATTGGAGTATAGGTCGGAAGTATTTTTTGTGTCTTTTGAACAAAAGGTGTTGTGCGACAGATCTCTTCTACTAGGTCGGTCTCTTCTTGAATATCATGACGATAAAGAGGGACCTCTACACGAACAGAAGATTCCTCTGCTATTGTTTGAAATCCTAAAGGAGAGAGTTTCTCTGCTATCTCAGAAGGAGAAAGAGAGAGGTCCAGAAGTCGTTTAAGTGTTTTTGGGCGGATGTTTAGCGATAAAGGATCCGATTTATACTCTCCAATCTTTTGAATCGGGGAGATTTGTGCCTCTGGGAACAAGGCTCTAATCATGTGGATGGCCGCATACAATGCTGGCAAAACTCCTTGAGGATCAATACCTCGAGTAAATCTATAAGCCGCTTCTGTATGTAGCTGAATAGTACGCTGATATTTTCTAACTGCTTGAGGAAGAAAATAAGCCGCTTCTAAAATAATTTCTGTTGTGCTTTCAGAGTATGCGGATGCGGCACTTCCCATTACTCCAGCTAGTCCTAAAATGTTATGTTGATCTGCGACGACAAGAGCGCCTTCTGGAAGAGTATACGTTTCCTTATTCAAAAGAGTAAGTTGTTGGGGAGAGCGTACAGTGGTTGCGTGTAACGATTTTTGATCAACGGCTTGGCTATCGTAAGCATGCAGGGGCTGTCCTAAAGAGAGCATCACATAGTTTGTGATATCTACGATTGCATTCAAAGGTTTCTGTCCAAGGGCGATCAAGGATGCCTGCAAATCTTCAGGGGATTGTTTCCAAGACAATCCAGAGATTTTAACGGAGTAGAATACAGGGCTCGCTTCGAGGTTATGTGTATCACAAGAATGGGATTCTTGCGGTAGAGGACTAAAAGAGAATTCCTCTGGAATGGTAAGAGAAGTGTCAGATAAGAAGGAGATTTCTCTTGCTAGGCCAAGCAGGGATGCGCAATGGCCTAAATTGGGGGTCAAAGAGCATTCCAAAGAAGCTCCAGCAAGCAGCAAGCAGGCGCTTTCTCCAAGGGGAGTATTTTCCGGGAATTCAAAAATGCCGCGCTCCCCTGTTTGTAAATGTGGAAACCCTAATTCGTCTGCTCCACAACACATTCCTAGAGATTCTAGACCACGAATTTTAGATTTTTTGATTGTGGTTACTTCTCCTAAAGCATTGCGGATTTTAGCTCCGGGTAACGCAACAGGAACGATGATTCCTGCGCGACAATTGGGGGCCCCACAAATAATTTGGCGTTCTTCTTTACCATCAAAAACAATAGCAACTGAAAGTCGTTCGGCATCAGGATGGGGGGAGGTGCTCAATACTTTTCCTGTTACGACTGTATTTAGAGAGTCTGGAAAGACATTCGAGCATTCCGCTTCAATTCCAATGCGATCACAGGCTTGTAAAATTTCCTTAATGGAAAGAGGGGAAGAAAAGAATCTTTGTAATAAGGGGATAGGAGTGAGCATGAGCAAATGCAGCTTTTTTTTGGTAGATTTTACGAAGTGGCGTGTATAGTAGCAAGTATTTTGAGGGAGAGGGATGTAGGAGTTTTTATGAAAAATAAAACAACGATCAGGTGGTTAAAACAAGCTCTGGTTCTTAGCTCTATAGTAAATATTTTGCTATTGCTCCTGATTTATTCGACCGTCTTCAGAAAAGATATCTATAAGTTACAAGTTTTCCCGGGACATCTCATTGCTAAAAGTGCTCGAATAGGGAAAATCCCTGAAGATATTTTAGAAAGATTAGAAGCTGCGTCTCTTGCCGATTTAATTATTTTATTACGCGAAGAAAGACTCGTTTTTGGGCATCCGTTAAAATTATGGGCTTTGAGTATGGGCATACAAAAATATTCCTTAGATATTACTCCCATGCTAACGCACCCGTTAACGTTTATTAAGCTTAAGAGCCCGGAACAAACTTGGTTACTTCCAGATATTAATGATCAGGAGTTTTCTCGGATTAATCAGTACTTGCATACGGAAAGATTTCCTTTTTCCTCGAAAGGATTCTTTAGAATTATGGCGCGTGATTGGGAGGCGGGAATAGTTAACGAAGATATTCTATATCGTTTTTGCCATATTCCAGAGTTTCTTTATGTGCGCTCACTGCTTTTTGGAGCAGAAATTGAGGCTGCATCAGTAGCTTCTTTGGCAAGAATGGTGATCCAGGGGGGAGAAGATTTATTTTTTTCTCTGTGTTGTTTAGAGAATCTTCAAACCGCCATTTCTGATCAGCAAAGAAGGGTGTTTCTTAAAGCTTATGTGGATAGGCAGGAACCATTGGCAGCTCTTCTTTTGTTAGTGCATGATGCTGATTGGGTATTGCATGAATTTTCTGATACGGATTTGAAATACTTTGTTCAGCTTTTGCCTAAAGAGGTTTCGTATACTAAACAGTTTCTTGATCAGGTGGGACATTCTTGTCGTCAGGAGATTCTAAGTATTCTTCAATAGAGGTCCCAGGGACAAGATCAATTCCTCCAATGTGCCAGGGGCCACATTTTAGTAAGCGATTAGCGATTAGAAAAAGACTTCTCTTTAAAGGATGCTTTTTCAATGCTACAAGGGCGTATTCGGAGCAAGAGGGAAAAAACCGACATGGGGAGCCCAGAAGAGGAGAAATAGTCCAACGGTATAGGTGAATCATCCCTTGAAAAAAAATCTTGATCCAAGAGGTTTTCATAGTTTTTTAGATGATGTTGAATACGTCTTTAAGTAAGGTGACCAATACCTCTAGTGCAATTAACCAGATCACGGTCCACTCTAGAGCTGAAGAATGCTGATGATTAAGTTGGTCATTTAAAATCTCGAGAACATCTCCTAGGATAGCAAGTCTGTGATTTAATACATTTACTCGCGCGTTTACATCTAGGCAGGTCAACACATCAATATAAAAAGGTTGGGTTTCTGGATGTTCCCAGAAAAAGTCGGGCTCATCGAGAATGTCAGAGTGTAGGTTTACGGAAGCTTTATCCAGGAAAAGCTCTCCAATCTTTTTTGCGATCGTTTTACGGGATAGAGAAATTTTCCCTTTAGAGGCAAGTTCTTGAGGCAAAGATTTAGAGTTTTCAACTGTTTTGTAAATCGTTTCTTCAAAGACGGTAAGTTTGATAGATTGGGCTAACCCAAAGGAAATAGCAAGTTTTGTGTTTAAATTAGAGTTGGTGAGAACAAGTCTATCGCGACGGATCTGTAGTTTCTCTCCATAATGGAAGTCATAACTATCAATTTCTGGGTTAGGGAGAGGATCCACTGATGCTGAGGTGATAGCTTGGATCACTTGAAGTTCTTCAGCTTCTTCCCATCCCCAAAACACACTAACTCCAAATGGGAAAAAGACAGCGGCTTTGTCGCTTTCATTCAGCTCTTCAGAGGAAATGAGCACGTATTCTCGGGATAAGACAGAAGGGTAGCGTGCCTTTAAAAGATGAAAAAGAACGTGTAGATGATAGGACGAAGCAGAGCAATAAGCAGAACAGCGCATGGAAGAATCCGTCTATATCATTGAAATGGAGAGTGTCTCACATTCAAGAGTTTCTTTACAATAAGGGATGCAGGCCTGGAGGATTTTCCGTTCAGGCTCACTTATAAAACGATATTTTAGGAAAGATGTTTGTTTTAGGGAAGATGAAGAGTTTTCTTTAAAATAGATAAGAAAAATAGGGATAAAGAGGTTTTTTCTTGTAGTAAAGAGAGTGATCGGAGTAAGCTGATCTTTCTTCTCTTTTGCGGAAGTGGCGGAATTGGTATACGCGCTATCTTGAGGTGGTAGTGGAGCTTTCCTTAGGGGTTCGAGTCCCCTCTTTCGCAAGATTCTTAGCTTATTATCATTCCCTAGCTTTTCATTTTGGTAATCTTTTTGGCTTTTCAGTATGCTAGCAATAGGTTTTTGCTTGCATGGTTTATTGTAAATGCATAGATCTTTGTTTCTTTCCATAGTGCAGAAGAGAGGCGTTATTGTGCATATATTGATCTGTCTATTAACAATCTTAGGGTCTTTCAGTTTGCCTGCTTTTGGTACTCATTTCCTTGCAGAAGAAGAGCAGTTTTATATGGATCGGTTTGTGTTTTCTGGACGGTATCCAGATATGGAGACTATGGAGATTCATGCAGAGCGAAAAAAACGGGTACAGTTTGATGTAACAGGAAGCTTTCCTAAGTTGGAGAGCGTGGTTTATAAAGGATCTTTTGGTTTGCTTCGTTCGAAAATAAAGGGGGAGTGTCCAGAACTATCTTTTGTCAACTTGTCTTGTACCTCCTGTAAAATGGATTTGGATTTTAGAGGGGAGTGGAAAAAGAGCGCTTCTATTCATATCCGTAATGAGCAAGAACCGATCACAATTATGCTCCCTAAAGATGTTGGAGTGATTGTCTACACCCAAGTTGATGTGAATAGTAAAGTGATCGCTGAGGGGGATTTAGTTAAAAAAGGACGAGGTTTTTGGAAAAAAACTTTTCGGAATTCTTTAGTAGGAGAAGCTCCTGTTACTCTTACTTTCCATGTAGAGACTCGTAACGGTGGGGCGATTCTTCTTCGTTAAGCCAGGCTGTCTCTTTCTGAAGTTAGGGAAGAACGTTCATTTTTTCTGTGAGGAAAGAGGAAAATAGAGAGTCGATTTTGGAGTCGATATCGATAGGGAACTCTGCTAAACACATAAGCTCTTGAAACTTCTTCGCTTGTACAATAATTCTTAAAATTTGCTCTTCTTCTTGGCTAAATAAGATAGTTTTTTCGTGTGCATGTTTTTCACAAAATAGAGATCCTTCATGACGATAAACAGTTGAGGATTCTAAAGAGCTTTTACACAGAGTGCAGGAGTGGGATAAATCTAAACTTCCTTCATGTTGTAAAAGCTTAAGCAGGAACATAGAAGAAAAAAAATAAGGATGAGGAGTTTCAGGGATTCGTTGAAGGAAGTTTAAAAAAAGAGAAAAGAGTTGGGGGGAAGGTTTTTCTTGCCATTGTGTTTTGAGAATGGCTTGAATCATTTTTCCGGTGCTTTGCAATAGTCGATAAGAATTTTTAATCGTTGTGAACGGATTTTTCAGTTCTCCTTGTAGTACTTTTCGCATTTTGGGAGGAGTATGTTGAATGGTAAAAAGGCTGAACGAAATAGGGAGCAGAGATTCTCGAAAATCACAGGATAGAGAGGCTCCATTTTTTGCGAAGGCAGAGAGAAGCCCTGCAGGAGAGAAGATTTTTGCTATGACATGTTGTTTTTCTGCTGGAGAGTGGGTTAGAACGATTCCTGGGAGGATGATTTGCATGAAAACGTATCTATATAGAAATTTATAAGCTGAGAATATGAAGGAATCCCTTGGAAAAAGGCGAATGTTTTTGTTTCTGGGGACAGAAAACCTGTCATTTGAGAGCTTTTGCTAACCAAGGACAGACACGGAGCTCCAATAAAATAATTATAGCTAATCAATTGATTGAAAGATCGTGAGGTGATGGTTTTGGCTTTGCATTCGATTAGCAATAGGGGTTTGGGATAAGAGAAAGAGATGGGGGATTTCCCTGGGGGAGCGTAGGAGGAGGGGGAGATGATCAGTACGTCTGCTCTCCCTCGTATTTTTTTTGACAAGGAGGGGTGTGAAGCAGGGATAAAGGATTTAATTCCTTTTTCTACGATGATCTGTTTTGAGGGATAGGAAAGCTCTTGGATGAGAAAAGAGAGTAGGGCCTGTCTTACATTTTCCTCTGGAAGAGAGGGAACGGGTTTACAGCGAACAGGATCAAAAAGATAGCGTGAATCTGCAGAAGAGGTATTCATAAGATAAAAAAATCTTCCATTGCAAGCGGTCATAGCTATAAAAGCCGCTTATACTAGAATAGTAAAAATTGGAAAGAAATTCGGTAGAAGACGCACCGAAGAGGGTTCGAACCTCCAACCACCTGGTCCGAAGCCAGGTACTCTATCCAGTTGAGCTATCGGTGCACAAATTTTCTAAATGAAAGGACCCAGGTTACCAGAATTGAGTCTGAAATACAAGAAAAACTCCTTAATTAAGAAGGGATAGCATGGAAGGAGTGATAATAGGGTCATTTTCTAAAATGACCGTGCGTTCAAGAACATTAGAAAGTTCTCGAACATTCCCAGGCCATGGGTAGTCTAAAAAATTTTGTTGGGCTTCTAAAGATAATGTTTTAGTAGGTTTATTATTGAGTTTACAAAATTTTTCTAAATAGTACTGGGATAAAGGTAGAATATCCTCTTTTCTATCGCGAAGAGGCGGGATGTGTAGAGAGATAACACTGAGTCGATAGTAGAGATCCTGTCGAAGAACCTTTGTTTCCATAGCTTCTTGAAGATCACGATTTGAGGTGGCGAGAAAACGAATATTTACGGGGAGAGTTTTGGTTCCTCCGATGTGCTCAAATTCTTGCTCTTGGATTGCTCGTAAGAGTTTTGCTTGCAGGTGAATGGGAATTTCTGTGATCTCATCTAGTAAAAGAGTCCCTTGATGGGCTAATTCGAATCTTCCGACTTTTTTTGTAGTAGCTCCTGTAAAGGCTCCTTTTTCATGACCAAAGAATTCGGACTCCAGGAGGGTGTCAGGGATGGCTGCACAGTTAACTTTGATATAAGGTTTCGTGGATCGGGGAGAATGTTTGTGTATAAAAAATGAGAGGTTTTCTTTTCCGCATCCAGATTCTCCATGAACAAAAATATTTGCGGAACTATTTGCGGCTCTTCGGGCTTTATCGAGAAGTTGTTTCATAGAAAGGCTTTCTGCAATCAATGGATGAGATAAGGACGAGCCTTGTGATTGGAGGAATAGGTTTTCTTGTTGCAGAGATTGGAGTTCTGCTGCTTTAGAAATTAAGGTGAAAAGAGCCTCTGGAGAAAAAGGTTTGGTTAGATAGTTAAAAGCTCCAAAACGCATAGCTTTAACGGCATTTTCAATGGTGCCAAAAGCAGTAATCACTAAGATTGGGGTTTGCGGGCAATTCTGTTTTGTGTATTTGATGACATCCAGTCCTGACCCGTCAGGCATATTCATATCGGAAATGATCAGATCAAACGTTTGGGACAGGATGTGTTTGAGAGCTTGCTTGACTCCTGTTGCGGAGGAAACAGAAAACCCCTTAGCATGCAATAGCTCAGAGAGCAGAGAAAGAATACGGGGATCATCGTCAATAATAAGAATTTTTTCTATAGACATGGGATTTTTACAAGATGGGTATCGTCTTTGTAATAGCAGCTTTTAAGCAGGAGTCCATAGGATGGTAAAGGTGATAAGATTGTCTTGATTGGAAACAATAAGATCTCCTCCATGCAATCGCATGATTTTATGAGCCTCTGCTAATCCTAGTCCATTCCCCTGAGGTTTTGTTGTGAAGAAAGGAATAAAGAGTTTTTCTTGAACATGTAGGGGAAGAGTTCCCGTATTTACGACAGACAAGCCTTTTTCATGTAGTTCTAGAAAAACTTCATCATCAGATGCTTCAACAGCATTTTTTACGAGATTCCATATGACGCATCGTAAGCGATCTGGGTCTATAGAATGCAGTATGGGGGATGAGTAAGTTCTTCTGAATGTGCAAGATGGAAATGTTAATGAAAGCTCGGGGATTAAAGAAGAGAAAAAGTCTTGTATGTCGATAGAGCGGAGATTCAGGGGCTGTATTTTTGTGTATTCAAGCATAGAAGATACGAGAGAATTTAAAGATCGGGATCCTTCTATGATAGCATTCAGCATACGTTGATGACGTTCTGAAGAGAGCTCTTCTTTAAGAATCGTTGCAAATCCAGAAATTCCAGTCAGAGGATTACGTATCTCATGAGCAAGGGTAGCGGCTATTTTCCCCAGTTCGGAGATGCTGCGATATTTTTCAATCGCTTGTTCTAGCTGTCGATAGTCGGAACGGTCTCGGATAAGAAGAAATAGAAATTGATTAGAAATATTTTTTCTAACGAATACCTCAACTTCTTTATGGGAAAGGTCTTGAGATAGAGTTAATCGAATCGTTTTTGGAGGGATTTCTTTTTCTAGAGCTTCTTGCACGGAGAATCCAAAAAAGGTATCGGGGAAAAAATCATGAAACTTCTGATGGATTAATTGGATATCTTCAGGAATTCCCAAAATAGAGCGTGCTTGAGAATTACACATTAAGATTTCTCCAACTTCTGAAAGTAGGATGATTCCATCAGGAATGGAGGTTAAGATAGTTTGAGCTTCGCTGTACGATTGGGTTACTCGTGCACGAATGGCTAAAAGCTCGTCGTTGGAAACGCAAGAATCACAGGTGTCGATCTTTGGCATAAGTTCCCAGTTCGTTTTTTCTTATAGAATAGTTTTTTTTATCTGCTTCCAAAATGCGCTGAATAACGGAGCGTATTTCTGTTAGCTCTTCCTGGATTTCTTGAGGAAGGCTTGAAGAGAAACTATCCCGAATTTTTTTGATTTGCTGATCGACTTTTTCTATACAAGATAAAAGAGTTTTTTTCTGCCGTAATACTGGAATAAGTTCTTCAGGAGAGAGGGAAGCTTCGATTTGTGTGAGATCTAGGATCGATAAGAAAAACCCTTTCTTTTTTTTTAATAAGGGGAGAAGAGCAAATTCTTTCATATCAAGAGATCGGGTTGGCGTTCTCTTTTAAGAAAAGACTCTTACGAATTATTAGCAATACAAATAATGAAAGGCGATTAATGCCGGCGATTGGACTCGAACCAACACCTTACTGCTAAGAGTAGATTTTGAGTCTACCGCGTCTACCATTCCGCCACGCCGGCATAATCATTTAAGTCTGAAAACAGAGGAAAGGAGTAACCCTCCCATCTGGTAAGCGATGTTCCTACGACGACAAAGTATATGGGAGTGAGGGTTTTTTGTTAAGAAAAATGCTTTTAGAAAAGGATTTACTCATTCTTAATTTCAATGATTAAGATAGGTTTATCCTTTTTAAAAGCAGAAGAAACAATAAAATCCTCGTTTTGGATTGTTGTTTGAGAAATAACTAATGTTTTGGAGGGGAGGGGAGGCCCTTTGTATAGTTTGGTGAGAATAGGAGCAAGCATTTGAGGGGAAACAGGTTGCTGAGTCGAAACAATTGCTGCGAGGCCATTGCAATGTTGTTTTGATAAGCAAACTCCTGAAGCTTGGAGAAAATTGTAGTGCATAGGACAACAATACCCTTCTTCAATGGTAATAGGGAAGTGGTGATGAATATGTTGAGCGATGGTAACTAGAAAAGGGTGAACAGGAAAAGGTTTTGCTAGATGTTTGATTCCATTGCAGTCAAAGACAAGAGTCTTTTCCATGGATAACGATCCAGAAGTTCCTTGGCAATGGAATGAGTAGTTAGTGATAACAGGAGATTTCGGAGAGGGCCAGTTGTAAGTGGGAGCAGATCGACATTCTATTTGGGGATAAAGGATGAGGGAGCCTGAGCTTTGGGTTGTAACACGAGCAGCTTCTATGTAGGAGGGGGTGTTTTCGGTTGAGCATCCTGACAAAAGACTCGATAGGAATAATAATAGAAAGAGTTTGGGATTCATAGGTTTTACGCTGAATAGGAAAAGGCTTATATATCCGTTAGAGAAAAAGTACCATATCTAGTACTTTCGTCTTTAATAGGAGAGGAGAATCTATGCGCATAGATGATTATGAGGTATATTTTTTTGATTTAGATGGATTGTTAATCAATACCGAGCCTTTGTTTTATCAAGCTTGTTTAGAGACGTGGAATCGATATCAAATCCCTATTACGTTATCTTTTAATCAATATTATTCTTTAGCTATGTTGGGAAGGGAGAAGTTTCAAAAATCTTTTATAGAGCTTTTTCCTCAGACGCAAACATTCTTCCCTGATTATTTCTTAGATAGAGATCGCTATTATCAAGATCTTTTATTAAGCGAACATGTGCAGTTAATGCCTGGAGTTGAGACATTACTTCCTTTGTTAGAAGGGAAGCGTTTAGGTGTTGTGACAAATTCTTCCAAAGAGTCGACTTTACCTGTTCGAGCCGCACACCCTATTTTGGAGTGTATGCAATTCTGGATAACTCGAGAGGATTATACTAACCCCAAACCAGATTCAGATAGTTATCAATTGGCTTGGAAACGTTTTGTAAGGGAAGGGGATCGGGTAATCGGATTTGAAGATAGTTTGAAAGGGCTGCAAGCATTATCCGGGGTACCCTCAACTATGGTAGCTGTGAATGCAGCATTCTCCTTAGAGGAAACAAAATCTTTATTCCCAGGAAGAGAATGCTACTATTTTTCCTCGTTAGAGGAGTTATGCTCGTGTTTACAAAACCAGTGATACGGGGAAGGATAACACACGTGATGTAAAGAAAGACCGTAAGGAGGCGCTGAAGGAGGCCCTTTTTTACGATCTTTTTTTTCTAGCATTTCAAGAAGATGTTCTGGGGGGTATTTTCCTTTGCCAATGTCAAGCAAAGCTCCTACAATATTGCGTACCATTTTGTAAAGGAACCCATTCCCTTTGCATATAACAGTGACCAGATGCTCTTGTTCTAATAAATCTAGAGCATAGAGGGTTCGTACCGTGGAAGAGTACTCTCTTCCAAGATTTGCAAAAGAAGCAAAATCATGCGTGCCCACTAAGTATTTTGCTGCTTCTCGCATGCTTTCTAAACACAACTTATGGCGAGGACTAAAACAAAATAGTCGGTGATGAGGAAGGGGCTTAGGTAGTAACGAGAGGGTATAATGGTATTCTTTAGTGATGGCGGAAAATCGAGAGTGAAAGTCTTCGTTGGTTGCAATAACATCTCGAATGACAATATCGTGAGGCAAAAGAGCATTGAGCATTTTTTTTATTTGCCCTGGATCAGAAAAATGAGGATGGTCTGGACAACAAAAGTGAGCAACTTGGCCCTGAGCATGTACTCCCGCATCTGTACGCCCAGAAGCTATTACAGAAATTCGTGTTCTAGAAATTTTCTGAAGAAGAGTTTCTAAGACTTCTTGAATCGAGAGAGCATTAGGTTGATATTGCCATCCAGAGTAAGCGGTCCCTTGATAGGCAATTCGTAAAATAATTTTTTTTGTCATGAGAAGCTTGATTAACGAATGTGAGCCTTAGAGAGAAGAGCTTCGGCAAATAAAAGATCTTCAGGGTAGGTAATCTTCATTTGCACTCTGTTACTGAATACCAGAGTAGGTTCTATACCAAGTAGTTCAGCGGCTTCCGAATCATCAGATAAGGTAAAATCCATCATGTTAGCAAGAAGAAGACCTTCTTTCAGTATTTCTGTATTAATGCATTGGGGAGTATGAATTACTGCCACAGCATCTCTATCTAAGGTGCGTACTGGAGTACGAGATTTTATTGTATAAGTTGCGGAGGTGGCGAGAGCTGCTGCTCCAGTTTTAAGAGCTGCGGAGCAGACTTCAGAAACTTCATTTGCATAGACGAAAGGGCGAACGCCATCATGTACGCATACCCATGGCAAAGAAACTTGTTGTAATCCAGAAAAGACGGAATCTTGACGTAGAGCTCCTGGTGAAGCAAATTTCACGGAGTAGGGGGAGAACAATTCTTGGTAGTGTTCTTCGCAGACAACAACGATTTCTTGAATGAAGGGGAGGCTTTGATAGGAATGTAGGGCATGAAGAATTAGCGGCTCCCCACAAAGAGGAGTGTATTGCTTGGGTTGGGGGGAGTTAAAACGCTCGCCTCTCCCTCCTCCTAACAATACGAGGGAACAGCTAAGGTTCATAGAGACACCTCATTATACAAATTTCCGGGGGAGAGAAAAACCGTATGCGTTTCCATCCTCCTAGTCCTCGGTTTACATACAAGAGCCTTTTCTCTTGAGGGAAAGAGAATAATCCTCGAGCTAGCTCTGGGTTTTCTAATCCCGAAAGTTTATTCGTTATGGTATTAGCAAACTTGGGCCAGGGAAGTGAGATTTGAGGCCCGTGAGAGTGCCCAGAAAAAACGACATCGCCTGGATAGTCTTTAAGATAATGAATAGTATCGGGATTATGGGAAAGAATAATACCAGGTAACGTGGGATTATAGTTAGTAAAAGCTTTTTTTGGATCGAATTGTTTGGCAAAAAAGTCTCCTAATCCAACGATATTCACGACATCGGAGAGTGTTACGCTTTGATTATGTAATAATTGAAATGGCGTATTATGCAGAATACTTAGTAGGTGAGGATTAGGATCTTGAGGAGTAAATTCCTCAGCGAATTCATTATGAGAAGAAGAGAATAAGCTCTGATAAACAGAGGTTAAAGCTCTTCTTAGAGGGCGGCTGCTTGTTTCCGGAATAGTATTAATTTTCCCATGAATATCTCGGGATACGTAGGTAGCATAATCATGATTCCCTAGGCAGGCAAAACATCCTAGAGGAGCGTTCAAAGAACATAAGAAATTTTTTAGTTTGTTAGAGGATTCAACCTTAGCACGACAGATAAAGTCCCCCGTAAATACGAGCATATCAGGGGATAGAGAAGAAACTTTGCGAGAGATCTTTTTTAAAAAAGCATCTGGGGTTGATTGGTTTAAGTGTAAGTCCGAAATCTGCACGATACGAAGCCCGTGAAGATGAGCAAACTTTTTGGGCAGTCTCCAATCCAAACGGGTTAATTTTAGTAAATTGGGTTCTAAGTGGTTGGCCCAAATCCACGTCAAAACTGGCGCCGCTACGATGGCTGTCAAAGATACAGTACTGCCCACAAACACGAACAAAAAGAATTAACTTGTTCCCCATCTTAAGGACGAGGAACTCGTGAGTCAATTTCTATTTTATTTAACAATGTGTTTAGAGACTATTTTTGTCATTTGGAACATATCTACAGGGTCTTTGGAACCAAAAACCTTGGCTAATTTATCATCAGGATTGATGTTGCGTTTGTTAGTAGGATCTTGAAGTTTATTCTGCTTAATATAATCCCAAATTTTCTTAATGATTTCTGTGCGAGGCATAGGCCCTGTACCAACAATGGCAGCTAAATCAGAAGATACGTTCACAGGCTGCATGAAAGCAGAGTTCTTATTTTGACTCATGGATGACTCCTAGTTAAAGAAGGTGATAAGCAAAGTTTTCGGCTCTTCCCTCGCAACTCTTTTATTCCCTAACAAGGTTTATCGTCAAAATAAAAAACATAGTAAAGCTTTTAGGGAGAAGGTGTGGAATCAGCAAGCTGGAGAGCAATCGATTTCTAAATGATGCAAGAATTTGATCCCTAAGAGATGATCGTGTTACCATGAGAGCGTTTTGCAATGCTACTGTAGAAAGGAAAGATCTCCTCCAAAAAGAGGAGGGGGTGTTAGACATTCTGGAAGGGGAACGATTATGCACGAGAATTTTGATAAACGATTGGAGCTTTTGCTTGAAGGCTTATCTTTAACTCGGAGGTTTCTTTGACCCGGAAGAAAAAGAAACTGAGTTAAAAAATTTAGAGCAGCTGTCGATTCAAGATAGTTTTTGGGACGATGTTTCCAGAGCGGGAAGAATTTCAGAAAAAATTGCTAGATTAAAACAGCAATTATTAGAATATAACGAATTAAAAAACAAAATTAACAGTATAAAATTCTTTTTAGAAGATGAAGAATCTTCTAAAGATTTAGAAATACAAAAAGAATTAGAAAAAGAATTTATTTTTTGTGAAAAGAAGATAGCAGAATGGGAAACACTTAGACTGCTTGCTGGTGAGTTAGATCGCAATTCTTGTTTTCTATCCATTAATGCAGGAGCCGGTGGAACTGAATCTTGTGATTGGGTGGAGATGTTATTCCGTATGTATTCGCGGTGGGCCAACAGCCATGGATGGAAAGTAGAAGTTATCGATCGGCTGGATGGTGAAGTTGCAGGGATTAAGCACATTACATTGAAACTCATTGGTGAATATGCTTATGGTTACGCCAAAGCAGAAAGCGGGGTGCATCGTTTAGTACGTATCTCTCCCTTTGACAGTAATGCGAAACGGCATACAAGTTTTGCATCAGTAGAAGTGTTCCCCGAGATTGATGATAAAATAGAAGTTGAGATCCGTCCTGGAGATATTCGTATTGATACGTATCGTTCTTCTGGAGCTGGAGGACAACATGTGAACGTAACAGATTCGGCAGTACGCATTACCCACTTCCCCACAGGAATAGTGGTTTCTTGTCAAAGTGAACGTAGTCAAATTCAAAACCGAGAAGCGTGTATGAATATGTTACGTGCTAGAATCTATCAGAAGCTGTTACAAGAACGTTTAGAGAAACAAAACACAAATAGAAAAGAAAAAAAAGAAATCAGCTGGGGATCCCAAATTCGTAATTATGTATTTCAGCCCTATACTTTAGTGAAAGATGTGAGGACAGGATACGAAGTAGGTAATATCCAAGCAATGATGGATGGAGAGCTTTTAGATGCTTTTATCAAGGCGTACCTAGCTGATTATGGAGAAATTACATGACCACTACGCGTGATCCATTACTAGAAATTCGTTATACGGTTCCTGAGGACGCACATTACATATGTCTTTGGTTAAATGATCCGAAAATTCTTCGGGGATTCCCTTTAAAAACGGAAGCAGAAATTCGTGACAGCGTAAATTTTTGGATTAGCTTTTATCGTTGTCGCAGTAGTTTGACTGCTGTATACAATGGAGAAGTCGCTGGAGTAGCCACTCTTATACTCAATCCCTATGTTAAGGTGTCCCATCACAGTTTACTGTCTATCATTGTTGGAGAAAGGTTCCGTAATAAAGGGATAGGCACTGCTTTATTGAATAACTTGCTCCATTTAGGAAAGACTCAGTTAAAATTAGAACTCGTATACCTAGAAGTTTATGAGGAAAATCCCGCCATTCACTTGTATGAGAGATTTGGGTTTGTAGAGGTAGGAAGACAAAAGACTTTTTACAAAGACGAATTAGGATATTTAGCTAAAATTACTATGGAAAGGGCGCTCTGAGTTTTCTATATAGAGCCGAAACTTTTTTTTGTGTAAGATGGTTGCTTTAAGAGGACTTTTGTCTTGAAAAACCCGCTCTTTAGGTGGGGATTTCGAGCATAGAGTATGTTTGAAATCGGAATATAGAACAATTTATCGGGGACCCCCTGATAGTACATAGACTATAGGTAAGAAGCATGGCAGGACACAGTAAGTGGGCCAATACTAAACACCGAAAAGAAAGAGCTGATCATAAAAAAGGGAAAATTTTTTCTCGAACTATTAAAGAACTCATTTCTGCAGTCAAAATGGGAGGCCCAGATCCTAAGTCGAATGCTCGTTTACGAATGATCATTCAGAAAGCTAAAGATCAAAATATCCCTAACGAGAATATTGAGCGTAATTTGAAGAAGGCTTCTTCTGCCGATCAAAAAAACTATGAAGAAGTGACTTATGAGCTATACGGATTTGGAGGTGTTGGAATCATTGTAGAAGCCATGACCGATAATAAGAATCGTACGGCTTCGGACATGCGTGTGGCTGTTAACAAACGGGGAGGGGCTTTAGTTGAGCCCGGAAGTGTTTTATATAATTTTTCTCGTAAAGGAGCCTGTTATGTCCCCAAAAGCTCTATTGACGAGGCCTCTTTATTAACACATGTCATTGACTGTGGGGGGGAAGATTTAGATAGTGAGGACGAGGAGTTCTTTTTGGTTCTTTGTGAGCCTACAGATTTGGCATCGGTTAAAGAGGCGTTATTGGCTAAAGGAGTGACGTGTTCTGAAGAGAAGATGATCTATGTTCCTTTGCGATTAGTTGATTGTGATGAAGAAGCAGGGAAATCTAATTTGGCTCTAATCGAGTGGTTAGAGAACATCGATGATGTGGACGATGTTTATCACAATATGACGTAATATGTAATGAGCAGAACTTTGGGTTCTGCTCATTCGCTTCTTTATTGTACGGTTCCAATTAATGAACTGAGGGATTGTGTCGTTGCCCTCGCTGCTGCGAAAAGATTTTGTCCAATAGAAGAGGGGGTATTGTTGTTGTTTATAATTCCTTCCAGTTTTTGTCCTTGCATTGCTAGGGTTACTTTGTTCGTAACACTTGTTAAAGCTTGAGTGACGTTTTTCGCTGCATCATAGAGAGAGACTTTTTCCCCTGAACTTCCTGTGAGAGGAGAGGCTGTTCCGTTCTCTCCTGGAACACTATCTGTATGAGCTATGATTCCTCCGGAACCCGTTTCTTTGCGGAATTGGTCTATGATGGCTCCAAGTTGAGGTCCATTAAGATTTGTAAACTTCCCGTCTGAAGTAAAGACTTTGTCAAGGTGTCCTCTTAAACGAGGGAGTAATTCTGCTAATGTGGTTTCTCCAGGGATATTGCCGCCATTCTTAACTAGCTTGGCTTGAGTTTCTCCTCCTTTTATCATCAAAGAAGAAGCTGCAGCTTTCCCATTTGTTCTAGGTGTTGTCATCAAAGGTGTGGATGGTGTTGCTGGAAGCAGGGAGGCTAATCCAATTGGGGAAGATGTATTTCCTCCTCCTCCTCGATAAGGCGATACTACAGTTTCTTTAGCGCTTCCGTTTTGTTCTACATCATGAATGATATCTCCTAAATTTTGATTAGCGGGTAAAGGTCTCTCTGTAGATCCACCATTTTCTCCTGGATAGACAGTGTCTAGATGTTTGCGTACAGCAGCTAGGATATCTGGTCCGCTTGGTGTACCACCATCCCCTACAGGAGTATTTTTTCCAGAGTCGTTACCATTAGTGGACTCTGTATCCGATATACCGTCATCATCCCCGAATCCTGAATCAGCATCAGAAACATCTTCTAAGTCTGCATTAGCATTTACACTAGAGCTTGTGTCTGTAGATTCCGTATCTCCTGGAGTGATAATAGTTTCTTGAGCGGCTCCGTTTTGTTCTACATCATGGATAACGTTCCCCAGATTTTGATTAGCAGGGAGAGGTCCTTCTGTAGATCCGCCATTTTCTCCTGGATAGACAGTGTCTAGGTGTTTACGTACAGCAGCCAGGATGTCTGGTCCGCTTGGGTCACCATTTTCTTCTGTGGAAGTAGTTTTACCAGAGTTATTACCATTAGTGGACTCTGTATCCGATACACCGTCGTCGTCTCCGATTCCAGAGTCAGTATCAGAAGTATCTTCAACGTCTGCATCAGCATCTACAGAGGAGCTTGAGTCTGTAGGCCCTGTATCTCCTGGAGTGATAATAGTTTCTTTAGCAGATCCATTCTGCTCCACATCATGGATAACGTTCCCCAGATTTTGATTAGCAGGGAGAGGTCCTTCTGTAGATCCGCCATTTTCTCCTGGATAGACAGTGTCTAGGTGTTTACGTACAGCAGCCAGGATGTCTGGTCCGCTTGGGTCACCATTTTCTTCTGTGGAAGTAGTTTTACCAGAGTCATTGCCATTAGTGGACTCTGTATCCGATACACCGTCATCGTCTTCCACCCTTGAATCAACGTCAGATAAACTTCCATCGACATTATTGGAGTTGTCATTCGTGTTGATATCGCCGTTAGTTTGGTTGTTTGTATCAATATCACTGGTATCTAAATCGCTAGTATCTGTAGACATGTCCACAGATTGAGAAGATGTTGGTGTGCCGGATCCTTTAGATACGTTTGTATCCCCAATATTAACATTGGTTCCACCGACATTAACATTGACGTTGATAACGGGGGTTTGCGATGGGGATGAGGGAGGTGTCGCGAATGGTTCAGACCCAATAGTTTCATTAGAGAAGGAGATGCCGTCATCACCAGGGGTAGGGGAAGAGCCCCAGTTGATTTTATTAAACGGCGCTGTTCCATCAAAGATCTTTCCAAAATCTACTCGATGCCCACGTCTCCAGGCTGAAGGAGTATAATTGGGGCCGTTTTCTTTGGGGTTCCACGGCCCATAGGCAACACAGGTTCTAAATTTGTTGTTGATGATAACTGAGCTTGGGAGGTGCCCCCCACTTTCTATCCCGGCCTTAGAAGAGACCAAGGGGTCAACTCGATTTCCCCAATCAGAGGAGAATTTATTGTATCCTGTGCAAAACTTTGCACACATATCTTCTAAGTCCTTTAAGCCAAGGTCTTCTTTAGTTTTCCCATTCTGAACCTTCATGGAACAGACTTGATCCCAATTTCCATTCGGAACAAAGATAAAGCTACTTCTAGTTGTGTCTATAAAGACTAAATGCCCGGAGTGTTCGAGCATTTTTGCTTTTGTATTGGGATTAGATAGGAAAGCTAGTAGAGAACTTTTATCTGTAGGGCTGTAACTAGGAAGAGACATATTAGGTAGACCTTCCGGTCCTGGACTAAATATATTCTCATTACGAGGGCTGGTTGTATAGGTAGATGATCGGAGCTGTCTAATAGCTTCTTGCTGATTATTTATGGGATTTCCTGTTCCGGATGCATGGCTTTCCTGGACGTGTGTGTTTTTCTCACCATGACTTCCGATTGTTTCATAAGTGTTTTCACCATTGTTGCTAATTGTTTTGTACTGAGTCTCAACATCTTGGTAATCACTATCAACTGTCGAATCGGACGAATTGGTCGGGGTATCAACATCATCGTAATTACTACTAACTTCTCCATCAGATGTAGTGGCTTGGGTTTCGGATTCCTCAGAAGTTTCTTGTGAGGTAATTTTCCCAGAAACAGCGCTTGAAGTTTTGTTTGCAGTGGCGGAGGCTTTAGGAGATGGAGCGGATGTTGAAACACTAGACGTAATAGGAGAAGGGGTACCTGTAGTGGATTGGATGTTTTCTCCACTAGACTGAATTATAGATGTAGAAGCAGAAGATGTTGTTGTTGCTGTTTGTGCGACTGAAGTACTTGTAGTCGTTGATGATACAGTAGAAGTTCCGAGAGATCCAGAAGATGCTGTAGTAGTTGATACTGTAACAGTTGGAATAGAAGATGGAGAATTACTTATTGGAGTCGTCATAACTACAAATTAAAATAAAAAAACAATTAGTTAATTAGATTTTAATAAGTAGATTTTATTAAATGCTACAATGTTTGTTTTTTGTAATGTTTTCTTATTAACAAAACTTTGTTTGTTAATAAGATGTCTTTTAGAAAAATAAAGTTTTCGTGAAAAATAACAGCATACCGGTTAACGTTTGTGAAGAAATGCAATTAAGGGAATTGAAATGCCTGGTATTAAAGTTTTTGGAGGAACTGTCCTACAAGGGTCCGTACGTGTGTCAGGGGCTAAAAACGCTACAACTAAATTACTTGTGGCATCCTTACTTTCAGATAAGCGTACCATTTTGAAGAACGTTCCTAATATAGAGGATGTTCAACAAACGGTTGATCTGTGCCGGGCTTTAGGGGCAATTGTAGATTGGGACAAGCAAGCGCAAGTTATTGACATTCACACGCCACGTATTTTGTTATCCAAGGTTCCTCCGCAATTTTCTTGCGTAAACCGCATTCCTATTTTGCTGTTAGGTGCTTTGCTACGTCGTTGTCCCTATGGAATTTTTGTTCCTATTTTGGGAGGAGATGCCATTGGTCCACGCACATTACATTTTCATCTCGAAGGGTTAAAGAAACTTGGTGCAGAGATTATTGTGAGTGATGAAGGATATTGGGCAGCTGCTCCAGATGGTCTCATTGGAGCGCATATTACTTTGCCTTATCCTTCTGTAGGAGCTACAGAAAATCTTATCCTTGCATCTGTCGGTGCTCAAGGGAGAACGATTATTAAGAATGCAGCTCTGGAAGTAGAGATTATTGATCTAATTGTTTTCTTACAGAAAGCTGGTGTAGAGATCACGACTGATAATGATAAAACAATCGAAATTTTTGGTTGCCAGGACTTTTATTCTGTTGAACACTCTATTATTCCAGATAAAATCGAAGCGGCTTCTTTTGGTATGGCTGCAGTTGTTTCTCAAGGGAGAGTTTTTGTAGAGCATGCGCGTCATGAGCATATGATTCCTTTCTTAAAAGCCCTAAGATCCATAGGCGGAGGGTTTTCAGTTCAAGAAAATGGCATCGAATTTTTTTATGATAAACCTTTAAAAGGTGGGGTGCTCTTAGAGACAGATGTACATCCAGGGTTTATTACGGATTGGCAACAGCCTTTTGCTGTTTTACTGTCTCAAGCAGAAGGCTGTTCTGTTATCCATGAAACGGTGCATGAGAATCGACTGGGGTATCTGAGTGGTTTAGCAAAAATGGGCGCTCATTGCGATTTATTTCATGAATGTCTAAGTGCCAAGTCTTGTCGATACTCTACAGGGAATCATCCGCATAGTGCAGTCATTCATGGACCGACTCCTTTGCAGGCAACACATTTAGTGATCCCCGATTTGCGTGCGGGGTTTGCCTATGTTATGGCAGCTCTTATTGCCGAGGGAGGGGTTTCTAAGATTGAGAATACAAAGATGTTAGACCGAGGGTACACAGACTGGCTAGGGAATTTAGAAAGACTAGGAGCCAAAATACTCACAGAGAAAACAAGATGTGTCTAAGGGAAGGATTTTAGACCTTCCCTTAGATTGTTTTTACAGGTGATCTAGAGTCTTCAGACCTAATAGGTGCATGCCTGTTTCCAAGGTTTTTTCTGTCAGACCGCAGAGATAAAGACGCTCTTGTTGATAATCAGACCCTTCTATATGACAATCACGGAAGAAAGCATTAAACTTATTTGTAAGCACGTAGAGGTAATCTGTCAGAAAATGTGGACAGAGTTCTCTTAAAGTTAAATCTAAAACTTCGGGGAAGCGCAGTAAAGTAAGAGCTAATGTTTCTTCCGCGGGTTCATGAATAGATAGAGGTCCTTTTTGAGGAAGAGTATCTAGCTTCATTCTACGTTTGATTCCTTGAATTCGTACGTAAGCATACAGAAGGGACATCGCTGTGTTTCCTTCAAAACGTAGCATTTTCTCAAAAGAGAACACGTAGTCATTGATTCTATGTGCGGAAAGATCTGCGTATTTAATCGCATTGATGCCGAGGATAGGACCCTGATAAGCTAGCTCTTCTTCGGAAATTTCTGGGCGATGTTCTCTTAAGGATTCCTTAGCTTTTTCAATAGCAGTATCTAGCAGCTCTTGAAGTTTGATATTTTCTCCTGAGCGCGTTTTGAATTTTCTCCCTTGAGTGTCTAAAACTAGTCCGAATCCTACATGAGAGAAGATTCCTTTATGGGGAAGATATCCGGCTGCTAAGCACGTAGCTTCCAATAATTGGAAGTGCAAGGATTGCCCAGAGTCTGTGACGATAAGAATTCTGTCAGCATGGTCTTGCTGTATACGGTAGCGCATGGCTGCAACATCTGTCGTTGCATAGTTGTATCCACCATCACTTTTTTGAATCATTAGAGGGATGGAAAACTCTTCGTGGAATACACATTTTGCCCCATCAGAGAGAGTAACAAGGTTTTTGGATTCCAGATCTGAAACCACATCTGCCAAAAAGGGGTTATAAAAAGACTCTCCACGAGTATGAAGTTCAACATCTAAGATAGAATAAATCTTTTGAAAAGATTTTTCTGAAACAGCGCAAATCTGTTTCCATAATGCAAGAGCTTGAGGATCTCCAGATTGTAAGGCTACGACATTATATTGAGAGCGTTTTTTAAATTCTGGGTCTTCAGCAAAACGTACGTGGGCTTTTTTATATAATTCTGTGAGATTTTCCAGCTGATGAATGTCAGTTTGTGCTGTTTCTTGTAGATAGGTGATAAGCATGCCAAAAGCTGTTCCCCAATCTCCAATGTGGTTCAAACGTAAGACATCATGGCCCACAAAAGAAAAACATCGAGCCAGACAATCTCCTATGATAGTGGAGCGAAGATGCCCAACATGCATGTCCTTAGCGATATTAGGAGAGGAGAAGTCAATGATCACTTTTTGTGGTGAGGAAACAGGAAACCCTTTCGCTAATTCTTGAGAAAAGATTTGGAGCTGATTAGCTAGGAATTCTTTTGAGAAAGTGAAGTTAATAAATCCTGCTCCAGCAATTTCTATAGAAGAAAAAGGAGTAGCTGGAATGTGTGCAACGATTTCTTCTGCGATTGCTCGGGGAGATTTTCGTAATGCGCGAGCAAGTTTCATCGCATCATTGCATTGGTAATGTCCAAAATGCTCTTTAGTGGATGGAGTGATATCTAGGGTAAGCTCTTCCAATTCAGGGAAAGCTTGACGAATCGCTGAAGAACATAGCGAAGTCAGAAAAGAGAGAAGTGTTGTCATAAGAATCTACAAAACTAAGGAATTTCTCCGATGCATCCTTGCTGGAACCAAGTACGAAGTTTTGCAATCTTGGCCATGATGCGTTCGGTCGCTAATTGATAAGCTTCTTTTTTATCAATAGCAGGGTTGTCAATGAGATCTTGGAATGAAATAGGAGTCCCTATCACGGTAGTCAAAGTTTTCCAGAGCTTAGGGAATTTTTGGTGTTTTCCAAAAGCTTCGAGGGTTCCAGCAACATAAACAGGAATGACAGGGACATTTCCTTTAAGAGCTAGCATTCCCACACCTACTTTCCCTTGGTGAATTTCTCCATCAGAATGACGGGTTCCCTCTGGGTAAATAATGAGCTTTTCTCCGCGAGAAAAGATATTAAGCGCAGCCTTGAAGGCTGCAGAATTTCCAGCATTCCTGCTAATGGGGTAGCATCCTAACTCGTGAAAAAGCCAATGCGCGAAAGAATTAGCAAACAAACCAGACTTAGCCAAATGATAAATTTTACCAGGGAAGGAGAGAGGTATTATTATGGGATCAAGAAACGAAACATGATTCGCAGCAATAATAGCAGCCCCTGTCACAGAAGCACTAGCTTTGGATCTAAAGATTTTTCTTCTGTAAAACAGAGGAAACAGTAAGCGAACAAGGCTCTTTGCAATAGTAAAAATCATGCTAAACGAGAATGTATCAAAGGAACGATTTTCTCTAGAATTTGGCTTATTGTCAAATCAGAAGAGTCAATAACTAGAGCATCTGCAGGGATGACAAGGGGATCGAGTTCTCTTTGCTGATCTGCTTGATCACGTGCTATGAGTTCGGCAGTCAAGGCTTCTTGAGATAGGGAGCCTTCAGGTAAGTCCTTTAGTCGTCGCTTTGCGCGAATCTCTGGCTCGGCTGTTAAAAAGATTTTGACTTCAGCATGAGGGAACACCTTAGATCCCATATCACGCCCTTCAAAAACGCAGCTCCCTACACTAGCATATCTTTTTTGCAACGTTTGCATATAGGCGCGAACTTTAGGTTCTTTTGAGAAAATAGAGGCAAAATTAGCCACTTCTTGAGAGATCAATTCAGAGGTTAGGGGGCGGTTTTCATAAAAAGCTTGTAAAGGAGCATCTTTAGAAAAAGAGAAGGAAAATGGGGGGGAGGCAAGAAAGTCTTCTAAAGGGACCTCTTGCCAATCAGGTTGTAAGCGAGCATAAGCGAGTGTTCGGTACATGGCCCCTGTATTGCAGTAGTTAAACTGTAATGTCTTTGCTAATGCCTTTGCTAATGTACTTTTCCCTGTTCCAGCAGGCCCATCTATAGTGATAATCATCCTAAAAATGTCCCATTTTGAGTGATAAGAAGGATAGCGTAAACGATAGGTGTAGAAAGAAGCAAGGAGTCTAGGACATCCAACATTCCTCCAATAGATTCTAGATCGCTACTGTTTTTAATTTGCGCATCGCGTTTGAATGTGGATTCGATAATATCTCCAAAGAAGCCACTAATTCCTAATATGATCCCTAAGGCAACTAGGATCCAAGGCATTGCAATCTGATTTGCAAAGGATTTAGGAAGATGAGAGTAGAAGATCAAACTAACTAGAATAGAAGCTATGCAACCAGCTACGAAACCTACTACAGTCTTGTTTGGGCTGATGACTGGAGCAATGCGTTTTTTTCCAAAAGCTTTTCCAAAAAAGTATCCAAAAATATCAGAGCTCTTCGTAGTAGCAATAAGAAAAATGGCCCACCAAATCCCTATAAATGGAGTGTCGGTATGGACAAACCCATAAAGGATGTGCAGAAACAGTCGGATAGGAACGGATACATAAAGCATACAGAATAAAGCAAGGCCAGTAGATCCTATCGGGCCCAGTTTATAGTGGCGACTTTTGAACACGAGGTGAACAGTCCAAAAAAATAGAAAGAACCATGGGATAAGGTCCACATGCTCTGGAAGTAGCATTTTACAACGAGCTGTTAGGCAAGTTAGGGCGACAAAAATAGCAGAGCCTATGGAGCTATATCGAGTGAAAGAAAAGGGGAATTTCATTCTGACCATGGAAGACATTTCGTATGTCCCAATCGCTGCGCAGGTTGATGAAAGAAGCCCCACGATGAAGGCTGAACTAGGATATAGAGATGTACAGAGAAGGATAACAAGGAAGACCAGAAGAAGCGAATGGACAACTAAGCGCTGACAAAAATCACTTTGAAGAATGGAGTTTTTATCCGAGTCGAACATAGCGTTTATTTCCCTCCGCGCCTTGATCGTTGTTGGTATGTTTTAATTGCTTCTAACAAGTCGTGGGCCGTGAAATCAGGCCATAACACATCTGTTACGTAAAGTTCTGTATAAGCTATTTGCCATAAGAGAAAATTACTGACACGCATTTCACCTCCTGTACGAATAAGCAAATCCGGGTCAGGGAGGCCAGATGTGTCTAAGTAAGAGCTGATAAGCTCTTCAGAAATTTCATTGATAGAGATTTTTTTGTTTGTAAGGTCCTGATGCAATTCCTTGAACGCACGAACTAATTCGTTTTTACTTCCATAGTTAATCGCAAAAATTAATTCCATATGGGAGTAGTGTGTTGTGGCGGAGACTGCTTTTGCAATGTTATTTTGCAATTCTTGAGGGAGTTTGGATAAGTCTCCGATACATCGTAGCCGGATTTCCCGATCGTGCAGAAAAGAGAGTTTACTATGCAACTGTGAGTTAAATAAGGAAAATAATTCAGCGACTTCTGTTTTTGATCTAGAAAAGTTTTCTGTAGAGAACGCGAACAAGGTGAGAGCTTCTACTCCTAGGAGTGCAGCTGTATCAACAATTTGCGGGATGCTGTCAGCTCCTCGACGGTGACCGGAGATGGCATTGCTTTTACAAAATTGTTCATGTTTCTTTTGCCATCGACGGTTTCCATCCATGATGATGGCGATATGCTTAGGGAGAGGGGGCTCTCGTAGAAAATTTTCTTGAATTGGGTTCGCCTGTTCTAAAGCTAGAGACATACGCAGTCTGACATTCTATTGGCTGGAGATTTGGCTGTCCTCAGAGGATCATGGAGGAGGATCCATGATCCTCTGGTTTTTTCTAAGCAACGACTCCCATAGCGATATAGTGGGGGAAGGCAGCGCCTCTAGTAAATCGTTCTTAGAACTCAGAGCAGGGATGGTACTCATAGACAATGATTATTATCAAGTCCCCTCTAAAATAGAGAAGTCTCTTTCCTATAAAAATCATTTTTAAGAAGAGGTGATAAATAAAAAATTCTTTTGTTTTAAAGACATGTTTTGAGAGTTGCGGTTTAGCAATTCAGTTTGGTAGAATGTACTAACGATCTCATGCTTATTAAGAGCGGGAGTCTTAAATCTCTGTATTTGGTTTGAACGGGATTGTTAAAGAAACCTGATGGAAGGGATAAAAAATTGGTGGTAAGCAAGGAAGTATCACATGAAATTGCCTGAAGTAAGTTTCACTTCCCCCTCATCTCTGTTTAGATCTTCCCCAAAACAGCCAAAGGTGGAGAAGTCGTCAGTTTCCTTGCATTGCCTACAGTCAAGCAATTGGATGCAAAGGATTGTGCCCTCATTAATTGTTCTGCTGGGGGTTTCTGTTTTAGCTTGCAGTGTTCTTGCCTTTTGTACAAGCTTCACAGCTTTGCCTGGGGTAGGTTTGGTGATCTTAGGTTCGTTACTTCTTTATTGTGCGTATCACCAGGTGTACAATATGCGTGTTCGTGTAGCGCTTTCTTTTGATACTCTTTCTGAGAAACTGTAAAGGTTATTACGCAAAAAGGTCTTTTATAAGCCTTTGCTGGCTTGTGATTACCCTTGATTATAAACGTTACAAAAAACATACTGAGCTACAATTTTTTTGACGTAAATAAAGGGTATAGTTTAGGAAAATCTTTCCTTCTGGATATCTGGCTAGAGTTTTCTATTGATTTGATTGGAAAATAGTTAAAAGCAATTGTTTTGTTCTGATAGGAAGGTTCTGACCGAGCTTATTTCTAAGCGTCAAAAAAATGGGGGAGACTCCGGGCTCCTTCTCTTGTCATTGAGAGGGTTTTCCTTTTCTAAACCATATGTTTCGAAGAGCCTAGAACTTCTTTCCCGCTGCTTTATCGTAGGGTTAAGTAGCTGCATTCGCAAAATTCACGAATAACGAAGAGCCTCATAATGAAGCGTAATTTTAAGCGAAATCTAAGTGTTATAATTTTTGTTTTTGCCTTAGCTTTGTATCATGTTTTGCCTACCTGTTTATACTATTCGCGTCCTTTGAATAAAAAAATAGAGGGGCGTGAGGCACACAAGATCATAGAACGGCTCACACAGCAGGTCGCGGATGCACGAAATGATTTAACCGTTCGCGTTAAAAGAATTCTATCCACATTAAAATTGCGCGGATCTGTGAAACCACATCTCAGCATTCCGGGAGTAGTAAATGTGCATTTCCCTTTAGCAGAAGATGCGGCAGTTTTTATTGATAATGTGGTGCATGGAGAACACTCTGTTCCTACTAAGTCAGCAAGACTATATGTTTTAGGAAGTTCTGAACTGACAGGGGAGACTATTGTTCAAGTCTCTGGAAGTTTGGTTACTTCTTTAACAGAAGAAGATTTCTCTTTTGTTTCCTATGAGGACAAAGACCTGGTAGTTTCTCAAGAGTTAGAAAATATTGCCACTAACCTGTTTGTCAATGTGGAATGCTCTTGTGATCATGGTTATAGTTCTTTATGGGATTCCATGCCTATTGAGAAAGTTGCTCATATAGCACGGGGTATTTGTTCTGGTTTGCGATTACTTCCCACAGAGAAGACTCAGGCTTTCTTGTCGCGTTTTTTAGGGACAGAGCAAGATTTTGTCGCGTTTTTGTCGCGGGTAGAGAATGCTCTGCATCATGAGGATGTTAAAGAATATCGTGAAGAGCTTAACGAAGCTGCTTATCTTTTGCATTCCCGTAATTTACGTTGGAATGAGATGAGTCCTCGAGTTGTAGGAAACGTTGTTGATTGTAGCGAGTTGTCCCCTTGTTTCTCTTCCATGTCGTTGACTGGGGATGGAAAATTATTATTCCATTTTGATGCCGATGTTATTGCTAAACGTCAACAGTTAGTTGGTGATGAGCGTTTAGATTTGGAGCGTTTGTTCGCTGTTGAAAAACAGCACATAGCTACACGATTGAATCGTTCTGTTGAAGAAACGGAGTCCGGGTTTGCCTTCCGATTAAGAGACGAAGCTGCAAGCGGTAAGATTGTTTTGCAGGGCCACAGAGTTTGTCAGCGAATTGTGGAGCATTTGACGGCATTAGTTCTTAATCGTCCCATTGCCGAAACTTGTGATTTATCTATAGAAAATTTCCCAGTGTATAGCAGGGAACCTATGGAGAATGACACTTTAGGATGTTTTATTTTTTCTCCAGATAGTAGCTGCCGGCATTTTTCTAAAGGTTCTGTATATATTGTGTTTAAAGGGCTTCGTTCAATTATTGCGAAGTGCGAAAGTTCAGGACCTCAGGAAGCTGGATTGTTACAACAGGATCTACAGAATTTGTATGCGTGTTTTATTCATACGGATGCAGTTTCTTGGAGCTTAGGAGAGGATCGTGTTCTAGAAATCAAGGAACCCTTGCAGCGTGTTATTCAGGTTTGGGGGGAAGAATTTGTTCAAAGTTTTGGGGAAGCCTCTCTCGAAGTTCGGGACGTTCGAGATCGTTTAGCTGTAGTTAATCGCATTGAGAAAGCTCAGCACGCAGAGCTTGTCCGTTGGGATGATCAATATCGTCAGGCTCAGTGTTCTATGAATCCTCAAGTTCGCTTGCGAGCAGCAATCCCACATAAAAATGTTTTTGTTGAGAATTTTAAACTGAATGTTAGGAAGTATTCTCGAGGGGAACACGTTTTACGATTTGGAACAGATTTTGTCGGAGGAAAGCAAATTCGATTAGCTTTTCGAGATCATCAAGGGAACCTTGTAACGGACAAAGAAGGGATTGATAAGGTTTCTGATGAGTTATACGCTCGGTTAAATAAATTGGGAGTATCTGAAGTAGGGATGCAAAGAGAGGGGGATCACATACAGGTAAGTGTTCCTGGCGCTGCAAATCTTTCTTCTGCTGATATCTTAGGGACTTCGAAAATGTCTTTTCACGTCGTGAATGAGCAATTTTCTTCAAGAAGCCCCTTACGTTATGAAGTACAAACCTTCTTAGATTACCTCTGGTTTACAGCTCGTAGTCTTGATAAATCTTCTCCTAAAGATATCAATCATTTGGCAGCAACCATTTTTCATGAAAATCAAGGACCTATTCCTGCTAATGTTCGTGCTGCTATTGGGAAATTGAAGGAGGCTGGATTAAATTTTTCTAAAGAACATGAGATGGGATCTGCTTGCTTAGATACTCAATACTCTATGATTGCTGTAGAAAAAGGGTCTGGGGAGCAGGTGAATCCTCTTATGATTGTATTTAGAAATCATGCTTTAGAGGGGGCTTCTCTTAAGAATATTCGTCCAGAATTTGCGGTAGGGGAAGGTTATGTTTTAAATTTTGGTGTTAAGGATAAAGCCGTATCACTCGATAGCAAGGAGACTCCGGTTCAGCAATTCCATGCTTGGACATCTAAGTTTTGTCAAGAGGGGGTTAATGGAACAAAAAATAGCCAGTTCTCTGGAGGAAGAGGTTGGCGCATGGCTGTTGTTTTAGATGGGTATGTAATTAGTGATCCCGTGTTAAATGTTCCGCTCAAAGATCATGCAAGTGTTTCTGGGAATTTTTCGTACAGGGAAGTCAATCGTTTAGCTTCTGATCTTAAATCTGGGGCTATGTCCTTTATCCCTGAAATTTTAAGTGAGGAAGTAGTTTCTCCAGAGTTAGGACACTCTCAGAGGTTGCAAGGGATTCTCTCTGTATTTTTAGGACTAGTGGTTCTCATTGCATTAATGAGTGTTTATTACAAGTTTGGGGGTGTCATTGCCTCGGTAGCCGTTCTTCTTAATTTACTACTTATCTGGGCATCTATGCAGTATTTAGATGCTCCTCTTACTCTATCAGGACTAGCTGGAATTATCTTAGCAATGGGGATGGCGGTTGATGCTAACGTCCTGGTTTTTGAAAGGATTCGAGAAGAATATTTATTGAGTAGAAGTTTATCAGAGTCTGTAGAGGCTGGTTATAAGAAGGCTTTTAGTGCAATTTTTGATTCTAATTTAACAACTATTTTGGCTTCGGCATTGCTTCTCATGTTGGATACAGGACCAATTAAAGGGTTTGCTTTGACCCTGATCATTGGAATTTTTTCTTCTATGTTCACATCTTTGTTCATGACGAAGTTCTTTTTCTTGATTTGGATACAAAAAACGAGAGAGACCCAATTACATATGATGAACAAGTTCATAGGGGTCAAACATAATTTCTTGAAAGAATGTAAGCGTTTGTGGGTTGTTTCCGGGGCTGTAGTCGTTTTAGGTTGTATTGGGCTAGGCTTTGGTGCCTGGGACTCCATTTTAGGTATGGATTTCAAGGGAGGATACGCGCTGACCTTAGATTCTGATGTTTGTGCCTATAATCCAGATCAGATGTGTTCTGCTTTAAAAAAACGCTTCCGGGAAATTGGGTTGTCTTCTCGTGATTATCGTGTGCGTAAAGCTGATAGCTCTGGAAAAGTTAAGATCTATTTTTCTCAAAATGCTTTAGCTCGTGTTGAGCAAGCGAAAGGGGGGTATTCGGAACAGAATGGGGCGGACCATCATCTAGCTCAAGTTTTGCAAGTATTATCCGATTCTAGTGATGCTACTTCTCCTGCAGCATTTGAATCCTCTCGAGGAAGTTGGTTTAAGGTAAGTGGACAGCTTTCGAATAAAATGCGAACACAGGCAATCATGGCATTATTTGGAGCTTTAGGAATTATCTTACTTTATGTTAGCTTGCGTTTTGAATGGAGATATGCTTTCAGTGCAATTTGTGCTTTAATGCATGATTTGTTAGCGACCTGCTCTGTATTAGTTGCTCTGCATTTCTTTTTGCATAGAATACAGATTGACTTACAAGCAGTGGGCGCATTGATGACGGTGTTAGGCTACTCTTTGAATAATACGTTGATTATTTTTGATCGTATTCGAGAGGACCGACGTGAGAAATTGTTCACCCCAATGCCCATATTGATCAATGATGCTTTGCAGAAGACTCTGGGACGTACGGTCATGACAACAGCGACCACCCTGTCTGTGTTGGTCATTTTGTTATTTGTTGGAGGTGGCTCTATTTTCAATTTTGCGTTTATTATGACGGTAGGGATTTTGTTAGGAACGTTATCTTCGTTATACATAGCTCCTCCGCTTCTCCTATTCATGGTGCGTAAGGAAGAACAGAATTCCCTGCAGTAAATAACGAAATGCGCTTGGGCGTATGTAATCCTGGAATTATGGGATTATTGCTCCTTTCCTCCTGAAGGAGGAAAGGAGCTTTTTTTTAAAAGAGCTCCTCTCCTGGGATGAGAGTATATGGAAAAAGACAAATTATCTGCACTCGGACAAAAATGGACGTATCCTAAGCATAATGAGGAGTTTCTGAAGAAGATTATAAAAGAATTGTATCTTCATCCTGTAATTGCTCAAGTTCTTGTATCGCGAGGGTTTCAATCTGTCCAAGAGATCCGAGATTTTTTGTATCCGCAATTCCCATCGTTACATCCAGCCTCTTCGTTTTTGGATATGGAAAAAGCTGTCGCTCGTCTCCTTAAATCTAAGGAAAACAATGAGCATGTTATGATCTATGGCGATGGGGATGTAGACGGCATAACAGGTGTGACTTTACTCGTAGAATTTTTACAAATGCTCGGAGTAAAGACGAGCTATTGTTGTTCCGGTACTTTGTTTAAACAACACGGAGAAATTACCTCTTTGATTTCTCAGATGCTACAAGATGGCGTTTCTCTCTTAATTACTGTGGATTGTGGAATTACTGCAGGAAGGGAAGTTCGTTCCATTAACAAACAGGGTATAGATGTTATTGTCACAGATCATCATACGCCTACAGGGAAACTTCCCCATTGTATTGCCACGTTGAATCCGAAATTAGATAAAAATTCTTATCCAAATAAGGAGCTGACCGGGGTTGGGGTAGCTTTTAAGTTAGTATGTGCAACTTATGAAGAACTGATTAAGCAGGATGCTTCTTGGAAAGATAAAATAGATCTGTTGCATTTTTTAGATTTAGTGAGTTTAGGAACAATTGCAGATGTTGGCAGACTTTCCGGGGAGAATCGTATTTTAGTTTCCTATGGAATTAAAGAAATCACAAAAGGAAAGCGTTTAGGCTTAAAAAAGCTTTGTTCTTTGTCAGGGGTTGATAAATCGGATATTTCTTCAACAAATTTAGGAATTAGAATTACCCCTAAATTAAATAGCTTAGGAAGATTAGCAGATTCTAGTCAGGGCGTTAAGTTATTATTATCTCAAGATCCTCGAACTGTGGGAACAATCGTTTCGGAGCTTGCTATTGTGAATCAGGAGCGTCAGAGAATAGAGGCTGAAGTGCTCCGTGATGTAGAAAGAATTTTGGCAGCAAATCCTAAGCTAACTGCTCAATCTGCCATTGTATTGGCATCTCCTTATTGGCATTCTCGAGTCATCCCGATTATTTCTGCTCGTTTGGCACGTACCTATAACAAACCCGTAGCAATTATTGCTCTTCAAGATGGTATAGGAAAAGGTTCTTTACGTACGATAGGGGCGTTCCCTTTATTAGGAGTGCTTCGTAAATGCGAATCGTTTTTTCTATCCTATGGAGGACATGATTTTGCAGCAGGGCTTATGATCAAAGAGGAGCAGATAGAAGGGTTCAGGAAAAAATTCATCCATTTAGTGAATTCCTCCTTAAGGAAAGACGAGGCTACGTTAACCTTGCCTTTGGATGTATGCATGGATTTCTCTCAAATTAGCCAAGATCTGATCTCTTCTATGGAGCTTCTGGAGCCTTTTGGTAAGGGGAATCCGTCTCCAGTTTTTTATACAAGGGCCATACAAGTACGTTATCCAAAGCTATTATCTGGGAATCACGTAAAATTATATTTAAATAGTGGGGAAAGAAATTTGGAGGGCACGGCTTTTGGTCAGGGAGATAAGATTAGTTTGCTCAAGGCTAATTGGAATATGCCTCTAGATATCGCTTATACACTGCGTGTTATGAAGCGGTCTGTTCATGGGGCGGTTCGTCTTCTTATTCAGGACTTTCGTATACAGGCTCCTTGATCGCTTGTATCTCCTGGCGGTCATTGTACCATTCTTATCGAGATCGGGAGGAGGTATTTTACCCCTGTCATCTTCAACTCTAGCTTAACTATCTTATTTTAATTAGGATAATCAGGAAATATTGTAAATTTCTTGAAAAACTCTCTCTCACAATAGGCTTAATTGTAAAAAACTTACAAAAGTTTGTTTCAAAAATAGCATTTATTTTTAACAAACAGCTTGATTAATAAGTTTTTTGTTGGGAGAATATTACTTTCTCTTTTTAAATGGTTTAAGATTTTTTTGGATGGCGCTCGCCGCTATCCTGGAAAGAGAAAAACTAAACATAGTGGGAAGGGCTTGTCCGCTCTAGAGATGTAGGTAGGCGCTCTATGGGGTGTTTTTTAGGAGATAACAGGGGCCCAAGCCTAAAAAAGAAAAGGATGTGTTTTTAAGTGGACGGGGGAGGACTAAACAGTCGTATGGAATGCTTACAACAAGATACATGGGCCGAAGTAGAGCAAGTTCAAGAGGAGCAGCAAGAAGAGGAGAATGCTGTTTCCGCTAATGCGCAAAGGGTATCGATCACTCAGGCTGCCAAGTTACATAATGTGACTCGTCAGGCTATCTATGTCGCTATTAAGCAGAAGAAATTAAAAGCGTCGAAGACTACGCGCTGGGAAATTGATTTGCAAGATTTAGAGGATTACCGACGTAATCGTTATTCGAGAGCTAAGTCTACTTATCAAGGGGAATTGTTATTCGATAATGAGAAGGGGTTCTACTCTGTAGGTCAAGTGGCTTCCATGCTTAATGTCCCTGAACAGAAAATTTACTACGCTACACGCATTGGTGCTATGAAAGGGGAGCGTAGAGGGTCGGCTTGGGTTATCCATGTTTCCGAAGTGGATCGGTACCGGAACGATTATCTTAAGAAAGAAGCTGAGCGAAAAGGTAAAAATCTTTCTGCTATGAGAGAAGGATTTGGGACTCTCGGGGCATCAGAATTGCTAGCGGACTCAGAGGATTTTGTTTCTTAGAAATAGGATCTTCTTTGTGAGAAGCCCTCTTCGGAATTCCGAAGAGGGCTTTTTTATTGAAAAAGATACTTAGAAAAACTCGTTTTTTACTCTTTGTTAAAGTCGCCAAGAATGAATTTCTTTGGTATTGTGTAGGGACGTAGGGCTTTGAACGGTCCGATTTTATGCCTGCAAGATAAGACAGGAACCCTGGAGCAGGGAGTTCGTTTCACAAAAATAGAAAAGTTTCCTTTCCTGGGTTAGTAGCGAATGACTTTCCAAAATGTACGCGTTAGAGTGGCCCCTTCTCCTACAGGAGATCCTCATGTGGGGACTGCTTATATGGCTCTGTTTAATGAGGTTTTTGCAAGAAAATTTAATGGGAAAATGATTTTGAGGATTGAAGATACGGATCAAACTCGAAGTCGTGATGATTATGAAAAAAATATTTTCTCGGCGCTCAAGTGGTGTGGAATTCGTTGGGATGAGGGGCCAGATATCGGAGGCCCCTATGGACCTTATCGTCAATCTGAGCGCACAGAAATCTATAAAAAATATGCAGAAATCCTTTTGCAAACAGATTATGCGTATAAATGTTTTGCTACTCCTCAAGAGCTGCAAGAAATGCGAGCAGTGGCTAGTACCTTAGGGTACAGAGGAGGATATGATCGTCGGTATCGTTACCTTTCCGCAGAAGAGGTTCGACAAAGAGAGGAGCAGGGGCAACCATATACTATTCGCTTGAAAGTGCCTTTAACTGGGGAGAGTGTTTTTGAAGATCAGTGTAAAGGGCGTGTAGTTTTCCCTTGGGCGGATGTTGATGATCAAGTTTTGGTAAAATCGGATGGATTCCCTACTTATCATTTTGCCAATGTCGTTGATGATCATTTGATGGGGATCACACATGTGTTGCGTGGGGAAGAGTGGTTAAGTTCTACCCCTAAACATCTTCTTCTTTATGAAGCTTTTGGTTGGGAACCTCCTCAGTTTTTCCATATGCCGCTTCTTCTAAACCCTGATGGAAGTAAGTTATCAAAAAGAAAGAATCCTACTTCTATCTTCTATTATCGAGATGCTGGATATAAGAAAGAGGCGTTTATGAATTTCCTAACCCTAATGGGATATAGTATGGAAGGGGACGAGGAAATTTATTCCATGCAACGTCTGATAGAAGCTTTCGATCCTAAACGTATTGGTAGATCCGGAGCTGTTTTTGATATCCGTAAGCTTGATTGGATGAATAAACATTATCTCAATCATGAGGGATCTCCGGAGAGTCTTTTAAAAGAGTTGAAGGATTGGTTGTGGAATGATGAGTTTTTATTGAAAATTCTTCCTCTCTGCCAGACTCGAATCACTACGTTAGCAGATTTCATCCGATTAACTAGTTTCTTCTTCATGGCAATTCCAGAGTATTCTAAGGAAGATTTATTGCCATCTTCTCTTGGTCATCAGCAAGCCGCGGTAATGCTTTATAGTTTAGTTAAATATTTGGAGAAGAAAGATTTATGGGAAAAAGATTTCTTCTATCAAGGATCTAAGTGGCTGGCTGAGGCTTTCCAAGTTCATCACAAAAAGGCTGTAATTCCTTTGTTATATGTTACTATTACAGGGGAAAAACAAGGGTTGCCTCTTTTTGATTCTATGGAATTATTAGGGAAGGCTCGGACAAGAGCTCGGCTCACTCATGCTCAAAATTTATTGGGAGGAGTTCCAAAGAAACTGCAGCAACAGATCGATAAGGCATTGCAGGATCAGCCATTAGAAGAAATCCGTTTTTTGGATTTCTAGTTCTGGGAAAGTTCTTTAAGATTTAGAGAGCTTGGCTGAACTGTTGTGACAAAAGTCTTTTCAAATACAGCCTGAGCTAAAGAGAAATTTATGGCTTGGGCGTGTTTGAAAAGAGGAGAGCATCTTTGAGCCAAAATATACTCTCTCTTAGGGGGTTCGTAAGAACACCCTTGTGTTAAGAGGGCTGCTGTAGCAATCATCAAAAAGAAAAATCTTTTCATTTTTTTACCCCTTTGATTCTTTTATTATATAGTTAATTTGTTTGTTATCTATAGTTTAGGAATATTCTCTTTCGTTTTTATTTTTGTTTGTTTCTATCAACAGAATTTCATCTGTTTGAAATATAGTGATTTGACGCACATTGCTTTATAACTATTAATTAGTAACTATCTGTTATTAGATGATTCTTTTTAAAAAAGAATTGATATAATTTTTATTTTATAATGTAATATTGTCTGTGAGGGCCAGTTTCTTTTATTGGTAAAAGAATTGCTTTTGTTAATAAAAGAAACTTCGAGAGCCCTTTTCTAGAAAGGAGTCTGGAAGTTATGAAAAAAACTGCTTTGCTCGCTGCTTTATGTAGTGTTGTTTCTTTAAGTAGTTGTTGTCGTATCGTTGACTGTTGCTTCGAAGATCCATGCGCACCTATTAAATGTTCCCCCTGTGAATCTAAGAAGAGAGAAGTAAACGGTGGTTGCAACTCTTGTAACGGGTATGTCCCATCTTGCAAACCTTGCGGTGGGGAATTAGACCATGAAACTAAACAAGGCCCTCAAGCTAGAGGCATTCAGGCTGATGGCAGATGTAGACAATAGGTAGCGCAAGTTAAAAGCCTACCCACAACAGATGTAGTTAGTAAGGAAAATGCTTTTCCTTACTAACTATTTCGGATAAAAGAAAAATGTGTAGGGTAAAAGTTAGTTAATAACAATTTCTACCCGATGGCAGACAAAAAATAATCTATGCGAATAGGAGATCCTATGAACAAACTCATCAGACGAGCTGTGACGATCTTCGCGGTGACTAGTGTGGCGAGTTTATTTGCTAGCGGGGTGTTAGAGACCTCTATGGCAGAGTCTCTCTCTACCAACGTTATTAGCTTAGCTGACACCAAAGCGAAAGAGACCACTTCTCATCAAAAAGACAGAAAAGCAAGAAAAAATCATCAAAATAGGACTTCCGTAGTCCGTAAAGAGGTTACTGCAGTTCGTGATACTAAAGCTGTAGAGCCTAGACAGGATTCTTGCTTTGGCAAAATGTATACAGTCAAAGTTAATGATGATCGTAATGTAGAAATCGTGCAGTCCGTTCCTGAATATGCTACGGTAGGATCTCCATATCCTATTGAGATTACTGCTATAGGGAAAAGAGACTGTGTTGATGTAATCATTACACAGCAATTACCATGCGAAGCAGAGTTTGTTAGCAGTGATCCAGCTACTACTCCTACTGCTGATGGTAAGCTAGTTTGGAAAATTGATCGGTTAGGACAGGGCGAAAAGAGTAAAATTACTGTATGGGTAAAACCTCTTAAAGAAGGTTGCTGCTTTACAGCTGCAACGGTTTGTGCTTGTCCAGAGATCCGTTCGGTTACGAAATGTGGCCAGCCTGCTATCTGTGTTAAACAGGAAGGTCCAGAAAGCGCATGTTTGCGTTGCCCAGTAACTTATAGAATTAATGTAGTCAACCAAGGAACAGCAACAGCACGTAATGTTGTTGTGGAAAATCCTGTTCCAGATGGCTATGCTCATGCATCCGGACAGCGTGTATTGACATATACTCTTGGGGATATGCAACCTGGAGAACAGAGAACAATCACCGTGGAGTTTTGTCCGCTTAAACGTGGTCGAGTCACAAATATTGCTACAGTTTCTTACTGTGGTGGACACAAAAATACTGCTAGCGTAACAACAGTGATCAATGAGCCTTGCGTGCAAGTTAACATCGAGGGAGCAGATTGGTCTTATGTTTGTAAGCCTGTAGAATATGTTATCTCTGTTTCTAACCCTGGTGACTTAGTTTTACGAGACGTTGTAATTGAAGATACGCTTTCTCCTGGAATAACTGTTGTTGAAGCAGCTGGAGCTCAGATTTCTTGTAATAAATTGGTTTGGACTTTGAAGGAACTCAATCCTGGAGAGTCTTTACAATATAAGGTTCTAGTAAGAGCTCAAACTCCAGGGCAATTCACAAACAACGTTGTTGTGAAAAGTTGCTCTGATTGCGGTATTTGTACTTCTTGCGCAGAAGCAACAACTTACTGGAAAGGAGTTGCTGCTACTCATATGTGCGTAGTAGATACTTGTGATCCTATTTGCGTAGGAGAGAACACTGTTTATCGTATCTGTGTGACAAACAGAGGTTCTGCTGAAGATACAAATGTGTCCTTAATTTTGAAATTCTCTAAAGAATTACAACCTATATCTTTCTCTGGACCAACTAAAGGAACCATTACAGGAAACACGGTAGTGTTTGATTCGTTACCTAGATTAGGTTCTAAAGAAACTGTAGAGTTTTCTGTAACGTTGAAAGCAGTATCCGCTGGAGATGCTCGTGGGGAAGCTATTCTTTCTTCCGATACATTGACAGTTCCTGTATCTGATACGGAGAATACACATATCTATTAATCTTTGAATTTCAAATAGATGTGTGAAAAAGCCGCCCAAGAGATGTCTTGGGCGGCTTTTTTTATTTTCTGAAAAAAAATATTTTTTTCATTTTCCTGCTCAGAGAGCTTTCTAAATGGGTTTTGTAAAAATAAATGTTTTTGCTTAGACTCCTTGTCCGATAACTCAAATAGGAGAGGGAAATGAGCACTACACCCATTGTTAGTGGAGTCACGAGTCAAAACAATTCATCGGAAAATGTTTCTAATAACGCTAGATCCTTAACTCTAAAAGAGCGTGCATCGAAGATCCTATCTTCTACCGCATTTAAGGTAGGATTAGCAGTAGTGGGGATATTTTTGGTTATTCTTAGTATTGTTTTGCTATTCATATTGCCTGCAACTGCTGCGAGCAATCCAATTTATCTGGCTATTCCAGCTATTTTAGGATGCGTGAACATCTGTATTGGGATTTTATCTATGAATAAGGGATCTTGTTCAGAAGCGAAGTGGAAGTTGTGTAAAAACGTATTAAAAACTTCTGAAGATATTTTGGATGATGGGGAGCTTAATAATTCAAATAAAATATTTACTGATGACAATTTAAGTAGGGTGGAGGATATTGTTATAACCCTATCTAGTAGAAGAAATAGTGTGGCATAAGAGAGTTCTCTAAGCTAAAAAATTGTTTAGAAATGCAAAGACCGAAATTCAATGTGTTTCTAAACAGCATAAAAAAAGGGGGGGGGAGGGGTAACCCACCCCCTCCCCTGATTTATTGTGCGGGAGATCTTAATGAAGTTTGCAAAAGAATCATGTCTTTAACAATATTGACAGTCTCTTCCATTTGCAGGTCATTGCTTCCAAATGATTGTTCTTGTTTATCTGTTTTTTTCAAATGTTGAACAAAAATTTCAAAATTTTTGTTTTTTTCAAGACGCTGCTGACTGTTCTCGACGAGTTGGGGAAGCATTTCTCTCCACGTAAGCTCGGTTTTTTGTAAATGTGGAGAATAGTATTTTTGGAACCAGGGACGAATATGGATATCGAGATCTCCTAAATTGTCGTTCAAAACATTCTCATATTGATCGGCTGGGAGAGCATATTCTAAAAAACGTTCACCTAGATTGTCTTCCGCATATCGGGAGGGGATAACAATATCTGATTTAACACCTTCCAGTTGTGTGGATTTCCCTGAAGGAGAATAGTATCTCCCTACAGTTACTTTAAAGAAATCTTCTTGAGAGTTGTTCCCTGTAATCGTTTGGTGTTGTATGGTTCCTTTCCCATAGGTTTGTTTATCTCCGACAATAAGGGCTACACCATAGTCTTGAAGTGTTTGTGCAACAATTTCTGCTGCGGAAGCAGAGCTTTTAGAAACCAAAACAGCTAATGGCCCATCATAAAATTTTTGAGGAGAAATCGTGCGATAGCGTTTTACAGATCCATCCGCATATCGAGAGACAACAACAACTCCATTGGTTAGGAACAAACCAGAAACTTTGATGGCTTGAGATAAAAATCCTCCGGTGTTTTCTCGAATATCAAGAACTAACCCAAGAAGGTTTTTTTCTTGCAGTTCTCGAATAGCTCGTCGTAAATCCTGTTCACTAGATATCTGATTTTCTCCTTCATAAAAGGAGTGTAGGGTGATTTTCCCGATAATGCCGTCACCGTAAGGTTCATAGGATACATCAACACGGCGGCTATCTAAGAGAATTTTTTCTCGGCGTAGTTGAACGACATGGTCGTTGTTTTGTCTGTGAATATCTAAAGTGACGGAAGATCCTGGTAATCCTCTTAGGGAATCTAAAACTCCAGGAAAAGGGGTGTTTTCAATATTTTTCCCATTAACGCGGTAAATAATATCGCCCACACGAAGACTTCCTGTTTTATCAGCAGGCCCTCCAGGAAGAACTTCTTTAACAACTACACCATCAATGTCTTCTTTCAGAACTACCCCTATTCCACACATACCTTTCTCCAGCTGAGCTCGCATAGAAAGGGCTTCTTCTTTGCTGAAGTAGGCTGTATGAGCATCTAAACTATGAGCAATGGATTTAATGATGCGAATATGGAAGCTATTGGCCTCTTCTTCAAGAGACATTTTGAGTCCATGGTCATTGATTCCTATATAAGGATTTTCGTGATTTTCAATCTGGCGAATACATAATCTCACTAGTGCATGTTCTTTCCCCTGATAGCGATTTTTTGTAGCATCTTCTAGGTAGATAGATGCATAGGAAAGAAGAAGCTCATATTGTCTTTGCTTTACCTCTTCAATAGAAGATCCCCAGGTAGTTGGTTTTTTTGGGATAGTATGTGAGGAAGCATCTTGAATGACGCGAACAGCATCTGATAACCACACAGTACGCCACTCTCTTACCCGGGAAATGCTCTGTTGAATACAAGTATGTAACTCTCTAAAAGAAGCGAAATTATCTTCTTGGTATTGTTTAAATAAGGAATGGGTCGCTTTTTCTGAAAAGACGTATGTTAGGACCTCATCTTGGGTTAAGTATGCTTTATGAGAATCGAATGATCGAGCATAGTCTTCCAAAGATCTCGATAAAATGTGGGGAGAAATATGTTTTGTATCAATATGGTGCTCGACTAATTTTTCTACGGTTTTGCGGACATCTTGTTGTCGGAGGGGGGCTGAGGAAAACGCAAGTTGTGGGAATAAAGTTAAGGCTAGAAGACAAAAACGAGCGAGTCTCTTCATTACGAATATCTCTATTAATAGTGATTATTCGTATCTTCGACACGAGTTTTTCAAACTTGAGTCGGCTTTTGTCTTATGAACCCTCAAGTCCCTGGTTGTTTACTTTATCGATCCGAAAAAAAACTTTTTTCTGACAAAAGAGAGCAGAGGAATTATTTTTCTTGAGAGATAAGAAAATTAATATTGGAAAAAAACGGTAGGGGAATAGGTTTATTTAATAACCAGTTCTTCATGTTATAGACAAGAGCAACAAGAAAAATAGAGAGTACTGAAAAAGAGAGAAACATTCCGATTACAAAAAATGCTCCTGCAAATGGAATGGTAGTTTGGGGAAAAAGACCAATAATAAATAAAATTGCTGAACATAGAGTGAACAAGATACTACAGGTCAGCATCGCTGTATTTCTAAAAAACACAGTTCGCTGTTTCTGGGATACCGGAGTTGAAGCTTGTGAATGTTCGCAAGCAGGATTCACAACAACTTTCATGATAAAGGTCTTGTTTTCAAGTTTTGGAACTAACAGTATTCTAAGAAATCATTTTATCAGCAAGGGTTCAACTCTTTTTTTATTAGTTCTTTTTAGGGGAGTCTTGTTTTAAGAAAATATTTTGAGAAGAATATTTTCTTAATAAAATTGTTATAGAGCTCCATAAACTCTTACTAGTCCTAGAAATAACCCCTTGCAAACAAAGATATTCTTATTCTATATTTTCCTGTTTGTAAGAGAGGTTGAATCGAGAAGAGTACATGCCGACGATTAATCAGTTAATACGTAAGAAGCGTCAGTCTGGCGCAACTAGAAAGAAATCTCCAGCTTTACAAAAGTCTCCTCAAAAAAGAGGGGTCTGTCTTCAGGTGAAAACTAAAACTCCGAAGAAGCCTAACTCAGCTTTGCGTAAGGTTGCTTGGGTTCGCTTGTCCAATGGACAAGAGGTAATTGCCTACATCGGTGGAGAAGGTCATAACTTGCAGGAGCACAGCATCGTTTTGGTCCAAGGCGGAAGGGTTAAAGATTTGCCAGGGGTGCGTTATCATATTGTGCGAGGGGCCTTAGATTGTGCTGCCGTAAAAAATAGAAAACAGAGTCGTTCCCGTTACGGCGCGAAGCGTCCTAAGTAGGTTGGTTTTTGAAACCTAAAGAAAAGAAGTACGAAGAGGTTGAGTTTATATGTCAAGACGACATGCGGCTGAGAAGAAAGTTATTCCAGGCGATCCTGTTTACGGGAGCGTAGTCTTAGAGAGATTTATTAACAAAGTAATGTTGCACGGGAAGAAGAGCATTGCCAGAAAAATCGTTTACGGAGCTTTGGAGCGCTTCGCTAAAAGATTGGGCTTAGAAAATCCTTTAGAAGGATTTGAAGAGGCTTTAGAGAATGCGAAACCTATTCTTGAAGTGCGTTCCCGTAGAGTGGGTGGGGCTACTTACCAGGTGCCTGTTGAAGTGGCTCCTGATAGAAGAAGTTGTCTTGCTATGCAGTGGATTATTAAGCATGCGCGTTCTAAGCCAGGCAAATGTATGGAAATTGGCCTAGCTAATGAATTGATCGATTGCTTCAACAAACAAGGAGCTACGATTAAGAAACGCGAGGACACCCATCGCATGGCTGAAGCAAATAAAGCATTTGCTCATTATAAGTGGTAAGATAACGTTTAACATTCGTGTGTGAGAGGCAAAAAATTTCGATGAGCGATCAAGAGTTCGGTTTAGACGCGATTAGAAATATCGGTATCATGGCGCATATCGATGCAGGAAAAACAACAACGACAGAGCGAATTCTTTTCTACGCGGGAAGAACTCATAAGATTGGGGAGGTTCATGAGGGCGGAGCTACCATGGACTGGATGGAGCAGGAGCAAGAAAGGGGAATTACGATCACCTCCGCTGCTACAACCGTATTTTGGTTGGGATCCAAGATCAATATTATCGATACTCCCGGTCACGTCGATTTCACTATTGAAGTAGAGCGTTCTTTGCGCGTGCTTGATGGTGCTGTTGCCGTTTTTGACGCTGTTTCCGGGGTTGAGCCTCAATCTGAAACTGTTTGGCGACAAGCAAACAAATATGGCGTTCCTCGAGTTGCTTTTGTAAACAAAATGGACCGTATGGGCGCAAATTATTTTGGCGCTGTTGAGTCCATGAGAGAGAAACTTGGGGCAAATGCTATTCCAGTTCACTGTCCAATTGGTGCTGAAAGCCAATTTGTGGGAATGGTTGATTTGATTTCTCAAAAGGCTCTTTACTTCCTAGATGATTCTTTAGGAGCTAAGTGGGAAGAGCGGGAAATCCCAGAAGATCTTCAAGAGCAGTGCGAAGTCCTAAGAATGCAGTTGCTTGAAGAGTTAGCAACTGTTGACGAAACTAACGAAGCCTTTATGGAGAAAGTCCTTGAGGCTCCTGAGAGTATTACAGAAGAAGAAATTCACAGAGTAATGCGTAAGGGAGTTATTGAAGGCAAAATTAATCCAGTCCTATGTGGAAGTGCTTTCAAAAACAAAGGGGTTCAACAGCTTCTTGATGTGATCGTCAAGTGGTTGCCTTCTCCTCTTGATCGTGGTAACGTTCGTGGAATGAATTTAAAGACAGGTGAAGAAGTTTGCTTGAAGCCTTCGAAAGATGGGCCTTTAGCTGCGCTTGCTTTCAAAATTATGACAGACCCTTATGTTGGTCGTATTACTTTCATCCGTATTTATTCAGGAACATTGAAAAAAGGTTCTGCTATTCTTAATTCTACTAAGGATAAGAAGGAACGTATTTCAAGACTGTTAGAAATGCATGCTAATGAGCGTACTGACAGAGATGAATTTACTGTTGGGGATATCGGGGCATGTGTAGGTCTTAAGTTTTCTGTAACGGGGGATACTCTCTGTGATGAAAACCAAGAGATTGTATTAGAGCGTATTGAAGCTCCTGAGCCTGTAATTGATATGGCAATTGAGCCTAAATCTAAGGGAGACCGAGAGAAATTAGCTCAGGCTTTAAGTGCTCTTTCTGAAGAGGATCCAACTTTCCGAGTTTCTACAAACGAAGAAACTGGTCAGACAATTATTTCTGGAATGGGAGAGTTACATCTTGATATTCTCCGCGATCGTATGATCCGAGAGTTTAAAGTTGAGGCTAACGTTGGTAAACCTCAGGTTTCCTACAAAGAAACGATTACGAAAGCAAGTGATAGTGAAACAAAGTATGTGAAGCAGTCTGGTGGTCGAGGACAGTATGCTCACGTTTGCTTGGAAATCGAGCCAAATGAGCCTGGTAAAGGTAATGAGGTAGTCAGCAAGATCGTTGGGGGAGTAATTCCTAAAGAGTACATTCCTGCGGTAATTAAAGGAGTTGAAGAGGGATTAAATTCCGGAGTTTTAGCTGGGTATGGTTTGGTCGATGTTAAGGTAAGCATTGTATTCGGATCTTACCATGAAGTTGACTCGAGTGAAATGGCCTTTAAGATTTGTGGGTCAATGGCTGTGAAAGAAGCTTGTAGAAAGGCCCTTCCTGTCATTTTAGAGCCTATTATGAAAGTGACAGTTATAACTCCAGAAGACCACTTGGGAGATGTAATTGGAGATTTAAACCGTCGTAGAGGTAAGATTCTAGGCCAAGAAGCTTCTAGAAATATGGCCCAGGTCAATGCAGAGGTACCTTTGAGTGAAATGTTCGGTTACATGACCTCATTGAGATCATTGACTTCAGGTCGAGCTACGTCGACTATGGAACCTGCATTCTTTGCTAAAGTTCCTCAGAAAATTCAAGAAGAGATTGTTAAGAAGTAAGGGATATATGAAGCAGCAAAAACAAAGAATTCGGATTCGCTTGAAAGGTTTTGATCAAGGGCAGCTCGATCAGTCTACAGCAAACATTGTTGAGACTGCTAAAAGAACCGGAGCTCGTGTTGTTGGTCCAATTCCTTTACCAACGAAGAGAGAGGTGTATACGGTTTTGCGCTCCCCTCACGTAGATAAAAAATCTCGTGAGCAGTTTGAAATTCGTACACATAAGCGATTAATTGATATTTTAGATCCTACAGGAAAAACAATCGATGCTTTGAAGATGTTGTCTTTGCCTGCTGGAGTCGATATTAAAATTAAGGCTGCTTAATCTTTTGATTTGAGAATGTCTTTATTTGCTAAATTCAAAGCTCAGTGGATGGTTTTACATTCTCGTGAGCTTTGTTCTTATAATCAGGATGGCGGGCAAACCTCTTTAGACCCAGTTTTTAAAATTATATGTGGTCCCGTTAATTCTGAAATCTCTTACAAGGTGGGGGATTCGTTGGGGGTTTTTCCGACGAATCCTTCTTCTTTGGTTGATTCCATATTGTCCGTTTTACAGTATGATCCTCATACTGTCGTTGTTTCTCGACATGCAGATACAACTCTCTCTATTCGAGAATTTCTTATTAGTTATGTAGATCTTGATAAGATTTCGAAAGTTCTAAAGCCCTTTTTCCCTGAGGATTTGGATGATTCTTGGTCCTTATCTGAAGCGATTCTATTTTATCGTCCCCAGATTTCTTTAGAAGAATTTGTTCAGGGAATAATGCCTTTATTACCTAGGTTTTACTCCATAGCTTCTTCACCAGAATATTCTCATGGACAATTAGAGTTGCTGGTGCGTTGTGTTAGCTTCCCAGGAAAGATGCAACTACGGTATGGATTGTGTTCGGCTTTTTTATGTAAAGATTTGCAAGAAGGAACGATTTTTCAAGGGTTTGTACAGCCAACAAAGCATTTTACATTACAACAGAATAGCTTTGGGAAACCTCTGATTATGATTGGAGCGGGAACAGGAATTGCTCCCTATAAAGGATTTTTACAACATAGATTGTATCACCAGGATTTTGGTGCGAACATTCTATTTTTTGGTGAGCGTTTTGAGAAAAGCAACTTTTATTATCGGGATTTTTTGCAGGGGCTGATTGCTTCAGGGAATCTACAATTGTTCACCGCGTTTTCTAGGGACTCTGAATCTAAAATGTATGTTCAGGATGCAATTGAACAGCAAAGGGAACTTATACAAGAAAATTATGAGAAAGGAGCCTTTTTCTTTGTGTGCGGGAAGAAGACCCTTGGGATAGAAACTAAACGCGCTTTGGGAAATATTTTAGGTTCAGAGTCAGTACAAGAGCTTGTTTTACAAAAAAGACTGGTTTTAGACGTATATTAACGTGGGCAGAATTCCATAACGGTTAAAACGCAGAAACATTGTACGCCATGTCCCTGGCCCATGCTCGTTAGCCCTTCTCCAGAAGTTGCTGTGATGTTAACAGAATCTAAAGAGATTCGAAGTATCTCTGCTATTTTTTCTCGCATAGCAGATATTTTAGGAAGTAGTTTAGGGCGTTGTCCCTCTATAGTAATAGCCAGATGAGAGATCTTTTGTGTAGGCTTTAAAGATGCAACCGCTTCCTTCAGATAAACTGCACTATCAGAAATCCCCTTTGCTTTTAATAGTTCATCCGCCAATGCTCCTAAAATGACTTGATGTGTTACAGATGAAAAAGCATTGCAAATAGCATGAAAAACGACATCTCCGTCCGAATTTGCCTCAAAACCTGGGGTGTTTTCAAAAATAATCCCTCCTAAGACACAAGGTTTAGGATTGTCACTAGGAAGAAAACGGTGACTGTCCTGCCCAATGCCGACACGGTAAATCCATTCAGGATCCGGAAGAACAAAACAAGAGGATGGTTCAGACATGTGTTTATATTTAAAAAAGAACTTTCTCTGCTAATTCTGGAAGAAGCATTTATTAAAATAAACAGAAAGATTGTTAGCAACAGCCTTGGGATTCCTTTATTGGGAAGAGAATTTTAGATGGAGGGCAGTGGAATATTTTTTTAAATTCCTCTGCGCTGATTTCACCTAGGCACCAGTGTTCTTTACTAGGAAGGGATGGGAATAATTTCGCATATGCGCGAACAATCGAAGGACTGGTAAGAATAATAATTTTGTGTGGGGAAAATATGTTTAGAGAAAGTTTGATAGGTTTGACAGTGTAGTGGGAATAGGAAAAGAAGGGATACTGTAGTTTGTTAAGCAGAGATCGGATAATGGGTCGAGCAAGGGAAGAATGAGGATATAATATAGAGGTATTGGATGGGAGGGAGGATAGAATAGGTTGAAAAGCTTCTGATTGAGGGAATGGAACTTGCACAATATTAGCTTTAGGAAGGTGGGCGCGTACGCGAGAAGAGGTAGCTTCTCCAATAGTAACGAAGCATTTGCTCATTAACGCAGACGGAGAAACTGTTTTCTTAATGGAAGAAAAAAAACAGTGGGTGGATGAAGGGCTTGTTAATAAAACATGGGAAGCAGATACAAGGAATTGCCTCGCTTGACGCATCTGAGGGGCATGCTTTGAAAAAGGAATTATGCGAATAATTGGCTGAAAAATAGCAGAATATTGCTTAGCAAAGGATGGATTGAGCCCTAAATACAGTGCCATATGGATCGAGGAGATGCCCCTGTTTCAAAGTGATATGTTAGAGTTTTTTTTGAATTGAAGAGAAGCTTTTTGTTGGTAGGAAGCTTCTTGACTTTTGCGGTAAGAATGTGATCAACTGAAGCCTCAATGTAAAAGATCCTCGGTCAGCACAAAAGAAAATAGATTGCTGTTAACGATTATTGTGTCGTTGGTTTCTCTATAGTTAGAATAAATCTGCTTTTCTCTAAAGAAGGGTTCGTCCTAGTTGAAATGAGACTCCTGAGAAGGATTGTAGCAAATAAGAAAAGGGTTCCTCAGTAAGATTTTGGGGATTCAATCAGTGGAGGTGGAAATATGACTTCTTTATTAGATAAATATTTGAGAAATATTTCCGGGAAAGGACAGCAAAGTTTAGCATCCGTAGCTTATTTAGCAGCATTAGATCATCTATTACACTCTTTCCCATCCATAGGACAAAGCATAGTACAAGAATTGAAAAGTCAGCGATCTCGTTTGAAAATGATTGCTTCAGAGAACTTTTCTTCTCTATCTGTTCAGCTTGCTATGGGTAATTTACTCACAGATAAGTATTGTGAGGGAAGTCCATTCAAGCGTTTTTATTCTTGTTGTGAGAATGTGGACGCTATTGAGTGGGAGTGCGTGGAGACGGCAAAGGAATTATTTGGTGCAGAAAGTGCTTGTGTTCAGCCACATTCTGGAGCTGATGCAAACTTACTGGCTATTATGTCGATTATTACGCAGAAGATCCAAAGCCCAGCTGTTCAGAGACTGGGATACAAGACAATCAACGATCTCCCGGAACAAGAGTATGAGGCTTTAAAGGCCGAAATGTCTCAATACAAATGCCTAGGCCCGTCTTTAAATTCTGGCGGACATTTAACGCATGGGACTGTGCGTATAAATGTTATGTCTAAATTGATGCATTGTCTTCCTTATGAGGTCAACTTAGATACCGAGTTATTTGATTATGACGTGATAGCGAAAATAGCGAAAGAACATAGGCCTACTGTTCTTATTGCGGGCTACTCTTCTTATTCTAGACGATTAAACTTTGCTACACTGAAGCAAATTGCGGAAGATTGCGGTGCAGTTTTATGGGTGGATATGGCTCATTTCGCAGGATTAGTTGCTGGAGGTGTTTTTATCGGAGAAGAAAATCCTATTCCTTATGCAGATATCGTTACAACAACTACTCATAAGACTCTGCGAGGGCCAAGAGGGGGGCTTGTTTTAGCTAAAAAAGAATATTCTGATACTCTAAACAAAGCTTGTCCGTTAATGATGGGAGGTCCGCTTCCTCATGTAATTGCTGCCAAAGCAGTGGCTTTGAAAGAGGCTATGACAATAAATTTCAGGAAATATGCGCACCAGGTTGTCGAAAATGCTCGAACTTTAGCTGAAATTTTTCAGCGTAATGGTTTGAGATTATTAACTGGAGGAACCGATAATCATATGCTGATTATCGACCTGACTTCTCTTGGAGTTCCTGGACGTATCGCGGAGGATATGTTAACCTCTGTAGGTATTGCGGTGAATCGGAATTCTATTCCATCGGATGCTTCTGGACAGTGGAAAACTTCGGGTATTCGGTTAGGTACACCTGCTCTAACAACATTAGGTATGGGTAGTGCTGAAATGGAGGAAGTTGCGAATATTATCGCGAAAGTATTGCGAAATATTACTGTGAGACGCAATGCTGAGGGCAGTTCTAGTAAAAGTGAGGGAGTGCTATCGGAGGAGATCGCTCAAGAAGCGAGACAACGAGTAGCTGATTTATTAGGAAGATTCCCTCTTTACCCTGAAATCGATCTGGAAACGCTAGTTTAGTGGGAGACTCTATGCCTGAAGGGGAAATGATGCATAAGTTACAAGATATCATAGATAGAAAGTTGTTAGATTCTCGGCGTATTTTTTTCTCTGAGCCTGTAACAGAGAAGAGCGCTGCAGAGGCTATCAAAAAGCTTTGGTATTTGGAACTCACAAGTCCGGGACAGCCAATTGTATTCGTTATTAACAGTCCAGGGGGATCTGTTGACGCGGGATTTGCTGTTTGGGACCAAATTAAGATGATCTCTTCTCCTGTAACAACAGTAGTTACAGGGTTAGCAGCATCTATGGGATCTGTGTTAAGTTTATGCGCTGCTCCAGGAAGACGGTTTGCTACACCTCATGCGCGTATTATGATCCATCAACCTTCTATTGGAGGCACCATTACTGGCCAGGCCACTGATTTGGATATTCATGCGCGGGAGATTTTAAAAACTAAGGCTCGCATTATTGATGTGTATGTTGAAGCAACAGGGCAGTCTCGAGAGGTGATAGAGAAAGCTATTGATCGAGATATGTGGATGAGTGCCAATGAAGCTATGGAGTTTGGTCTATTAGATGGGATCCTTTTCTCCTTTAATGACTTATAGGTATCATCTATATTCTGGAACTGGTAATAGTTTTATTTTAGGGGAGTTCATACCTCCCCTCCAACATATTGTGTTTCTATGCCAGAAAGAGAAGGTCGATGGATTTTTATGTGTAGAACCTTCTGAGATAGCAGATGCTAAGCTAACGATTTTTAATAGCGATGGATCTGAAGCTTCTATGTGTGGCAATGGATTGCGGTGCGTAATGGCTCATGTAGCTCAGAGTTTGGGCTTAGAGGATGTTTCCATTGAAACCGTTCGCGGGGTCTATCAAGGTAAGTTTTTTTCTATGGATCGAGTATTAGTTGATATGACATTACTTGATTGGAAGAAGACTAAGAAAACATTAACACATGTATTGCCTGGCATGCCGGAAGAGGTATTCTTTATTGATACGGGAGTCCCGCATGTTGTTGTCTTTGTTCCTGATGTGAATAAGGTTCCTGTACAAGAATGGGGGGCTTTCCTTCGTTATCATGAAGATTTTAGGCCTAATGGAGTCAATGTAGACTTTGTTCAGACAAAGAAAGAAGACACGCTACTTGTTTATACTTATGAGCGGGGATGCGAGCGAGAAACTCTTTCTTGTGGGACAGGAATGTTAGCGAGTGCTTTAGTTGCTGCAGATGTTTTTTCGTTAGAACAAGATTTTTCTCTGTTAGTATGTTCTCGGAGTGGAAACATTGTTAAGATTTTTTCTGAAAACGGTAAGGTTTTTTTAGAAGGGCCTGTAACCCTTTTGAATTGTAGTGAAAATATTGGGGAGTTTGCCCCCTAATCTAGATGTATTAGACAAATTTGAGGATAAAACAAGAGAGGGTTGCTATCTAACAGAGCATTCCCTATACTGGAGCCTATGACAACATATCCTGTACCTCAAAATCCTCTTTTATTACGAGTCCTTCGCTTGATGGATGCTTTCTCGAAGTCTGATGATGAGAGAGATTTCTATGTAGATCGCGTGGAAGGATTTATCTTGTACATAGATCTTGATAAAGATCAGGAAGATTTAGATAAGGTCTATCAAGAACTAGAAGAGAATGCAGATCGGTATTGTTTAATTCCAAAATTGACCTTCTACGAGATCAAGAAGATCATGGAGACATTCGTAAATGAAAAAATTTACGATATTGATACCAAAGAAAAGTTTTTAGAAATCGTACAGTCTAAAAATGCTCGTGAGCAGTTTTTAGAGTTTTTATACGACCATGAGACAGAACAAGAGAAGTGGCAGCAGTTTTATGTTGAGCGTTCTCGCATTCGTATTATTGAGTGGTTGCGGAACAATAAGTTCCAGTTCGTTTTTGAAGAAGATCTTGATTTTTCAAAACATGTTTTAGAGCAGTTGAAGGTACACTTGTTTGACGCAAAAGTGTCAAAAGAGTTGACACAGGCTCGTCAGCTTCTTGTGAATAAATCTAAAGTATACTATTCGAATGAAGCTTTGAATCCTCGTCCTAAGAGAGGGCGTCCTCCCAAACAGTCTGCAAAGGTCGAGGCAGAGACCACCGTGTCTAGTGATATCTATACAAAAGTACCTTCTGCAGCGAGACGCTTTCTGTTCTTACCAGAAATTACGTCTGCTTCCTCGTTAACTTTTTCTGAAAAGTTTGATACGGAAGAAGAGTTCTTAGCACACTTGCGAGGAGGGGGTCGGTTGGAAGACCAACTAAATCTAGCTAAGTTTTCTGAGCGTTTTGATTCTTTGCGTGAATTGTCCGCTAAGCTTGGTTATGATGGAGATGGAGATGCCAGCGACTTCTTTGGTGAGGAATATGACGACGACGATGATGATGACGATGATGTTAAGCCGAAAAAGGCTGCCAAGCGTGGTCGTAAGAAGGCTCGTTCATAAGCATTTTTGTTAAATCTTGTGAGTTCTATTTTTCTAAAATCCAAATAGTTGCAGTTCCGAAGAGCAATTTTCGTTTTCGGATAATGTGTAGCCCTGATTTGTGAAAAACTCTTTCCAGAGAGGTGTCGCAGGGAAGGTTTCGGATGCTTTCTTTTAAGTAAGAGTAAGCGTAACTGTTCCCGGAATAAAACCTTCCAACACTAGGGACAACTAGATTAAGATAGAGTTTATGTAACAGGTGGACTGGGTTATAAGTTGCTGGACGAGTCAGCTCAAGAATGCCTAAACGTCCTTTAGGTTTTAAAACCCTATGTACCTCCTTGAGCGCTTCAAGAGGGGAGGATAGATTCCGGAGTCCATATGCCATAGAAGCTAAATGAAAAGTGTCATTCGGAAGAGGCATGCTTGTTACATCGCTTATGACGTAGGAGAAAGGAGCTAAAGGATGGCATTCCTGAACATTTTCTAGCATTTTGGTTGAAAAATCAACGAGCGTCGCCGAAGCTTGGGGATATTTTTGGATATAGGACAAGGCCACGTGTCCAGTCCCAGCACATAAATCCAATAAATGGTCAGATCTACCTAAAAGAGAAACAAAAGAATGATTCCATGTGAGGTGCAAACCTAACGACAGAATTTTATTAATTTTATCGTAGGTGGGTGCTAGGGAATCAAACATGATTCGGATGTTCGGCTTGTCTTGGAAGTTTGTCATAATAGTTCTTAAACTGTTGTAAACCTGCAAAATCTTCTTCAGAAAGTTCGTAACGACATAAAGAGTAATATTGCTGCATTAGTGACTCTGGAAGCTTCAGTAATGCGGCTGCTTTTCTCCAGATTTCCTCCCTATGATCTTGGAAATAATGGAGGGAAGAAAAAAATTCTTGCTGAAGTTGCAACGGAAGGGTTGAAGAATGGCTAAGAACTCCAGCAAAAACGAATGGTTTTGATGTAAGGTCATGCCAAGAAGTTACTAGGTCATAAGTTTGAAATCCAGGAATGATCTGGTGGTGGAGAGCTGTATCTCCTATTAATAATAAAGCATCGTACAGCTCTACTTGATCAAGAATTTCCTTTGAAGAAAGAAGGGTAATGGAAGGAAACGGAATTTTCCAAAGATTCTTGCAAAGAATGCGCATAAGTGCAATTGAAGAGCGACTTTCTTTGGTAGCAGCTATACGTGGAGCCTCTTTAGCAAAAAATTGAGGCGTGGCATGTAAGTTCACACTTAAGATTTTTTGATAGGCAGCAATTCCAAAAAAGGAAACTTGGTGTAATGGAGAAGAAAATTTCGCTATTACTGAAGTTAATGCATAATCAATTTCCTTTGAAAGTAGCTTAGAAACCAGATTAGATGGCGTATCCGTCTGGAGAGAAACTCCTGGAGCTTGGGACAACCCAATAGAAAAAGGTAGGGCGTTAACGTAGCATACACACCCAACAGTTAAACAAGAGCGGAACTGACGAGACATGGGATACGACCTTGTTGCGTAATCAGCTTAGCCATCCCTTCAATGTCCATTCGGATGGGCTCTTTGGAAGAGGACATTTGAAAAACCTTTTCTCCTAGATGTGTGGAAGAAAAGTCGTTAGCTCCACAAGAAAGTAGGTGCAGAGCAACATCAAGCCCTAGATAATTCCACAAAGCCTTAATATTGGAAAAATTATCTAAAAACAGCCGAGCAACTGCAATGATGGTCGCGGGGGGAATAGAATGTCTTGCAGTCATTTTATGTAATCGTTTGCCTAAAGCATTATTTTCTGAGGCAAACTTCAAGAGAATAAAATTTTTAAATCCCAACGTTTCATCCTGGAGAGAACGTAGCTTGCTCAGATGTGTTACCATATCTTCTGGAGTTTCTCGATGGTAACAAAGCATGGTAGCATTACTAGGAATTCCCAAAGAATGTGCGGTTCGATGGATATCTAAAAAACCTTGGGAAGATAGTCTTCCTCGAGAAAGGGTTTCTCGCACTTCATCAACTAGAATCTCTGCACCACCCCCAGGAATAGAATCCAGGCCTGCAATACGTAGTCGTTCCATGACCTCTCTGACAGAAAGGTTTTCCAGTTTTGCTAGATAGGCATATTCAATAGCAGAAAGCGCTTTGATATGTAGGTCTGGAAAATTTTGTTTAATTTTCGTGAACAGCTCTTCATAGTAAGCAAGATTACATGATGGATAGCAACCTGCTACGATATGGGTTTCAGTAATGGGGGAAGTAGTTTCTTTTATGGAACGAATGAGTTGATCAGGAGTGAAGAACCAGCCTGAAGGATTACCTGGTTTAGCGTAGAAAGAACAAAAAGTGCAGTTAAATTGGCAGAAGTTTGTGGGATAAAGATAGAGAGTGGAAGAGTAGTAAACGGTATCGCCAACACGATTTGCGCGAATCTGATCAGCAAAACTCCATAACGCCTGCTGATCTTCATCATCAATAAGAAGCAACTGCAAAGCCTGTTCTTCAGAAAGACGAGCTCCAGATAAATAGTCGTTAAACAAAGTTTTAAGCCAAGCACTTTTAGGAAGAATGCGAGTTGTCGAGGTCGTCATAATCGTTGTCGGGTTGCGAGTTTTTGTTTCCATAAGGGCAAGACTTCTTTTTCTGACAGCAATCACTTCGGCCGCAACCTTTAGATAAAGGTCTTCCTAGTAGAAAAGATCCTATCAGAACAGAAGCTACCCCTATACTTAATAAAACAGTAGCACAACAGATGAGCAAAAACAAAGAGGTCATAAGGAGCTCTCTGTTAGTTGAGATCTATCCAAATAGGAGAACTCCATGCCATAGCTCCATTTTCTTGAGTTACTCGTAAGTAATAAAAGGCAAAAGGAGCCCCATTTTTAGGATCTGCAAGAGTAGCCTGAGCAAATGGAGTCAGATCGTCATACTCATATTCAAAATTGTTGCCATCAGGGTAGAAGGTGTGGAGTGTATCTCCATTACGGATGATTTCGATAGTAGAAATCTTTGCAGTCCCCGCTACGTATCCTGAAATATGTCTATTAATCATTAGTCCTGGTTTGATAGCTGTGGAGAGCTCAGAACCCATAGGAGCCGATGTAATTTGAAAACTTACAATGATTCTTTGACCTGTTGTCGCATAGCATTGTCGTTGGTATAGAGCTTCAAGCAGAGAATCACGAGAATATTTATTACAAATGACTGCAGTTAATCCAGGAGAGTATTGCTGTTGATCGGAATCAAAAAAGTTACTGTACAAGTTTCTATCATCGAGACCGCCAGCTACAAATCCAAAACGTAGATTTCTCTTTAAAGCAGACAAAATAGTCCCTTCTGGATTCTCTGAGTCGATAGAACCTTTAATAGGGAATGGATTCCCTTCAGCTTCAGTTCTTTCAGAACATCCCCAGGCATTGTAAATCTCTACAACTCGCTCAAATTCGGCATGGAAATTTTGAAAATCACAACCAAATTTTTTCGATGCAGTAAAGCTAGGGATCGAAATTAACTCATGACTGGTTGATTGCTTATATAGTTTAGATAGGGGGAATAACTTACACTCTTTGTGCTTTCCTGGAGATTTAGGCTCTTTTATTAGAAGGACTTCACGAATTCCCTCGCCAGGTTCTTCAGAAACATATTGTGCCCCCGACAGGGCAATGAAACGATCTTCTTCATTGAAATCAGAGACCGTTTGATTAATGCTTTTAATCGTTTCGGGAGTAAGCCCATCTTGAATTTCGAAAGAAGATGTGGCAAAGAAGTTCAAAGCGCAGTCATCTCGGAAATAACGTAAGCAGGATTCAATATTGCCTTCCGAATCTACACGCTCAGATTCTCCATGCAGCAGACCCCATAAAAGATGGGGTGACGTTTCTGTAAAACATTTGATTGGAGCAGACGTAAAAATCTCTTTGGTGGCTTGATTGCGTAATTGAATACGGTAAATCCCAGGTTCATTGAAATAAAGATTCGGGAGAATAACGAATCCTGTTTCAGGAATAAATAATTGCCAACTGAGATTTTCTCGCAGATGCTCATACGAAAGTTCGATCTGGGTCTCTTCTGGGGAAAAGTTTGTTAAATTTCCAAATTCATCTTCGAAGCGAACTGTAATATCAAAGCGCTTATTTTTGACCACATAAGAAGGAGCAAAGATACGGATATTTTTTAAAACATTTCCGCGGATGTCTATTGTGAAGATATCAGGATCTTCAAAATTTCCTTTTCCCGTTGGATCAACGTAAAGGGAAAAAGGTTTACGACGCTGGGTAAATAATTGGGCTCCGTTGCCAGAAGCATCTTCTTGAGGAAAATTAGGAGAACTTCCAAGAATGATGGAGAAGGTGTCTCCTGCTTCTATTTCGCAAGGAAGAATAAATTCAAATGTAGGGATGTAGGATCCGGGAGCATAAACAGCTTTTGCTGTTACGATACTCTCAGAGGGAGTTTCCAAGTAGATCGTATTACATGGTTGAGAGAGGTCTGTAGAAGGAATCTCCCAGTCTATAGGACGTCCATCTATTCCTAAATCAAATTTTAATAATGTCCCCTCGGGAAGGAAATTAGCTGAAGAATATTCAAACCTCCAGGTAGAAATTTGACCAGCCCTAGCAACTGAAGGAGTAACGTAACAAACAGATCTGCGCATAGCAACTAATATATAAGTTTGAGTAACCGGGAAGTCCTTTTCATGCAAACTTTTTGATTCCGCATGATTTACCAAAGGATCTTCAAAGACAAGGTTATGTTACACCAAAAATTTTTTCAGGACTACACAACTTTGATTATGACATCCAATTGAAAAGAGACTGAGTTGAAGATAGGACTAGGAGTTTTCTTTTTCTAAAGCTTGTAAGGCTTCATTTATAGAGTCAAAAACTTTGAAATAAGACAAAAATCCTGTGACGTAAAGAGTCTGTTCGACGGTCTTGGAGATAGAGGTTAGAGCAATTTTCCCCGCATTTTTTCCTACCTGATGATAGCTCTGTAAGAGAACGCGAATCCCTGCGCTAGATATATAATCTAAAGCGGCACAATCCAGAATAATGTTTTTCATTCCATTCGAAAGAGATTCGGAAATGCTTTCTTGTACGGCAGGGGAGGAGACACCATCGAGTTTTCCTTGTAAATGAAGGATGCCTGTTTGGCCTTGTTCTTCTTTTTGAAAATTACTCATTGGGTCTAGGGCTCCTAATCTTGGGTAGTTAATGAGGATGCTTTGTATTTTTAAAAAGGTTAGAACTCTATGAATATTCTGATTAGAGGGACCTTTTTGTAATTTTCTTTCTACTATGGTGATACATTTTAGGACAACGGATAGAGAGAACAGAATTTACTAATGTTTCATTTAGAATCGGTTGTTCCGTGATAAAGGCTTTCGCTTTCTTGGTGTAATTTTCATCTTTTCTACGCTGCGGTCAGAGCAGGATAAAATATCGATAGCAAAATCTTCATAGTAGATTTTCATTCCTTTCTCGGGGACGGCGCCTAACTTATGAAAAACATAACCGCCAAGAGTGTCGTAACTGCTCTCATGTGCTATGCGCAGCCCAAAATATTCTTCGGCATCGGAAATGTTCATTCGTCCATCCACAATCCAAGCATTACCTACTTTTTTGTAGTGAACATCTTCTTGGTCATCGTATTCGTCTGCAATTTCCCCGAAAATTTCTTCAACAATGTCTTCCATGGAAACCAGACCCTCTGTGAATCCGTATTCATTTACAACAATGGCTAAGTGGCAACGTTTCTGTCGAAATTCTTGTAAAAGCAGAGAGACGCGACGGATTTCGGGAGTATACAAGGGAGGATAAGCGATGGATGATAGTGGTTGGGTGGTATGTGGATCCTTATAATACACAGGGAGTAGGTCTTTCACAAGAACCATTCCTGTAATGTCATCGATATTTTTAGTGAATAAAGGAACGCGACTATATCCCTCATCTATGATTAGGGGGAAAGCTTGAGAAATAGGGATTTCGCTTGGTAAAGCGAAAATATCGGCTTTCGGGGTCATAATTTCTCGAGCAATCATATCTTCAAGGCAAGAGATATTTGCGGATAGCTCGTTGGATGGTGTTGGGGCAGGAAGTTGTGGAATTGTAGTTGATGAGGATTTTTTTAATCCCATCAGACATTTTTCTAGAGCTTTAACTGTAGAAATTGGGATCTGGGAACCCCACCAGTTTTTCGAACAACCATAAAAGGAGGGTAAAAATTTACAGGCTACTAGGATTAAAAATAGGAAAGTACCCCAAAAAATAGGCAAGGGAATAGAGAAGAAAGTATTGATATACTGATAAATAGGTGCTCCGAGTATCCCATAAAGTAGGCAAAGCAGAGGAAGTAATCTAGAAGAGGAGGGGGGAACTGGGATCCCATCAGTTCCATACGCTAAGGTAGTGACCCTGCGATTTATTGCTGAGCCGAGAAAAAGGAAAAGAATAATGGTAGCCAGCAGAATATACAGCATGATGAGAAATGAAATGATCTTCTCCGTAAAAAAAGAAATTATTTCAGGACTATATTCAAGAAAGAACTTATAGCCTCTTCACATGTTATGATAAAAATTTTTATCGATATAGAGATTTCTAGAGAAAGTGGAAGACTTTTTATACAGTAGGATGCAACAGTGCTTGGTTCTGAGCTAAGAAGGTTAGGGAAGAATCTTCTTGTTCTCGCATAATACGCTTATCTTCATCTGTTTGATCATCGTATCCTAGCATGTGTAGCAAGGAATGGACTACATAACGGGAGATTTCATGGTATAGTTGGGCTTCTGTGTATTGCCCTAAGAATCGCATAGCCGCTCTAGGGCTAACGAAAGCTTCTCCTAAGACGTGAGGGAAAGATTGGATGCCAGGTCTATCTATCGGAAGAGTGATAGTGTCTGTGAGAGAGGGATCAGAAAATTGCTCATCGTGTAACTGAGCAAGAGCGGCATCGCTCAAAAAATAAATGTATACCTGATCTGTAGAGACTTTTTGCAGTTCCAAAAACAAAATAACAAGACGCTGAACAGATTGTAAATCTATATCAACGTCCTGTTGTTCATTGGAAATAAAAATTTGAGGAGAAGATCGATCCAAAATAAGCAAAAATATGAACTATTTAATTACAGGAGTCTTCAGAAGTCCTGTGGCTTTTTTAGCAGTAGCGTCATCCCAGCGTCCTAATTTACGTAACACTTCAATGCGCTCAAAACGTTTAAGAACGTTTCTTTTGGTTTCTCCCTTAATGGATTTTCCGTAACTACGATGTCTAGACATGTTTCTTCCCTAATAACTAACCAATTTGAGGAACAAAAACGCTAACACTTTTTACTGTGTTGGTATGGGCCTTAAAAGCAATTCTTGGAGCATCTTTTGGATGCTGAATAGCATAAATGGGTTTGCGTTTCTTTGGACTTTGAGCTCTACGGCGAGCTTGTTTACTCATTCGTGTCATAAAATAACCCAACAAGATCTTTCTTCCTTTCCGGATGGAAAGGGATTTAAAAAGAAAATGGCAACTTCGCTGTTGCTCATGAAGGGAATAGAATAGTAGAGCGCTGTTTTTTTTTCAATAGAGCTCTAAGCGGGATGATGACTAAATCTTCTCTTTTCATGAAGTGGATGCCGGTAGGAGTATTAGGATTTGGGGTTTATGAATGGAGAAGAAGCACAGGGGTCCGAATTTAATACTCCACAAGAGATCACGTATTTGAATGCGTCTTCAATTTTCATATCTAAAAAAGTAATGTCAGATTTTTTGAATAGAGTCAAAAATCCTGAGGTAGGGTTTGGAGTGGTTGGAATGAATACAGTAATCATGGGGTCATTGACGTCCTGAGAGCATGTTGTTGGAGCATCTCCTGCCACTAGGCCTATGCATAGTACCCCTTTGTTGGGGAATGGGACCATAACGACTTGTTTGAAAGATCCTGACTTGGAGCCAAAGATGGTGGTCATGACCTGTTGAGCAGCCTTATATACTGTTTTGATAATCGGAATTCTATGGAGGATTTTATCGTACACGGATAGTAAAGATTTGAAAATCATGAGGCGAGCGAGAAACCCAAGGAGGACTGTTGTGAAGAAAAGTCCGAATAAGAGCACGATTTGCAAGACAAATCTAAGAACGGATTTATATTTAGCATAGAAACTAAATTTTTCGAATAAATCAGATGCCATGCCCACAAAAGGTTGTGTAAGAAAATTCATGATCATCCCCACAACAGCGATGGTGATCGCTAGAGGAAGGAGAATAACTAGGCCAGTAATAAAATGCTTTTTCATACAAAGAGCTCCTTTGGCTTGGGAATTCCCTCTCGCTTGGAATCCTAGGCGAGACTATAGCTAAATCTTCTATAACTTGTAATTCGTTTTTGAAGTGATGATGGAGAGCCTTTCTCTGGCAGGGACTGTTTACTTTTAGAGAGGATTAAAGAAATCATGTATGTTAAGAAATATCATTGATTTAAAGCGGGGATTTATCTACAATAGCTCCCTGTATGGCTAGATAGCTCAGCTGGTAGAGCAGAGGACTGAAGATCCTTGTGTCGTCGGTTCGATCCCGGCTCTGGCCATCCCATGAGTTTGCGATTTATATTCGCTAATGGTGTTTAGAGGGTTTAGACGGAAAGCTCTCTAAATTTTTTTGTAGCAGGTTTCGCATTTGCTAAAAAGAGTTAAATAATTTCTACGGTCCAGTTATATTTTGTCTTGCCGACGTCCCAGATAAGAAAAAGTAAGGCGGGTCTTTTCGAATATGATGGAAGTAGTTATATTTGTTGTTCGCTTAGGGATTGTGTGTTCTTAGGCGCTAACAAGGGCTCTCCTGCCGAGTCAGGCACTTCCTTTAGAATGGAGAGTTTCAACAAGTAAAGTTTATAGGGAAAGATTGATGGAGCCTTACGCTGTAGTTCAGACTGGAAATAAGCAATACCAGGTTCGCAAAGGTGATGTTATAGACGTCGAATTGTTGGATGGTATTTCTGAAGAGAATAAAGAAGTCCTTTTTCAAGAGGTTTTGTTTGTTTTTGATGGAGAGAAAGCTTCCGTTGGTTCTCCAACAGTTGGCAACGCTGTGGTGAAAGGAGAGTTGATTTCTTTCGTTCGTGGGGAAAAGGTTGTGGCTTACAAGTACAAAAAACGTAAGAATTACCACAAGAAAATAGGTCATCGTCAAAATTACCTTCGGGTGAAGATTTGCGATTTGGTTATGTAAATTGTAGGGAAACATAAAGGGTTTTTGAGTCATGGCACATAAGAAAGGTCAGGGAGCAAGCCGTAACGGTCGCGATTCCGAATCAAAGCGTCTTGGATTAAAAGTTGGCGCAGGGCAAAGAGTTTCTACTGGAAGCATTTTAGTTAGACAACGGGGAACCAAGTGGCATCCCGCAGTAAACGTTGGTAGAGGGAAAGACGATACATTATTTGCTTTAGTGGATGGTATCGTTGTAATGAAAAAAACAGATCGTACTTACGTTTCTGTTATACCTCAAGCTTAGTCTAGTTTTATTTATAATTCAGTTTGTTCGAGCTCTGTTTTTGCATAAACGTAAAAATAGGGCTTTTTTTTATTTGTCTCAGGACTTGTTTCATGTTTGTTGATCAAATTACTTTAGAGTTACGCGCAGGGAAAGGCGGTAATGGTGTTGTAGCTTGGAGAAAGGAAAAGTATCTCCCCAAAGGAGGCCCTTATGGCGGTAATGGAGGGAATGGTGGCTCTATCCTTATCGAGGCTGTTACGAACATGTATTCGTTCGAGGAATACCGTAACCTTCGTTTTCTTAAAGCAGGTGATGGTCAAGCTGGGGCTAGTAATAATCGCACGGGAAAAAATGGCAAAGATTTCGTTTTAAAAGTTCCTGAAGGGACTCTCTTACGAGATGCTGAGACTGGCGAGCTAATACACGATTTCACTAAGGATGGGGAGCGTATTGTTGTTTGCCAGGGTGGTAGAGGAGGTAAAGGAAACGTGTTCTTTAAAACCTCTACTAACCGAGCTCCAACAAAAGCGACTCCAGGTAAGCCTGGAGAGATTCGTTTAGTTGAATTGGAACTTAAACTTATAGCTGATATTGGTCTTGTCGGGTTCCCTAATGCTGGGAAATCCACTTTGTTTAATACCCTTGCGCGAACAGAAGTTAAAGTGGGCGCCTATCCATTTACAACATTACACCCTTCTTTAGGGTTGGTTCATCAAGAAGGATATCTTTATCAAAAGCCTTGGATCATGGCAGATATTCCCGGTATTATTGAAGGAGCTTCTCAAAATCGGGGATTGGGATTAGACTTCCTTCGTCATATTGAGCGTACGCGATTGTTGTTGTTTGTAGTGGACATCTCTGGGATAGAAAGAAGCTCTCCTGAAAAAGATCTTCAAATCTTGATAGGGGAACTCTTAGCTTATAAAGAAGATCTCAAGAATAAAAGTATGGTAATTGCTTTAAATAAGATTGACCAACTATTACCCGATGAGCGCGAGGAACGCTTAGCTCTTTTAAAACAACAGTTTCCAGATCAAGAGTTTATTTTGCTTTCAGGACTTACTGGAGAAGGCGTGGATGTATTACACGATCTTTTTAAAAGTAAACTTAGCGAATAGGCTATTCCCATTAGGATCGCTATAATAGGTCCAACTGGTAGATCCAAGATATAGGCCAGAATAATTCCTAGAAATGAGCAGCAGATATTTAAAATAGATGCGGTGAAGATAATGCTGCTCATTTTATAAGAAAAGCGACAGGCTATTGATACGGGGAGAACTAGCATACTTAACATTAAAATTACTCCCATTACGTACATGAGAACGACTGTTGTGATGGCCGTTAGGATAAGTAGCAAGAAATACCAAGCTTTTATGGAATAGCGATTTAACGCCATGTATTTCTCATCAAAGCATAAGGCTAAGAATCGGGTATGACAAATCGATACAGTTGCAACAATGAGTAGATCTAGGATCCCAAGAAAGTACAGATCTCTCGAAGTTACCCAAAGAATATTTCCAAAAAGAAAGTCTGCAAGATCTGAGTTAAAAGAAGGGAGTTTAGATATACATAACATCCCTACGGCCATACCGATAGACCAAATCATGGAAATAATAGAGTCTTCGCGTTCATGATATTTCAGATGGACATTCCCAATACAGATAGCCACAAAGATAGCGCTAGCAATAGCTCCGTGCAAGGGGGAGATAGGGAGATCAAATTGATATTGAAGCCATAAAGCAATACCAACTCCTCCTAGAATCGAGTGCGCTATGCTTCCACTAATAGATACAATGCGTTTCACTACAATATAAGACCCTACGATTCCTCCGGCAATAGAAGCTCCAAAAGCTGCTAACAGAGAGGGAAACAGAAGAGGAGGGAATAGGGAATAGAGAATAGAGATCATGAGCATTTACCAAAAGTGTTGCAGCAGAACCTTTCCGAAATTGTTGTAGTATCTGCTAAAGCGGTTAATTTTTTATTCATGAAAAATACTCTATTGAAACACCCTGCAGTGTGGTGTAAATCATGAGTGATCATGAGAATTGTGCAGTGTTTATTTAGGTCCGAAAGGATTTGTAGAATTTTTTGTTGATTAGAGGGATCAATATTTGCTGTGGGTTCATCCAATAGAAGAAATTTTGGACGAGCAGATAAAGCTCTAGCTAGAAGAACTCGCTGGATTTGTCCTCCAGATAGGTGGGAGAAACAGGAGTCCTTGTACTCTAACAGATCTACCGTATGAAGGGCTTCTTCAGCAGCATCATGATCCTTTTTTGTGTAGCGGCCATACCATGGAAGAGTGGCTAGCCTTCCAGAAAGAACTGTTTCCTTAACGGTAATAGGAAATGCTGCATCATAGGCAAAATGTTGAGGGACCCAACCTATGGATAAAGGACGATTCTCTTGTGTGAAGCATGTGAAAATTTTCCCGCATACGGGTTGCAATAACCCAAGCATGAGTTGAGTAAGAGTCGTTTTCCCACCCCCATTAGGACCAATAATTCCAATAAAATCCCCGGAATGAACTTCGCAAGAAACATGGTCAACAATCCAGGGGCCAGTCTTCCCATAGCGAAAAGACACATTTTCTAGTATCAGTTGTTTTGTCATAAATCTGCGAAGGCCGTTGCGATAGCTATTAAATTACTGAAGACATCTTCTGCATAAGGATCCAATAAAACAGGCGTCATATTGAACTTTCGCACTAAAGCGGCGCTACTACGTTTCCCCGCATGTTTTAGTAAAACAACGGAGTGTAAATTATGATCACGAATAGTTTGTTCTACACGAACGATGTCTTTAGGTGATAATTCTGAGTGATTAGATCGTTCGATAGTATGTTGTACGAAGCCATAGTCTCTACAAAAATAGGCAAACGCTCCATGAGCAACTAAGACGTTACGCTGAGATGATTGGGAAACAATAGAAGAAACTTTTTGATCTAAAAGATCAAGTTGGTCTTGAAGTAAGGAGCAATTTTTACGATATAAATCCGCATGTTCTGGAGCTATAGCAATTAATGCTTCTGCAATAGATTCAATTTGAATTTTTAGATTTTTAGGGCTTAACCAGGTGTGAGTATCGAAATTAAGGAACCGTTGGCAACAGGATCCATTCATTATTTTATCGATATTGGCTGCGAGGTCTACCTGTTTACAAGAAACAATCCGCTCACAAGTTCTTTCAAATCCTTCCCCAATACGAAACCAAAGATCGGCTTGGCGTATTTTTTCTATATATTTAGGAGGGAGCTCATAGTTATGGGGGTCACGATTACCCATGACTATGGAAAATACTTGGCATGTATCTCCAGAGATTTGTTCCACAAGAAATTTATAGGGAACAATGCTAACCAAAACCTGCTTTTGAGTAGGAATCTCATCCCCATGAGAGTAGATGATTCCAAAAGAAAAGAGGAGTAAAATGAGTAAGCGCATACTATCTTAAAATATTAATAACGGACTATTATTCTATTGTTGTGCAATTTTGTTCAATGTCTTGTCTCATGTACAATTGCATTCTTGAGGAAAGAGTCTTTTAAAGATTTGCCTAGTATTTTTTAGAGTAAGGTATTTATAGATGCTATCCTCTAAAAATCATGGATCAAGTCGTTTTTTGAGAAAAAAACGAAATTTGTATGAAAAAAGCTGGAGATAAAATCTTAAAAAACTAAGAATGTCTTGTCTACCTCCTTGACGGTCTGTTTGTTGGATGGCGTCGACTTAGACTTTCAGGATTTAGATAGTACTTGTTGGAGAGATGTCCGAGTGGCTTAAGGAGCACGCTTGGAAAGCGTGTGTGCGTTAACGCGTACCGAGGGTTCGAATCCCTCTCTCTCCGTCTGGCACATTTGCTAGCGTGACCCTCACCACTGCAAATGTGTCTTTTTTTTTGTCTTGGTTTTATTGAAAACGAGAGTTCTCCTAGGAGAGGACTTATAGAAGGCAGCTCCCTTGTGGAGAGCTACCTTCTAGTAAGTTTTAGAATGTCATGCGAGCCCCACAGTTAATCATATTGGCTAACGTGTGAGCGTCCGCTTCTAATGTGTAGGATCCATATAAAGTCCATAGAGGACCAAGGTATAACTGCGTACTATATTCTGCTCGAGAGGAGTTTCTGGTGGGAACACCACAGACGATTTCTCCACCTTCTCCAGATGAGAGTACTTGGTACTTGCATACTGGAGAGTTTCGATAGATGGATGGCATGTAAGCTACAGAGAATCTGTTGTACATCAAAATATCGTTACCTTTGAATTCTCCCTCTAAGGCTAATCCTACAGGAACTGCTAAGTTTCTATAGGTGCAGTTACTGAAGTAACGAGGATCATATTCCGTTTCCGTAAATTGTTTTTGACGGATGCTAGAATATTCAACTTCTCCGTAAACAGTAATGCGTTTGGAGTCTCCTTGTTTAGGTGTTTTTAAGATGGAAGAGACTCGAAGAGCGGTCAACCATCCTAAGTCTTCCCACTCTCCTTTGTTTAATTCACGAATTGTAGGATAGTGGGTAACTGTATCGTGTTTGATGTATCCGTAGGAGATAACCCCTTGTAATAAGAGAGGGAGGGATCGGCCTGCTTCTTTGTTAATTGTAAGATAGAAAGGACTACCTCCATAAACCGATGCTTGGTAGGAATATTCCGATCCCTTGTGGGTGTAGTTACGCTCTAGTTTCAAAGATTTGCTTCTTCCGATCATTTTACTAAATGCTGCTCCAATGATCAAATCTTGGGTAGGTTTCGCATCTAAAGCAACAGAAGCTCCTCTACTGTAATAAGTCATTTCCTCTGATCGCTGGCCTCCTCTTTGAGAGAGCATGGTTCCTAGTCCTGATATCCACAAATTATTGTAAGCAACCTCATCAAAGCGAGCAAGATTCAATTTATCATTGATTAATCCTTGTTTGACAGTAGCCATAGACATTTGGGATCCCAGAATCGAGTTGGCATAAAAGTGATTATCCCTAGGAATATAGGCCCACTGTCTGTAGGATTTGAATGTCCATAAAGCTTGGATTACTCCATTTTGTAATTGTTGAGGATCAAGAGTTAATGTTCCTGTGTATCCTTTCTTAGGAGAGATGTCTCCTGTTAGCACAACTTTCTGAGCTTGGAGTTTTGTTTGATCTGAAGGGAGTACTAGTAGAGAGATTTTTTGGTCAGATCCTAATGCAGGGTTTTGGAAAAATGTCCCATTCGGATCAATCAGTTTAATAACTCCGTTAAGGAAAACGATGTTCCCTGTTGTCGGAGGTGTTGTTGGTGTCGTGGTTGTGGCAGCAAAATTTTTGGAAATAGGAGCTTGTGCTGTCGGAGTTGAGTTTGGTGGTGTATTCGATGAGGGCGGGGTAGAAGAGCTGTTTCCAGAATTTGTAGAGGTATCTACGATTCTTAATTCTGGAGGCATGAAGATATTGTCTCCAGAGGCACTGTTTCTTCCAACACTCGATAAATCAATGGTAAGACTATTTACTACTAAAGAACCATCAGCAATATCTTGATTTGAAAGAACAGATCCAGGTTCCATAATAAGAGAAGAGCCTTCTTTCTGATCAAACGAAAGCACATGAAGTTCCGTATTTGCTTTCAATATGAGAGAGCCACTGTGTAAGACTACGTTTTGTGGAATATAGGATTTGTTCTCATGTAATTCAGAGGAGAACATAATGGTCCCTGTAAAGGCTGAATTTATGGACCCTGAATCATTCGATTTATTGATATCTAGTGTGTCATAAGCAGAGGCCAGAGTTCCTGTTTTCTTAGTGGAAGTTCGTATAGCATCAAAGAAACTGATTACTTTGCCTTCTGCAGCCTGCATGGTTAATTTAATATCTCCAGCGATACTACAGAAAGTAGATTGTCCAGTATTAGTGGCATCTGGACGGTATTCGTTATTTCGGAAGCTGATATTCCCTCCAGAAGCGATCAGTTTGAGGGGGAGGTTATCAGTTTGAGATCCGCTTGCATTCGCTATTTGTCCAAAAATAGCAGCCCCGTATTTTGAGGTGTTTCCAGAAGTTAACACTGTTGTGCTTTGTATTGGGGTTACCAAGTTCCCTGTAAAAAGAACGGATCCCAAAGACTCAATGGTGGCTTCTTTAGTGAAATAAATCGCGCTTCCTTCTTCTGCAGAGATATTTTGATCGAATGTTGCGGTATGAGCTTTGATAGATACGATAGGAGCGTAAACAGTTGCTCGTTTTAGTGCTTTATTCTTTTCAAAATAGTAAGAACCTGTTGTTAGCTGAACAGTTTCTGCATCTTGTGTAGTAGGTACTAATCCAATAGCAGATCCAAGATCGGCAATATTTTCTGAGAATCGAGCTCCTTTGGATAGAGAAACTGTAGAGATTGCACCGATAGCTCCCCCAAAGGTATCCTTTTTAGAACTGGTTGTGGCATTTATCGCAGAGTTTTTAGAAAAGGTCACTGGTGTGGTGATGGTTACACTAGGGGAGAAGATGGCTCCTCCAGCAACCTGTCCTGTTGTAGATTTGGAAGAAGTGGTATTTTCAGAGAATGTAATGGTTCCACTAGAGTTCCCGCTATCGATAGTTAGTGATGTTTTAGCATAGATAGCTCCTCCTAAAACATCGGATGTAGATCCAGAAATTTGATGATCAACAGCGTTATTGTTGGAGAATGTTCCATATCCAGAGAGGTTCTCGATTTTGACTGCCTCTCCATAGATAGCTCCTCCTCCAATCACATGATTTATCGAAGAATCGGATCCTGGTGTCGATGGTTGTGAAGAGCTTCCTGCGTCTCCCCCAGCAGATGTAGACCCATCTGCATTAGGGATATTTTCGCTATTAGATTGAGAGGAGGATGCTGCTATAGAACGGAAAATGGCTACATGAGAGGATGCAGAGTCTTGATTAGTTATAGGTGACGTTTCAAGAGACTGGCTTTCTTCACCCTCACTAGTATCTTGGTGCTCTTCTTCGGAAGGATTTTGGTTGTTTAGTTGAGAAGATTTTAGAGAGTTTTCTTCCGGTGTTTTAGCCGTATTATTAACGAAAATCAAAGTGTTTTTGATATCAGATAGTGTAACTGTTTTCGCATGAATAGCCCCACCTTTTTCACCGGTAGTGTTGGAATCGAATTTCAGAGACGCTATTTTTTCGAGAGCAATTTCTTCCTCTCCGAAGATAGCTCCTCCATTTTTGGTGGCCGAGTTGTGATCGAAGACTACTTCTTTAGAGCTTGCGATAGAAAGCTTGCCTTTAGAATAGATAGCTCCTCCAGACCCTGATTCAGCATGCCATGCATTTTCTGGTTCTGTGTCTATAGGTTGAGAGTTTGTAGAAACAGATGATAAAAATGGTGTTGCGGGATTGGGAAGTTGTGCGGATGGGGTACTGGAAGAAAGCTCATTTTCAGAGCCAGTGTTATTAGAAGCGCTGTTGTTAGGGTTGCTTTCATTTGAGTCAGTATTACCTGAGGAGTTACTGTCATCAGAACCATCATTACCATTACTCCCAGAGGGATCGTTAGGGAGTTCAGGTTTATTGGCAGCTGGAGGAGTGACTGTATTCTTAGAAAAAATGATAGAATCTACACTACTTATTGAAATAGTGGATTCTGCACAAATAGCTCCTCCAGCCTTTTGGGATAAGTTTTCTTTTAAAGCTAATTTTTTAAGACCTGTTATGCTTAATGGTCCTTTCGAGTAAATGGCACCACCCTCTCCTATTACTCGAATTTTTGATAAGGTGAGAGAACTGTCTTTATCGGGATCATTGATAAAGGATAAAGGTCCTTGTTGAGAGTTATAAAATGCTCCGCCGCCACTAGATGTATTTTGAGAGTTCGGTTGATTTTGATCTTCTTCTGTAGCCCCTTCTACTAATGATTCTGTTTGTAGATGGTAAGAGGGGAGGCGCATAGCTGTTGCTGTTTCTACAGTAGTAGGTACAGAAGCTGCAGATTCATTATCATTCTGCACTTGTTCATCAGTAGTTATAGACTCGGTTTCTGTGGTAGATGACTGGTTAGTATTCTCGCTATTAGGAGAGTTTCCTTCAGAGGCATTTTCAGTTTGGTTTTGTGCAGAATCTTGAAAGGATGCTTGGTGGTTTTCTTCGGAGAGTACTACTTCGTTATTAGGCTGTTCTTTGTGCGATATAGCAAGAGTCTCTGCTTCTTCTGGTATATTTGAAAAATCAGAAAATGAAACATCTCCAGATACCCTATATTCTGCGCCATTTTCTGGAATTATTTCAGTGAAGGATTGCGATGATGAGGATCCTGTTCTACTAGAGTTTAGATCTTTTGTTTCTATTTGGGATTCAACGGAGCTAGCACTTGTGATAGAGGGAAGAGCTGCAGCAAATACAGCGGTAGCTGATAAAAACTTCATAATCTGAATACCCTAGATATAACCTAAAAAATAGGCGTTAGATAGATTATGAAACGAAAAAAATCAAGATTCTCAACGAAAAGGAAAATGCTAAAAAGAATAGAAAATCCTATTCATAGCGTATTTTGATAAAATCTCTTTAAAGCCAGTCCCTTTTTAAAGGACTGGCTGTAAAAAGTTAGAAAATCATACGGGCACCACAACTCGTCATTTGTGCCAATGTGTACATACCCACGTCTATGGTGTAATTCCCATATAAGGTCCAGAAGGGCCCTAGATAAAGTTGTGTACTATACTCTGCTCGAGCGGATGTTCTTGTGGGGACTCCACAGACAACTTTGCTAGTTTCATTCGAAGATAGGACCCAATATTTACAGACAGGGTTATTTCTGTAAATAGATGGCATATAGGCTAAGGAAAGCTTGTTATACATGAGAATATCATAACTCATGATAGCCCCTTCAAAATAGCAGCCCATAGGAATCGATAGGTTTCTGTAAGCACAATCATCAAAGCGTCGAGGATCGTAGTCAATTTCCGTGAATGATTTCTGACGAATGCTGGAGTACTCAAGTTCTCCGTAAAGAGCAACGCGTTTAGAAGATCTCTTGGAAGGTTCTTTAACATCCATAGAGACGCGTAGATCTACTAACCAACCCAGATCTTCCCAGTCTCCTTTATTTTTTTCATGGATAGAAGGATAGAGGGTTGTTGTATCATGCTTAATATGCCCATAGGATACGACCCCTTGTAATAAGAAGGGTAGTGCCCAGCCATGTTGTTTATTAAGTAAGAAGTACAGGAACTTACCTCCGTAAACAGAGGCTTGGTATGAGTATTCGGATCCCTTATGGGAATAATTATGTACCTTCTTAATCGCTTTAGTTCTTCCTACCATCTTACTAAAAGCAGCTCCCAGGATAAAATCTGGTCGTGGTTTTGCATCGATAGCTACAGAAGTTCCTCGGCTATAATAACTAAACTCTTCAGAAAGAGGAGTACCTTGTTGCGATAGGAAAGTTCCAACTCCTGAGACCCAGAAGTTGTTGTAAGCAGCGTCATCGAAACGGGCATTATGTAACATGTTATTAATAAGCCCTTGTTTCACAACAATCATGGAGTTTTGGGAGCCCAAGATCGAATTGGCATAGAAATGGTTATCTCTTGGTATGTATTCCCAACGGCGGTACATGTCGAATTTCCAGTTGGCAACAACTTTTCCTGTTTGTGGATCAGGATTTAGCGTCCAGGTTCCTGTATACCCTTTCTTAGGAGAAAGGTCTCCGGATAGTGTTAAGTTAGAAACATCAACTTGATTTGCTGTTGTAGGGAGTTTGATTAACGGTACATCGGTTAAATCTGTCCCTAAGATAGGATTTTGGTAAAAGTTTCCATCTGGATCGATCAAAGTCAGAGCGCCGGTTAAGAAGACTTTGTTGTCTGCCATGGTTGGATTTGTAGCTGCAACGGTAGGGGATGCTGCGGAGAGATTTTTGGAGGCTGTGACATAACCTCCAACTCCACCACCTCCTCCAGAGTTAGAAGTTGTTGCAACAATTCGTAATTCAGGAGGGGAGAAGACTTCTCCCGTTTGTGGAGCTCCTAAACTGGATAAGTCAATGGTTAATCCATTAATAGCCAACGCTCCGTTAGCTATATTTTGGTTAGATAACACTGCTCCGGGTTCCATGATCAATTTGGAGCCTTCTTTCTGTTCAAAAGAGACTACATGCAGCTCTGCATTCTTTTTAAGAACTAATGTCCCGTTATGGAGAACTACGTTTTGTGGCACATAGGATTTCACTTCGTGGAGCTCGGAAGAGAATAACACAGTCCCAGCATACGTATTACTGTTTTCTGTTTTATTGATATCTAAAGTTTCGTAACTATTTTGTGCTTGACCTGTTTTCTTGGTGGAAGTTCGGATGCTGTCAAAAAAGCTGATCGTTTTCCCTTGTGCTGCTTGTAAAGTGAGCTTAACGTATCCTGAGATACTACAGAACTTAGTGGCAGGGTTATTTGTGGCAGTATTTTGGCTGTTATTACTGAAAGTAATATTCCCGGAGGAAGCGATCAGTTTTAATGTGGTGTCAGTAGTTTGAGTACCAGGATCTCCAAAGATAGCCGCGCCATAATTTGTAGTATTTGTGGTTTGTCCTCCAGTTGCTGTTGAGCTAGCCTGTTCTGCAGTCACATTGTTTCCTGTAAAAAGAACAGATCCTAAAGACTCAATTGTTGCATCCTTAGTAAAGTAGATCGCACTTCCGTCATGAGTAGATGTGTTTTGGTTAAAGGTAATATTGTTCCCTTTAATGGAAACGCTAGGAGCATAGATAACTCCGCGTTTATTCGCTTTGTTTTTTTCAAAGGTAAATGATCCGTTCGATAAGGTAATTTTTTCCGTAAGATTGGATGAAGACCCTCCTGACAAGGTTCCTATAGCAGCTCCCAAATCAGCAGTATTTTCCGAAAAATGAGAAGTTTTAGATAAGGAGATTGTGGTTCCTGCAATAGCTCCACCAATAGTATCTTTTGGCGAGGTTCCGGAGGGGGGATTTGTTGTTGCCATAGAGGCGCTATTACCGGAAAATACTGTTTGACAGTTTAATGTGACTGAAGGAGAGTAGATAGCTCCTCCAGCTATTTGACCGGTTGTTTGCGCTTTCCCTGTAGAGACAGAGTTTTTAGAGAAGACATAAGAGGTACTAGGATCTTCTGCCTCTATGGATAACGATGTTTTGGCATAAATAGCTCCTCCTTGAACATTTAGCGAGGGGCTAGAAGGAGTATTATCAATAGCAGAGTTCTCTGTAAATTGACACAGTCCGCTACATTTGGAGAAGGAAACCGTTTCTCCGTAAATAGCTCCACCTACTACTCCGGCATAAGTTGGAGTTGTTTGCGCAGGAGCTGGAGAACTTCCTGCAGTAGCTCGAGGTAAGAATGAGGAAACTGTAGGGGATTGTGATGTAGTTGCGGTCGTTGCAACTCCTGTAGAAGAAGAGTTCGCTGTGTTGTTTGAGAAAGATAATCCTGATTTTAAATTAGAAATGTTTAATGTTTTAGCGTGGAGTCCTCCACCTTCTTTCCCAGCAAGATTTTTAGTTACGGATAGAGAGGCGATGGTATCCAATTCTAAAGATTCCGTACAGCAGAAGCCACCTCCTGTTTCTTGAGCAGCGTTATCGGAGATATTGAGTTCGTCTATGCGGGATAGTTTAGCTTTTTTAGCATAGACACCGGCACCTTTTTTTGTTGCCTTATTCTTGTCGATCGTTGTGCTAACAACATAATCGATTAAAAAGTCTTTATCGTCTTTAGGGGCGGCAGTTTGATTGGTAGAAGGAGTAGATGCTGTAGGAGCAGGGAAATTATCTGGACATGTACAGGCACCACCACCATTTTCTGATGCAAAATTTTCGGATATAGAGATGGTTTGGAGATTGGACAAAACAAGATGCTTTGTGCATACTCCACCACCACTACCACCAGTAGCTTTATTCCCCGAGATGATTGTTTCTCCATGCACAGGAGTGATTCCAGGGAACTCTTCAACGTCGGAAGTATAAGTTTGAGAAATCTCTTTAGTGACGTAGGCTCCACCACCATGGGTTGCTGAAGTGTTATCGATCAGACAGAAGCTATCGAGTCCTGTCATGGTTAAAGTTTTGTCATCTCCTTGGATGTAAAGACCCCCACCTTCCTCTTTAGCGGTATTCTCTTGGAATAGAGTTTTACCTGTCAGGTTAGATAAGGTAATCGTATCTTCTGTGTAAAGTCCTCCTCCTTTTTTCTCGGAAGAGTTTTTCTGAAATTGTAAGCGATGAGAATCTTTGCAAGTGAGTGTTCCTTTTACGTAAGCTCCTCCTCCAACATCCGTTGCTTTATTGTTAGTAATTTCAATAATCCCTGTAATATTAGAGATGGAAAGATTTTTTTCGGTGTATAAACCTCCACCTTTAGCCGTGACTGGAGGAGTAGGAGTTGGTGTAGTATTGGGTCCAGACTGGGAAGCAGCAGTTACAGAGCTTTTATTTGTCTGGGCTTCGGGTAACGATAAAGTAACTTTCTTTGTTTCGAAAGTTCCTGATTTATTGTACTTAATGCGAATTTCTTCGAGATCTTTGAAGTCTACATTCCCTTCAATATAAAGAGCTCCGCCTCCTTGCTTGCTGGTATTGGAATTAAAAAGGCTTTGTTTAGAGGACTGAATGGACAGATCTCCACTAGCATAGATACCGCCTCCTTTTTCCTCTGCTCCATTGTTTTGTACTTTTAGTGTTGTGATATTCTCGAAAGAAACATTTTTTTCTGCAAAGATGGCTCCTCCATCTTTACTAGCTTTGTTTACGGAGAAAACGATCTCTTGAGAGTCGGAAATGGTTAAATCTCCTGTGGCATAGATAGCTCCTCCAGATCCCGGTTTATGGGATGGAGTTTGAGAATCTGCACCGTTTCCATTAGCTTGAGTAGATGAAGAGTAAGTGAATAGACTTTGGACCTTGGAAGTGGGTGATGGTTGTGAGGTTGTTGTTTGAGTTCCTGGATTTGGGTTCGGTGTAGTTTCTTCAGGGACAACTTCTGCAGTATTGGATGAGAATGTGGCTTGATTGATTCCAGAGAATGAAATAGTAGAGCCTCCAAAGATTCCTCCTCCAGATAATTGGGATAGATTTCCTTGGATGGTTAAACCAGTTAGATCTGTAAATAGAAGTTCGCCTTGGGAATAGATAGCTCCTCCATCACCGGTCATCTTGATATTAGATAGAGTGAGAGAACCTTCTACTCCAGATCTTGCCATAAAAGATAAAATTCCGGAGTGTTCATTGTAAAAAGCTCCGCCACCTTTAGGATCGGGAGTAGCTGACGTATCCCCAGAATTAGGCGAAGATGAAGAAGAGGCCCTGACAATCTTTTCTGTTGGATCTACAGCAGAGGATGTGGTAGGGGTTGACGTACTTGAGTCATCAGTCGTTGGTTTTTTGACTGGAATATTAGTGAAATTAGTAAATGACGAGTTACCAGAGACAATATATTCTGTACCGTTCTCTCCAATAGTTTCTGTAAAAGTAGTAGAAGAAGAGGTTCCTGTGCGAGAGAAATTCAATTCTTTAGATTCCGGGAAACAAAACCCTGAGACTGAAGGAAGAACAGCAGCAAACACAGCAGTAGCTGACAGCCATTTCATAGACGACAAACCTATTGAATACGTACGATCTTAATAGGCGTTAGATAAATCAGAAAAGTAAATTAGGCAAGGTATTCCTTGCCTAATTTACCATGAAGATGTGGAGGTTTTAAAAATTGTGCATCCCTAAGGTCAGATTAGAAACCAACATAGCCTCCGCAAGATAAGCTGCTTGAGAGATATGTGCTTTCTAGTTTGGTAGCTACTGCATTTACGTATAGGGAGCAGGCTTTATAGCGAAGGATTAGTTGGTTCGCTATTGTATGTGCTGAGGTTGGGACTTGGCAGCCATTAGCAGTCCAGGAGAAGTTATTCATAGCTAATTGAGCAAAAGTTACTGGATTTTTTCGTTTGATATCTCGAGAGTAACCAATATGTCCTTTCCCTAATAGAGCAAAAGAGTGGTTGCTTAAGCAGAATTCATACCCAATCCCTACCGGAACTGCGATGTTCGTGAGTCTTGTTCTTGCAAAACTTCTTGGATTGTATCCCGTTTCCGTAAATGATTTCTGTAAAACATTTGTGGCTTCAACATTAGCAAATGTGAAAATACGTACCATATTTTCATAGTCTAGCAATGAATAAGAGGCACCTAATGTTCCACGTATTCCAAAAGTGTCCCATTTTGCACGTGTATGATTTTTTTGAGCGGATAGGCGAATCATAGCATTATGATCTAAGGCTGCACATAATGTGGATTTTACAGTTAATGGTCCTAAGATTTGGGTAAGACCAACATTTTGTACCATTCCTTCAGAAGCAATGAATTCTGGTAATTTTGTAACAAAGGAATCTCCGAACATATGCGTCGCACCTCCCGATAGAGTGAGGGTTGGAGTTAAGCGTATAATGGTGGTTCCTGTAGTGCCTGAACGGGAGATAAAACTTTCTTTTTCTGCGGAATAAGTGCGCATTTCTGCTCCAATTCCTCCAATTAAAAGCCCTAAGTATGAAGTAGGGACTAGATCGGAGTTATTGCATAAATGATCTCCTAAGTTATGAGAAGCCGTTTGCAAAAGTAAAAATGTGCTCCATAAGGAATTAGGGATAGCATTTCCAACACGGCTTGGTTCAAGGATATATTCGCCAGTTGGGATCCAGGAAGCACGCAATACCTTGTGTTTAGTGTTATTGACAGTATTGGGCTGCCAGCTGAAGTGCCAAGATCCTTGAAACCCAGCTTCTTTATTTGGTACGGGAGCGTCGATTGTAAAGTTAGAAACATCAATGATTTTGTCAGAGGATAAAAGAATTTCCATTTGATATGGAGATGCTGCGGAATCCCGATTTTCATAAAACAGTCTTTCAGGATCATGAATATCTGGAGACCCTGATAATTTGAGAGGAGCGCTGCCTGCGCGGATTTCAGAATAAAGGTTGGAAGGAGAAGTATCTACTCCAAGGCTTAAACCATTAATTTCCAAAGGGTCTGTGCTAGAAACATTGCCATGAAAGAGTGTATTGGTTGTATAAAGAGCTAGTGAGGACCCTGGAGATAAGCTAATTCGTCCACCAGTTTGTTTGAAGCTTTGAACAACAAGATGAGCTCCGCTTTCAATAGAAAGGGTTCCATTATGGAGAAGAACAGGCTGATTGAAAATAGAAGTTCTATTTGCAATATCCTCTTTGGCATCGTCTATAAGATTAGCTCCAGAGAAAACGATAGTTCCTTTAGGAGAGAAGAAAGGCGTTTCGTGTTCAGGAGAATTAATCTCTACGGGAGACGTAGAAGGTGACAAAGCAATTACTGGGTCAAAGAAAATAATAGAGCGATTTTTATTCGCTGCGAATTGAATTTTATAGGGAGATTCTTTGACTAAGATCGAATTATTTCGAGGTAAAGAGGCCTTTTTTGTTGCAGGAAGCATAGTATTGCCAATAAATGCAATATTTCCATTGTGAGCGACCAAGGATAGCGATGGTTGTTTCCCTCCTAATAGGATAGCTCCGCCTCCAAGATCTCCCGCAAAATTGTTTGAAAAAGTGATGCTATTGTGGGCTGTGATTGCGCATTGAGATGAGCTGATTGCTCCTCCGCCTTCTTTAGCAGAATTATTTTCAAAACGAATAGCATCCTGATTTTGTTCTAAGTTAACGTATTGAGCGTAAATAGCGCCGCCTTTTTGATTAGCGTTATTTTGTGAAAATATAATAGGAGCCGTTTGTTGATTTGCTTTGAATTTACCAGTGTATATAGCACCTCCATTGGCTCTTGTGCTGTTCTCTTTAAAAGAAAGAGTGCCTCCATTGCCAAGAAATTCTACCACCCCATTTTTATTGTAGATAGCTCCTCCGTGAACAGCACTATTTTCTTCAAATGTGATCTGTTGATTATTGAGAAAAATAATTCGAGATCCAGCGAAGTCTCCGCTAATAGCTCCTCCACGCCCACTATGTTTTATAGATGGAGAGACTAAAGCTTGGTTATTGGCAAAAATAATAGCTCCTTGTTGATCTGTAAAAGATACAGTTCCTCTTTCATCTCCTTGAAGTAAAATTACTCCGCCATTTCCTTTGGCTATATTGTTGCGGAAAGCGATGTAGTGATTATTTTTAAATGAGATGTCATCTCTTGCTGTAAAAATGCCTCCAGTGCTTTCAGAGCCAAAAGCAACAAGTTTGCGTAAATCAGAAAATTCGATAGCAGATTCGGAAAAGATTCCGGATCCGAATCCGTTAATGTTGAGGTGTTTGAAGTGGATCGAGGAAGAGGAGTGTTTTCCTAAGAATGCTATTTTTCCTGCAAGATTCTTAAAAGCTCCTCCTGATGAGAATTTATCTAGCGAAGAAAATTCGCTCAGAATGAGCTTACGGTTAATCATGTAATTAGTCCCTTCTGGGCATGAGGAGATCATAGTAAAAGCATCTCTGTCTTTGCCATATTTATGCCCAGAAATGGCTAATTCCATTTCTCCAAATGCATGTGAGGTATAGATGATTAGGGATCCAAGTAGACACTTGGGAAGAAGAGATAGGGAAAGAGTATTATGTATTGAGAAGGTTTTGTTAGATGCTCTAGAGATATATTTTTGATAGCAAAGAGCAATGGTTTTTATGACTTGATTCATAAGTTCCTTTATTATAAGCGCTTGTGGCACGATTGTGAACAGGAACTATAAACGGAAAACTCCTTTTCTATCGACTCTAGAATTTGTCGCAAGTCATTGATATAGAATTAATAAGAAGCTTCAAATATGAAAGGAAGGCACTCTTTTATAGTCGATGCAGATTCGTTTATTGCCTGATAAACATCCTTACAGGCATTTTTTTGTTTTTCTTGAGCTTGAGATGTTTTAAGAATGTTCAGAGCAGCAGCGACATCCTCATACCGAAAATCTTTTTTGCCTCCTATAAACTCTGGGAAAATGGTTCTTCCTAGAATAATATTGGGGAGAGAGTAGGCTGGGAGGATAATATTGAATATGTATTTCGCTAAAAACGTATCTAGAGGGCGGAGTTGGCAGGTAACTATTGTTGGAGTAAGATTAAGAGCTGTTTCTAAAACAATGGTTCCGCATTTAGCAAGAGCACAATCACACTCCCTCATTAGTTCATATCGAAATTGAGAAGGAACAATATTGCTATGCAAACAGCGATTTTGTTGTAGGATTTCTAGAATGAGATGGTCATACGCAGGATTCGCGGACGATACAAGTAAATGATGTGTGGATGCAAAATCTGATGCTTGAAAAGCTTGTACCTGAATCGTAAGATTGCGCAGAATATCACTGTGACGGCTACCCGGAAAGGCAGCGACAAAGGGTTTATCGGTTGGAAGATGGAGCCGTTCTTTCCAATTCTGCTTAGGGCAGAAAAGTTTGATAGTTTCTGAGAGAGGATGCCCTATGTATACCGTACGAAGGGGAGAATCTTTGAATAATTTTTGTTCGAAAGGAAGTATTAAAAGAAGAAGGTCCAAATACTTTTCTAAAGTAGTTTTCCTTGATGGTCTCCAAGCCCATATGCTAGGGCACACATAGTGGACGATTTTCCCTTTATATCCGAGAGAACGGAGTTTTTTTATTAATAAAAAATGAAAATCAGGGAAGTCAATGCAGATAACAGCTTGAGGATTTCTTTTAAGAATCGTTTTATACAGAATACGGCGTCTATACCATAGTTTGGGTAGGGCAAGAAGAACTTCCCAAAATCCACTGATTTGAAATTTTTCCATAGAAAAAAGCGTGCAAAAGTTTTGCGCCCGCATTTGCGGGCCTCCTACGCCAAAGCAGTGAATATCAGGATATTTTGCATGGATTTCTTTTAATAAATTTCCTCCTAAAGTATCTCCGCTATGTTCTCCTGCGGAGATGAAGCAACTGCAGCTAAACGGTTTTTGGATAGCTTCTCGAGAAGCTATGCGAAGGTTCGCTAGGGAAGGGAATAAGCCACATCCATAGCACAAGACATTGACAATGTCTCCAGTCCGTAAAAAGTAAATGAGACAGATGGATCCTCCTACCAAACTAGCTTTCCAGAAAGGAGTAGGTAAAGAGGATTGGTTTTTGTATTCTAGGTAGAACCATTGGATAAAAAATCTTAAGGAAAAGATAGTCAATCCAATGCAGCCTATGAGTTGCCACAAAAAATTAGCTTCCGGAAGATTTAAGTGTAAAATGTTTGGAGAAGCCATCCACGTCATGTGTGGAAGGTACTGTGTGCCAATTGCAAAAGATAGAGTAATGGCTGTTGCAGAAACGACCAACAATGAGACTATTTTGGAGATGGGGAGCGGGGTTGAGGAAGCTATGTTAAGGTTCCGGAAATAAATAATGAGATTAAAAGAATGGAGTAGCGCAATAGGATACTGACTTTGAATAAATCCATGGCAGATCATCAAAACAGCGCCAGAGCAAGACAGATGCCAGAAAATTTTAGGAACAAAAGAACAGCCCCTCTTCTTAATTAAGAACCACTGCACACAAAAGGCTGTACCAAAGAAAAGATTAGCAAAAAGTCCTAAAGGGTATAACCAAAGCGTGATTTTCTGGGGAAACATAACAACTAACTATAAATCCGTGGGGAGAAGAATTTTCCTAATTTTAACTAGGAATGATTACTCCGAAATTCGTTCATACTGGTTGAGCCACTCCTCATACGGAGCTTTTACTTTTGGAAATACCTGACTGCGGATTTCTAACAAGTAAAGAGCTTCAAGAAAGTAGGTATGGCGTAAAAGCTTTTTATTGAAGAACGAATTTCTTTCTTTTTTTAATGGAGCTAGAGGGGTCAGCCTATACTGCATCTGTAAAAGTAAAGTTGTCAAAATAAAGTTTTTCTTTGAGCAGCTGGTAAAAGAGTCGGCAAAAAATTCTGTTAAAAAGTTTTTAATATAATCAAAAATATCCTGAATAGACATTGTTGGATGCTGACTATATTTATATCGAACATTGAAGTTTACGATAGGGAACAACAATATCGACAACAGAAGATGTCTTTCTAAGCAGAAAGAACGCTGCCGCACTTTAGCATCCAAAGCCGTTAAGCTAGCAAAAGTCTGATCTTGGAGAACTTTGCTTAAGCCAAAAGCTTTAGACATATAAGGGAACAGAATTTCTAAGATCCGATATTCTGAAGCTAGCTGGAAAAAAATAGTGGATTCTCCGGAGCTTAATACTTTTATAAGCTCTTCAAATACTCTTGGTTGAGAGCTTTTTATTAGCTCATGGCGAGACTCTCGAAGAGCTTCAAGAGTTTTTGGATCCACAGTAAAGGCGTAGCGAGACAAGATTTTTAATAGGCGCAGCATGCGCACAGGGTCTTGTTTGAATCGGAGAAAAGGATCGCCAATGGTTCTTAAATAGCGATTTTTTAAGTCTTCCACCCCTCCCGTGTAGTCAATGATGACTTCGGAGCTCGGATCATAGAAAAGGCCATTAATAGTAAAGTCTCTTCGCAGTACATCCTCTTCAGCGGATCCCCAAAGATTATCTTTTGTAATTAAAGAATCTTCTTCGTTACTACCGGATCTAAAGGTAGAGACTTCTATGATTTGATTGGGGAAGCGGATATGAGCTAAACGAAAACGTTTGCCTACGAGAATACAATTTTTGAATAAGGCTTTAACTTCTTCAGGTTTGGCAGAAGTAGAGACATCGAAATCTTTAGGCTCCGTTTTTAGTAGGAGATCACGAATACATCCTCCAACGATATAGGCCTCATACCCAGCTTTTTTTAAAGTTCTCACAACGGAAAGGGCATGAGGAGAGAAGCTTTGCAGATCAATATTGTGGTCCGACGGATAGAATATCGTAGGAGTAAGATTAGAATGAGAATTTTTGCTGAGCAAATCTAAGCCTCTAGGCGAAAGAAGTTCTTGGTTGCAAGCCATCATTATATGACATTAGAAGTTAAAAAGTCTGGGGAATTTTGGCCTTGAATAAGAGAGGTTTTAGACTCCTCTCCGACAAGGCTCTTCCTATAACAGAAAAATTTCGTTTGTAATGGAAAAACTACCTATAAGTTTCTAAAAATTTTTTATGGTGTCAGAAGAACCATATATAAGGAACGTCACTTTGATCGGCAACAGCTTTATACCTCTTTCTCACTAAGAAGAGAAAGAGGATCCAGATACTTCAAGAGTTTCCTCAGCTTTTTTGGGGAAGACGAGTTCTTTTCGCATTAAAAAAACTCCGAATAGATTGATGCATAGCAACAATGCCCCTGAGACAGACATAACGAGTAATGCCGTATCTTGTGGTAGAAAGCAGAAAGCTGGCAAAGCTAAAATACCATAACAGGTATAGAATTTAGATCCTTTGTTACCGCAAATAAAATTCGCGCATTTCTTCCCTACAAGGAAGTAAGAAATAATCGTTGTATATCCTGTCGCAAAAAGGAATGCAGGAAGGAATATACGAATATAGGGGAAATATGAGGAAAGGGCTTGTTCCACAACCTCAGATCCCTCCAGGCCTACTCTGTGCCAAACACCAGAAGCGAGGACGATGAGAAGACTTAATGTACAGACAAGATTATCTACAACAACTCCGACAATGCTGAGTTGAGCTTGTGTCTGGGGATTTGTAGCCGATGTCTCGCTTTGGATAATGGAATCAAACCCAATACCGATGTCTCCCGAATAGGCAGCTCTAGAGAGCCCTTGGCGAATAGTGGATGCAACGGTGCAGCCAGCAAATCCTCCAATAGCGCCATGACCTGTAAAGGCGGAACGGAAGATGCTTGAGAAAAGCGTTGGAAGGGTATGGATTTCATGAGCTAAGATGTAAAAAGCCATTCCGCAGTAAATCAACATGAAGAAGGGTAAAACTAAGGAACAGATTTTCCCTATTCGTTGCAGACCTCCTTGCACAGCAAAAATAACTAAGAAAAGAAGGGAGGCGATAGAAATAATTTTAGGAACGTTCCAGCAGGAGGTTAAAGTGTTTGTAATCACCGAAAATTGGTAAATCTCCACTCCATAGATACAGAGAAGAATGGCCACAATGATGGAGACAATACGGGTTTTATAGGCCTTATCAAGGAAGAACATGGGTCCTCCGTGATACACACCATGTGCGTCGGATTGGCGGAATTTAATTCCTAGATAAACTTCAGAGTATTTAACGATAGATCCAAGAATCCCTGCTATCCAGACCCAAAAGAGCGCTCCAGGGCCTCCGACACTAGCAGCAGTGACTACCCCAACAACGTTCCCTATACCAATATTTCCTCCAGCGGAAGCGAAAAAAACTTTTAATGGATGAACACCTTTCTTCAGATCTTTCTGTGTAGACGAAGACTCCTTCGAGAATCGATAGAACAGTTTAAAAAATGAAGGAAGCTGCGTGAATTGTGCGAAATTCGATTTGTACGTGAACACGACTCCGAGCGAAAGGATTAAAATAAACGCTACATATGACCAAATAAAGTCATCAAAAGCTGTCAAAAAAGATAGAAACGTGTTCATAAAATATGTAATTTAAATCATTTTCTTCTGAAAATTGCCCTATATTATCCTCTTTTTCTTTTTTGTTTGGTAGAGGATCTTTTAGAGAACAATTTTTATTAAAAATATTTTTTATCTTCTTTGCTGAAATACAGATGCCCGACAAGGAGGAGAGTGCCAAGGGAGATGAAAGCATCTGCTAAATTGAAGGAGGGGAAACTCCAAGAATAGTAGTTAATAGAGAGGAAATCGACCACCTTACCATGAAATAAGATGTCTCCAACGTTACCCAGAGCTCCTGCAAGAATTAGGGTTAAAGCGATTCGCGTTCTAATATGTAAAGATCTAAATTTAATTCCTAAGAATAAAAAAAGACATAAGATAACGAAAACTCTGAAAATGAGCAGGGGTATTTTGTATTGAGCAAATAGGCCAAAGGCCGCTCCCTCATTGAAAGAGGGCACAATGAGAAAAGAGAAATGTCCCCACACATAGCTATAAAGTAAAGCAGGGGAGTGGGGGGAGAGCTGACAGCTCTTTAGTAACACAACTAGTTTTGAGACCCAATCAAGAGAGACTAGGAGAAAAGAGGTGAGGAAGGTCGATAGAGAGCGGGTCGTCATTGTAACTAGTTTCCGGAAAGAAGGCCTTTTTCGAATTTTTCTTGTGATTTTACAGTCATTGTAGCGTAAGGAATTGCCATTAATCTTGCTAATGGAATTTCCTCTCCACTCACATCGCAAATACCATAAGAGGATTCTTCTATTTTTTCTAAGGCGCGATCAATCTGTCTAAGAAGTTTATATTCTTTAGTTGTCACTTCCAAGCTGATGGTTCGGTCAAACGTATCCGTGCCTTGATCTGCTTGGTGTTGGGAATACCCAGTTGCTTCATTAGGTTTTTTAACTTCTTGGGCGTTTCCTTCTAAAGTATGAGACAATTTTGCCTTCATTTCTAGAAGACGTGTTTTAAAATCGGCTATTTCTTCGTCCGTTAGGGGCATAAAATTCTCCTTTTCGTATTTATTTTTCACCGTCTGGGGTTGCAGATAATAAAACTTCCATGAGCTCTCCTACATCTCTAAATCTTCTATAAACGCAGGCGAACCTAATGTACGCAATCATATCTGCTTTTTTTAGATATTTCATTACTAGTTCACCTATTTCTTTGGTAGAAATTTCTCGATTTTGTTTTCCAAGTAGATCTTGTTTGATATTGGAGGCTATAGCTTGTACTTGTTCTTGCCCGATTCTTGTGTGACTGGAAGCAGCTTTAAGTCCATTTATCAGCTTAGCTTCTTGGAAGTTTTCATAGCGACCATCCCGTTTTAACACCTGTATCGTTAATTCGACAGTTTCAAAGGTGGTGAATCTTTGACTACATCGTAAACATTCGCGGCGGCGTTTAATTGCGTTCGCCTCAGGGGAGTTTCGAGAGTCAATAACTTTAAGCTCTCCATGGTTACAAAATGGGCATAGCATGGGAGATTCCTCCTAAAAATTCAAACATTGGATCCTTATTGACTACTGAAAGGTCCTTCAGAAATGAAAGATGTAGTTTAGTGGATCTGGTAACACAATTCTTGATTGTGATTTGTGATGATTTTTTTTCAAAAGTCGCCTAATATCTGTGGGACGCCCAAGATACCATGGTTTTTATTTTAATGGATAAAATCCTGTCTCTTGTTCTGAAAAGATCCCATTTTTTGGAAAGGTTTTTCTCTATAGGCGGTCTCGGAGTATAATCATTTTTTGATTATAAGCAACCGTAGTTTGCCTCAATGTGATCCAGAGGCTTTTTCGTGTATCTAGTTTCTTAAGTTACTAAGAATTATTTTGTCACAGCCTAGCAAAGGTGTTTGGTTATCCATGTTTTCAGGCATTATTCAAGAGGTAGCACGTGTAGACCTTATTCATCATTACGGGGATTCCATGGAGATAGGAATTTTTGCACGTAATCTAGTAGATGGGGTTCCGGGAAGTAGTATCGCTGTTGATGGGATCTGTTTGACTTTAGTCAAAAGAGAATTCGAATTACTATTTTTTGATGTGACAGAAGAGACCATGGCTTGTACCACGATTAAAAATTACACCGTGGGGAGTATGGTGAATTTAGAGCGTTCTGTTCGATTAGGGGATGAAATAGGTGGGCATTTTGTTTCTGGTCATGTCTGTGGTGTGGGTACCATCATTGCCGTAGAAAAATCTTATATGTTTTTTAAGGCTCCAACAAATTTGGTGCCTTATGTACTCGAAAAAGGCTTTATCGCTATTGATGGTATTAGTTTGACGATCGCTCAGGTAAGGGGAGATATCTTTTCCGTCAGCGTGATTCCTGAAACTCGAGCTCGGACTTCTTTGGGTTACAAACAGGTTGGTTCTCACGTAAATATGGAGCCCGATATGATGACAAAAATGCAGGTGGATACAGTTATGCGGTTCCAGGCCGAAAAGATAGGCAAATGATGGATTACGAATTATTAGATAGCGGGGATGGTAAGAAACTTGAGCGATTTAAGGATGTTGTTTTAATTCGTCCTTCTGCTACGGCTATTTGGCCAAAAACTTCACCAGCTTTGTGGAAACAATATTCTGCTGAGTTTGTTCGTGTTGGGGAGAAAGGAGAGTGGAAATACCGCAATTCACATCTTAAGGAATGGTGGATAACTATTGATTCTGTGTCATGCTTGTTGAAGCTTACTCCCTTTGGTCATGTGGGGATTTTCCCTGAGCATGCTACATTCTGGCAAGATCTAAGCCCCTCTTTATCGAAGCCTTCTTGTAAGGTCTTGAATTTATTTGCTTATACTGGAGCTTCTTCTATTTTTTGTGCCCAGCAGGGGGCTGCTGTCTATCATGTAGATGCTTCTAAGGCTGCTGTAAAATGGGCTCAAAAAAATGTGGAAGGGAATTCTTTTTCAGAAAAAAGAATTTTTTGGATCATAGAAGATGTTTTTTCATTTCTAAAAAAAGAAATTCGTAGGGGAAAAACCTATGATGTGATTCTTTTGGACCCCCCAACTTATGGACGAGGTCCTGATGGAGAAACCTTTAAAATAGATCGGGATTTTTTCCCATTATTGGAGGCCTGTTCACAGCTGCTTTCTAGTTCTTTTTCGCATATGTTGATTACTTCGCATACGCCAGGACATACCCCTGAATTTTTGCATTGCTTAGCTAAAAGGGCGCTTCCTATGCTTTCTTCCCAAAAATGGCGGTTGGGAGAGAATTTTTGTGGTGAGGGAGATCAACGGTTGCCTTCGGGAGTTTTTGCGCAATGGAGTTTATAGGAAAAAATAATGCTCGTGTTAAAGCGGCTCTTGCTTTAAAGCGACAGCGAGCACGTAATAGTTCATACTTTTTATTAGAAGGGTTCCGCGAGATTCACCGGGCCTTGATTTCCGGGTACCATTGTTTACATGTGTTTTGCGGAGAATTGATATCTGATAAGGAGCGGGATCTTGATAAAGAGCTAACTGCTCTTGGCATCGAAAAATTACCTTGTCCTAAAGAGATATTAGAGAGGCTCTCTTTTAAGGAGCATCCGGATAATTTCATTGCTGTTTTTGAAAAAAAACGGCTCTCTTGCCAAGAGTTTTTGAGATTACAGCGCAAGAATCAGCAACCCTTTTATTTGATTGTTGAGCAAGCAGAAAAACCAGGGAATATTGGGGCATTGTTGAGAATTGCTGATGGAGCTGGAGTCGATGGAGTCATTCTTTGTGATCCCGTAGTGGATTTATATAATCCTAATGTCATTCGCTCCTCCTTAGGCGCTGTGTTCACAGTACCTATTTGGCAGGCCTCTTTGGAGGAAGTTTTGGCTCTAGTTCGTGAACAAGAGTGGAAAATTTTTACCACTACTCCATCTACTCAAACTTTTTATTTTGATCAAAATTTTTGCCAACCATTGGCTGTGGTGTTTGGCTCAGAAAAGGATGGACTTTCCCCCTCTTGGTTAGATGGAAGTTTTTGTAACATCGCTTTGCCTATGCTAGGGAAAGCGGATTCATTGAACCTCTCTTCTTCTGTTGCAGCAGTTGCTTATGAGGTTGTGCGTCAAAGAAGTAGATGACACTATTGTCATAAAAATTTTTTGGCGTTCTGGCTTAAAACTTGATTTTTAATGTTTTATATGTAATTCTGTAGGGTATCTTCATTTGGAAGGGCTGTTTAGGTAAAGGGGACGAAGAGTCTGTCTCAGCCCTTTAGGGTTGTCGTAGTTTTTGCAGGTTGTTCGTTTAGGAAGAACTTGAGTAAAGAGGCACCCATGAGATTTAGTTTCTTGTCTGGAATTCGAGACCTTTTCCGTCATTTCATCATCTCTGCGGCTTCTGGGGCTTTGTCTGATCGTTTGGGCTGGGTTTGGGGAGCTATTGCCAAGGTGTTTTCCGGTTCCGTTTGGCTGCGATATAAGATTGCAAAACCTCCTCATCAGGTACAGGCCACGGTTGTAAGCGTAGGGAATATTGTTGTCGGAGGGACTGGAAAGACACCCTTGGTACTGTGGTTAGCGCAGGCTTTAAATGAGAGGGGGATTTCTTGCGCTGTTTTATCAAGAGGGTACAAAGGGAAGTGTAGCCAAAGGAAGTCGTTTACTATTGTAGATCCCGCGCTACATACAGCGGCATGTGTTGGTGATGAGCCATTGCTTTTAGCCAAGCATTTGCCAGCGGGAACTGTGAGAATACAAAAAGACCGTAAAGCTCTTGCTGAAAAAAGTGCAGGGGCCTTCGATGTATTGTTATTAGACGATGGTTTTCAATGCAATCGTCTTCATAAGGATGTAGAGATTGTATTGGTGAATGGATCGGATCCTTTTGGTGGAAGAGCCTTTTTCCCAAAAGGGAGGCTACGGGACTTTCCAGAAAGATTAGCTAAGGCGAATTACGTAATTGTTAACGGTAAGTGCTCACCATCCGATCAGCGTGAGTTAGATCTATTAAACCCTGCAGCCAAAATTCTTGTTGAACCGCAGATTTCGGAAATTGTGTGGTTGAACAAGTCTGCAAATATGCCTCGAGATCATTGGGAAGGTTTAGGAGTAGGGGTTTTTTGTGGTTTAGGTTTTCCTAAAGGGTTTTTGACTATGTTGAGAAATGCGGGAATCCATGTTTTAGGGACGCATTTATTGCCGGATCATTCGGGAATAACAAAACAAGAGTTAGAACTTTTTTGTAAGAAAATTATTTTGCGCCAAGGAGTTGGTATCCTATGCACAGAAAAGGATAGCGTAAAAATAGAAGCTTTCGCTGAGGAAATGTCATTGCCAATAGGAGAAGTCCGTATGCGGTTTTCTTGTGTGTGTAATGAAGAACGAATGGTAGCCATGTTGGATGCAATAGAAGCCATCCAGAAGAATAAGAAGGTGACTACATGAAATTATGGATGAAAATCTTTATAGGCCTAATCATCGGAGTTGTTTCTGGCTTGGTTCTAGAAGACAAAGCAGTTTTTGTTAAGCCTTTTGGGGATATATTTTTAAATCTACTGAGCATGGTGGTGTATCCTTTAGTTTTTTGCTCTATGGTTCTAGGAATTGCTTCGATTAGTGATATGAAAAAATTGGGGCGTATAGGCTTGAGAAGCCTAGGATTGTATTTAGGGACCACTGCTGTTGCGATTGGCATCGGCTTGGCCTTTGCTCTTTTCTTTTGCCCGGGGAGGGGATGCGATCTTCAGGGATTTAATGGGATAGATTTTTCTGCTGGTCAACCTAGTGAGATCAATTTTTTAACTGCATTTGCACAGGTTTTCCCTTCCAACCCCATGCGTTCTTTTGTTGAAGGAAATATTTTGCAAATCATTATATTCGCTTTATTTACAGGAATTGCCCTGCGTTTGGCAGGAGAGGTAGCTCGTCCTGTAGAACAGGTGATCCACGGATGTAACGAAATTATGTTACGAATGGTCAATATGATCATGTCTTTTGCTCCTTATGGGGTAGCAGCAAGTATGGCCTGGATATCTGGAAATCATGGGTTAACCGTTTTACTTCAATTAGGGAAGTTCCTTGTCGTCTATTATATCGCCTGTATTTGTCATGCCGTGTTGGTGTTTGGTGGTTTAGTTCGGTTGGGATGTAGACGTTCGTTCAGCGGCTTTTTGTCGTCGATGATGGACGCGATTTCTTGTGCTGTATCTACTGCAAGTAGTTCTGCAACACTACCTGTTACCATGCGTTGTGTTTCAAAAAATCTTGGTGTTTCTTCTGAAATATCGGGATTTGTGCTTCCTTTAGGAGCAACTGTAAATATGAATGGTACAGCGATTTTTCAAGGGATGGCCGCAGTGTTTATCGCTCAGGCATATAATTGCCCTCTTTCTTTAACAAGTTTGCTTCTTTTAGTTGTGACAGCAACATTTTCTGCTGTAGGCAGTGCAGGGGTTCCTGGAGGAGGAATGATTACGCTAGGTTCTGTTCTAGCCTCTGTAGGACTACCTATCCAAGGGATTGCAGTTTTAGCTGGTATTGATCGCTTACGAGATATTATCGGTACTCCTATGAACATTTTAGGAGATTCTGTTGTTGCGTTATATGTCGCTAATGGAGAAGGAGAGTTGGCTTCTCCAGAAGAAGAGGAAGCTCTTCCTCAAAATGGTTAGAAGACGTTTTTAACGAAGAGAGAAAACTCTCTTCGTTTTCTTTTTAAGATTCCCTGAATTCTTTTCTGTAGCTTCAAAAAGTGTTTAGTGTAACATGAGAAATATTTTAACGTCTTATGGGCCATTAGATCTTCAAGAGATCGTTTCTTATCTGTAAAAAGATATTGCCTTCACTTCATGTTGAGTTGAAAAACACTAAAACGTTTACTAGTTCAGAGATAAGGGGATTCATGTTTGAGTTTCGATTTCCAAAAATAGGGGAGACCGCATCTGGGGGTATAGTTGTCCGATGGTTGAAACAGGTCGGGGATTCTATTCAGAAAGATGAGCCATTGATCGAGGTCTCAACAGATAAGATTGCAACGGAGTTATCTCCTTCGCAAGCAGGTGTTTTAGAAGAGTGTTTAGTTCAAGAAGGGGAGGAGGTTTCCCCTGGAGATGTTTTAGCGCGTTTGCGAGAAATTTCACCTGTAGATACATCGGTACCCACTTCCGTAGAAGAAAGTCCTATTAAGGAAGAATCTCTTGTAAACAGAGAGAATCAGTGGTTATCTCCCGCAGTTCTAGGAATCGTGCAAAGAGAAGGACTAGATCTCCAAGAATTGCAAAAGATTTCTGGTACGGGAGAGAATAGTCGAATTACTCGAAAAGATGTAGAACGTTATCTTTCTGATAAAAGAGAGGCTAGAGCTCCAATCTGTTCTAAGGAAGAAAATAGAATCCCTATGTCTCCCTTGCGTCGGGCTATCGCTTCTTCTTTGCGACAGTCCTCGGAAGAGGTTCCGCATGCCTCTTTAGTTGTTGATGTGGATGTAACAGATTTAATGAATCTTATCTCTTTAGAACGGGAGCGTTTTGCGGCCGCTCATGGAGTTAAGCTTACAATTACAAGCTTCATTATACAATGCTTAGCCAAGTCTTTGGAACAATTTCCCTTGCTCAATGGATCTTTAGATGGAGATACGATTGTTTTAAAGAAAGCTGTGAATGTAGGTGTAGCTGTAAATTTAAATAAAGAAGGCGTGGTTGTGCCTGTCATTCATAATTGTCAGGATAGAGGATTAGTGAGTATCGCCAAAGCCCTTGCTGATCTCTCTTCTAGGGCTCGAGCTAGTAAGTTAGATGCTTCAGAAGCTAAAGGAGGGAGTGTCACCCTAACTAACTTTGGTATGACAGGAGCTCTTATTGGTATGCCAATTATCCGTTATCCAGAAGTGGCGATCTTAGGAATAGGAACCATCCAAAAACGTGTTGTTGTGAGAGAGGATGATTCGTTGGCTATTAGAAAAATGATGTATGTTACTTTGACATTTGATCATCGAGTTTTAGATGGGATTTACGGCGGAGAATTTTTAACCGCTTTGAAAAATCGTTTAGAGTCTGTTACGATGAGCTAAAAAAGATTTTTAATAGGCGGGCGAATTCATGTACGTGCCTGATGTTGCAGAAGACCTTTGTTTAGATATTTTTCATAAGCAAAAGCAGGTTATTTCGCGGTACTTCGCCAACTTTCATTGTGATGTTGTTCGCCAACTTACAGAAAGATTGCTTTGTCATCAGGGAGCGGTATTTTTTTCTGGAATAGGGAAAAGTGGTTGTATTGCGCGTAAATTAGTTGCCACGATGCAATCATTTGGAGAGAAGGCTTTTTTTCTTTCAGGTGATCTTCTTCACGGGGATTTAGGCGTTGTTTCTTCAGGGGATATTGTTTGTCTATTTTCGAATAGTGGGGAGACCAGAGAGATTTTAGAATGGATTCCACATTTAAAAAATCGACAAGTTTTTCTAGTTGGGATCACTTCTTCTCCTTGTTCTAGTTTAGCTGTTTTTTCCGATTTTGTTGTGATGTTGCCTAAGCTAGAAGAGCTAGATCCTTTTAACCTTATTCCTACAACGTCAACTACATGTCAGTTGCTCTTTTCCGATCTTTTAGCGATGACAGTTTTACGTTGTCGCAAGATCTCTTTGTCAGATTATGGGAAGAATCATCCCAGTGGACAGATAGGTTTAAAAGCTAATGGGAAAGTTAGAGATTATCTTTCTCCAAGGACGGAAGTGCCTTTTTGTTCTCCTTCAATCACTGTGTCCGAGGCTCTTACTGTACTTTCTTCATATGGGTATGGATGTGTTTGTGTAGTGAATGAGCAATTCGAATTGTTAGGGATATTCACTGATGGAGATTTACGACGGGGGCTTTCTGAATGTGGCGGTGCTATCTTGGAATGTCCATTAGAGCAGGTTATGACAAGAAAGCCTAAAGTAATTTCTGAAGACTCTGATGTGTTATTAGGGTTAGAAATGATGGAATCTGGCAATCCGGTGACTGTGCTTCCTGTAGTAGATGCTCAACACCAACGTTTTATTGTTGGGCTATTACATATGCATACGCTAGCACGAGCGGGATTATTATAGTTGAAAAAAGCTCGGAAGAGCGAGTAAGCCGGATTCTGTCAACAAGTACGAATAAGAAATTCTTACTTGTGGGCAACCATTCATCTAGGGAGCACATTACTGTACTCCTCAAGCGATTATGAAAAAGTTTATGCCTTTCATTAGAAAGGATTTTGCAGAGACAAATAACTTTTTCTCTTGCTTCAGATGGGGTTTACAAGTCTACCAGGTCTCCCTAGCAGCTCCTACTCCTAAAGTAGGATTTTTCAGCCTGTCTATAAATGATATCATTTATAGCGGAATGTTTTCTGTTGCACTTTCCGTAGCCTTACGGCCCCTGGAATTTCTCCAGCATCTTTTCTTACGAAGTCCGGACTTTCCTCTGATACGCAGTTTTTCTAAAACTGGCTCAGCGGTTGCCTTACCCTTCCGATTAATTCGTTACACTGCAGTACGACGACGACGACGTTTTGTAGTGGATCCCTCTGCCGATGTAGCTTGCAGTTCTTGCCAGTAAAGGATCCTTGAACAATGTTCGCAAAATACTAAATGGTCTTGTTTACGTACTAGATTTTCATGTTGAGGGGTAAGTGCTATATGACAGCCACTGCAAACACGGTTTTCGATCGGGACAACAACGCGGTCTTTTTTATTGTTAAGAAGCCGTTCATAAACGCTGAATAACTCTGGATCCGTGGCTTCTTTTAGCTGAGTTCTTTGACTTAATAAAGAACGACCCTCTTCATTAATCTTTCGAATATTTTCTCGGATTTCTTCTTCGATTGCACTGCTACTACTTTCTGTAGAAGATAGACTTTCTTTCAAGGAGATGAGAAGATCTTCGCCGCTAGCTTGCTTATCCATCAGATCACTGAGTTGCTGTTCTAAAGTTCGGCGTTCCTTATTTGCTGCAGTCATTTCTTGAGTTAGAGCATTAAACTCATCCATTTTCTTTACAGCAGCTTGCTGATTTTCTAATTTGTTGATCTGATCAGAAATTTCTTGAATGCGTTTTTCTCCAGCTTTGATCTGATCTTTCAGCTTCTCCATTTCTTGTTCTTTCTCTTCTACCTTGTAACGGATATCCGTTTTCAAAGCTTGAATTTTAGCGAGCTCATTTTGATGTTCTTTTTTGACTCGCATTAAACGAATCATCTTAATATCGAGCTCTTGGATAGCCAAAATACTTTGGAGGGCGTCATGCATGGAAATCTTTCCTTACCTTGATATGAGCTTGTAGTGTCAGTCAGCCTCTAATCCTGAAAATCTGGATGCGATTCCAAAAAACTTCCTAAAAGAAGGATTTTGAAAAAAGACGCGAATGAGTCTGCCCAGACGAAACGGCAAGTTTACCGCTTTTTCTGCAAGAAGTAAAGCACGTTTTGTTTAAGAAAACCTTTTTCAAAAGAAGAAAGTCAATCTTGTAAAGAATTTCTTGAAAGAGAGGGAGTAATAGGGCTATTTTCCTCCTCGATTTTTTTTAGCTTTGGAGACCGCTTTCTTCTTTTTAGAAGAACTCTTTTTCTTCACTTGCGTTGCATTGGATTTTGCTTTTGCTTTCTTTTTTTTCGAGGAGCTTCTCTCTTTAGATTCAATCAAAGTCCATTCAATAGCCTGTGTAAGTAAGGTAACGGAAGCAAGTTGTACCGAAATAGGTATTCCTGGGAGCAAATGTTCAGGAAGCTCTTCCAATCCAAGCTTTGTTTTTATGACATATTTCTTGGGAAGCTTAGCAGCGGGGATGAACCCTTCATGACACAATTCAGGAAGAACGAAAGAGAGCCCTTCCGGAGATACTGTAATGATGAAAGCTTTGTAAAGTGTTGCAGGCTGCTCATCAAGGAATTTTTTCAAAAAGCGAGCTTTTTTTATATTTATAAAAGCTCCTTCAGCTTTTGCTGCAACACGTTCCTGAGATGAACAGGCTCGAACAATTTGTTCAAGATGTCCTTCTTCTACAGAAAGCGGATGGAAAAGAAGCCTGTGAACAATAAGATCCACATATCGACGAATCGGGCTAGTAAAATGCGTATAGTAATCCAAACAAAGACCATAATGACCTTTGTTTTCTGTAGAATAAGAAGCGGTCTTCATGCTGCGCACAAACTGGGAATGAAGAATAGGCTCCAGAGGGTGTCCAGCAGAGGTTTCTTGTAACAAATATTGGTAATCGGGCTCTTGTGTAGGAGTTTGTGTGATAGTGAAGCCCATAGCTTTCGCAGTTTCTCTAAAAAGAAGAAGATTCTCTTCATTCGGGGGCTCATGTATGCGGAAAGGCATAGTGATTCCCTGATGAGAAATGTGATAAGCGATCACCTCATTAGCTTTCAGCATAAATTCTTCAATGAGTTTATGGGCAGCAGTTTGTTTGTTTTCGACAAGGGCTACAGGTTCTTGTAAATTATCAAGAGACATTGTGAAAGAGGGAAGCACGAGACGTGTGCAGCCACGTTGTTCGCGGATATCGGAAAAAATACGGCTCAGCTCAGCCATCTCTAAAATGGTTTTAGAAATAGGGTGAGCTAATTTCTTCTCGATAATTTCATCTACTTCATCGTAAGTCATTCGGTATTTACTGCGGATAACACTACGCAAAATTCTGTAATCTGAGAGGAACCCTTCCTTGGAAAAAGTCATAAACACGGACACCGCTAGACGATCCACATTGGGTTTTAAACTGCACAAATTATCAGAAAGAGCTGAGGGAAGCATAGGAATTACTTTCCCTGGGAAATAGATGGAATTGCATCGTTTAGCAGCCTCTTGATCTAGGGCCGAATTCGGAGTAACATAGTGAGAAACATCAGCGATATGAACGCCTAAAATATAATTCCCTTCATGATCATAAGTTAGCGAAACGGCATCATCGAAGTCTTTAGCCGAAGCAGAGTCTATGGTAAAGCATAAAAGATCGCGAAGATCTTTTCTGGAGTGTAAAGCTTGTGTAACGTGTTTTTGCAAGAACTGACTAGCTTCTTGAACAACAGCTTCAGGGAACTCTTCTGTAATGGAAAATTCAGCCTTAATGACAGGAAAATCTGTTTTTGCATTAGAGATATTCCCCATGAATTCTAACATAGCTAGGGGAGGAGGCTCTTTACTTGGGTAATTTTCTTTCCATCCGGGAGTTTTGAGTAATAGACGATCTCCGATCTTATATGTCCTTTTAGGAAGAAGCTCTGCTTTTAAAGGAACTTCGGGACTGATAGCATTAACACAAACCATTGCCAAGGTTGGGCTGATAAGGGAGATGATAGTTCCTACTAAGACAGTTTTCCCACGAGAAAGAACTTTATGAATCACTCCTTTTCTTTTTTCCCCTCCACGCTGGGAGAAGGGGAGAGCAACAAGAACATGATCCCCATCTAAAGCGCCTTTTAAATCACTGGCCGGGACAAAAATATCAAAGGGGTATAGATCTGGTTGATCTGGAGAAACGAATCCGAACCCTTTTTTAGGATGAACGAATAAAATACCAGGAACCAGAACCTGCTGTTTATTTTTTAGAACTTTCTTTTTGTTTTTAGCTTTTCCCACAAGCTAAACTCCATTGCTGTCGTACTGCCTGTACAGTCTTGCTTCTCAAACCTCTAAAAATGTTTTGCATCTTGAAGCTAGAGGTATTAGGGCAGTCGGTTTTTAATTATACAACGCCTTTTAGAAGGAACGTTTATGCTATAACAGTCAAGACACGTACCATTTAGCATACATGAACAAAGGGATTAATTACTCTTAAGAAAGAAGCGTAGCGGAGAATTTAAAAAAAAATAAGATTTTTTTAGATGAGGAAAAGGCAATAGCCCCCTTAAGAGGGGGCTATTGTTTAGGAAGATAAAAACGGAATATTATTCAGGTTTATCAACAATTTCAACATCTGCGTCTTCAATGTTATCTGTAGAAGACGAGTTGTCTCCTGCAGGAGGTCGCGTGCTGAAACTATGTTTTTTCAGATCCTCGGAGTTAATATTTGGCCCTCCCTGAGCATTTGCAGCAGAGGCTGATTGAGCCTGCATAGCTTCCCCGATTTTTTGCATGCGAGCACTTAGTTCATCAGAAGCTGCTTTAATAGCTGTTGTTGAAGCATCTTCTTTTACAGCTTGACGTACTTTCTCAATTTGCTCTTCAATTTCTTTAACAAGATCTGCAGGAATTTTATCTTGGTAGTCTTTAATCGCTTTTTCTGCTCTAAAGATCATTCCATCGGCTTCATTTTTGATATCCGAAGCTTCTCTGCGTTTCTTATCTTCTTCCTTATTGAGTTCAGCATCTCGGATCATTTGTTGAATTTCTTCTTCTTTTAATCCGGAGCTTGCTTCAATACGGATTTTCTGTTCACGTCCACTAGCAGCATCCTTAGCAGATACATGTAAGATTCCGTTAGCATCAATATCGAAGGTTACTTCAATTTGAGGATGGCCACGAGGAGCTGGAGGAATGTCTGTTAGATCAAAACGTCCAATTTCCTTATTGTCTTTAGCCATAGGCCGCTCACCTTGAAGCACAACAATAGTTACTGCTGGCTGGTTGTCAGCTGCTGTAGAGAAAATTTGTTTTTTCTGCGTAGGGATCGTTGTGTTTCTCTCTACGAGGGGAGTCATGACTCCTCCTAGAGTTTCAATTCCTAAGGAGAGGGGAATGACATCAAGCAGAAGAACATCTTTCACTTCTCCACCAAGAACTCCTCCTTGAATGGCTGCTCCAATTGCCACTACTTCATCTGGATTGACGCCTTTATTAGGCTCCTTACCAAAAATCTCTTTTACAACTGCTTGTACTGCAGGCATTCTAGACATTCCTCCAACAAGAAGAACATCATCGATATCAGATGCGGACAACTTAGCATCTTTCAAAGCTTGAGCACAAGGCTGTTTTGTTCGCTCAATGAGAGAAGAAGCTAGATGCTCGAATTGAGCACGAGTTAGAGTCAAAGCTAAGTGTTTAGGACCATTAGCATCAATTGTGATGAATGGCTGATTGATTTCTGTAGAAGATACACCGGATAATTCGATTTTTGCTTTTTCAGCAGCATCTTTTAATCTTTGCAAAGCCATGTTGTCTTTGCTTAGATCAATGCCTTCTTGTTTTTTGAATTCACCTAACATCCAGTTGATGATTACTTCATCGAAATCATCTCCACCCAAGTGAGTGTCACCATTTGTTGAGAGAACTTCAAAGACTCCATCACCAATTTCTAAGATAGAGATATCGAAAGTTCCTCCTCCCAAGTCAAAGACGGCAATTTTTTTATCTCCCTCTTTGTCAATACCATAAGCAAGAGCAGCAGCTGTTGGCTCAGGAATAATGCGTTTAACATCGAGTCCTGCAATGCGTCCAGCATCTTTTGTAGAGGCTCTTTGAGAGTCGTTAAAATAAGCAGGTACAGTGATGACAGCTTCAGTTACAGTCTCTCCAAGATAAGCTTCTGCTGTTTCCTTCATTTTCATGAGGATTTGAGCTCCAATTTCTTCTGGAGTGTACAGCTTGTTTTCTACTTCAAAAACAGCGTCTCCTTTGGAGTTAGGAGCTACTTTATAGGGAACTGTTTTGATTTCAGATTCGACTTCAGAGAATTTTCTGCCAATGAATCGTTTAGTAGAAGCTAATGTTTTTTCTGGGTTCGTTACTGCTTGACGTTTTGCAGGGATCCCCACGAGAGTTTCGCTACCTTTAAAAGCAACGATAGAAGGAGTAGTGCGAGTCCCCTCAGAGGAGGCAATAACTTTAGGTTGGCCACCTTCCATTACAGAGACGCAAGAGTTAGTCGTCCCTAGGTCGATACCAATGATTTTGTTAGACTTTCTTTTTTCGCTCATATTGAACACCTAATTTCTAGGATAATTATTCTTTTTCTTCGTTACTGTCGTTATTTCCTTTAGTAGGAAATTTAGCTACTTTCACTTTAGCTACACGAATAGGACGGTCTCCTATCTTATAACCTTTTGTAAATTCCTCCAAGATAGTCCCTTCCGGAATATCTGTGGTTTCTTCGATTTCTACAGCTTCATGCAGATAAGGGTTGAATAATTCTCCTTTTGAAGAGTATTCGACAACACCCTTATCTTCGAATACTTGTTTAAATTGTTGTAAGATCATTTGGAACCCTATGGCCCAATTTTTCACTTCATCAGAGGTTTGAGAAGCGAACCCCAAGGCTTTTTCCATACTTTCCATTGGAGGGAGGAAATCCAAAAGAGCATTTTCTACAGCATATTGCATCATTTCTGTACGTTCTTTCTGTAGACGTTTTCTTGAATTTTCCGCTTCAGCAAGGGCCATAAGATAACGGTCATTTTTTTCTTTCAGTTCGGCTTTTAAATTAGCGTTCTCTTGTTGAAGCGTTTGGAGTTCGTTATCAGACGAAGGCTCGCTAGTCTGAATTTCTTCTGACGAGGTATTGGGGGTTTCTGTCATGTTAATTCCTTAGCTGGTAATAATTTTATAGAAGAACGTCGAGTCAACTCTGCTGGTTTTTGTGAACATCTAGGGTCGGTCGGACAAGGTCTCCTGAAAGATAATTTAAATTTGTAAAAACTTTGAGTTAAAATCGTTTTTAGTCGTTCTGTGAATAAAGAAAGTGTGCCAAACACCTGTTGATAAGGGAGGTTCATAGGACCTAGTACACCGAATGCTCCCAAAGGAGTGCGGTCCATGTAGTAAGGCACGGTAATTACTGCACATGAAGGGTCTGCATTCCCAACAATATCAGAGAGTTCTCGGCCAATAAACGTAGTGGGAGCTTTTTTATGTAAATGAGAATTTAAAAGCTGACACATGTGTTTACGGTTTTCAAAGAAAGAAAGCCCCTGAGCGAGTGTTTCAGGATCTTTAAAGACCTCGTATTTGAGTAATCTAGATAGTCCTGTTTGGTAAAGATCTTCTTCACTGAAATGGCAATAACGAGTGAGGTATCGGACTACAACTTCGTTATATAGGGTCATACCTAAATCTTCCTCTTTTTGAGAAAGAGGGACACTGGAGGGATGCTTTCGTAAATAATTTTGTAGAAAGCTTTCGATTCTTTTCAAAGAGTTTTCGGGAAGTTGTTCTGGGAGCCAAAGAACATCCGTGAAAAGTTGCCCAAACTCTGTTGAGAGTACAAAAACGACTCGTAGGTCATCTATAGACACTAGTTGAATATTGGTTACAGAATCGCTTTCAAAACGAGGAGAGGAGAAACAAACAGGTAGTTGTAAAATCTCAGAAAGGATTTCCGAAGCTTTCTGTAGATCTTTCACAATATTTTTGCTGTATTCTGGAAGCTCTTTCAGTTTTTGTTGAATGATTGAGATTTCTTCTTGTTCAAGAACAGGAGAACAATGATCTGCATAGTAGCGGAAAGCCAGATCTGTAGGAATTCTTCCTCCAGAGATATGGTTTTTTCGTAAAAAACCGTCTGTTTCCAGTTGAGCAAAGTAATTCCGTATCGTTGCCGAACTTAGATCGGAACAATAAGTTTCTTTAAGAAGTTTCGATCCTACGGGCTGACCGCTTTCCAAATAAAGCTTAATGGCCATGAGTAGGACATGCGAAATCTTAGAATCTTTTTTCGATGCTCGCAATTGGGACATTTCTGTTCTATTTTCCATAAGTCGGTGTCATTATAGGAAAACCGGAGCCTCTGGTCAAGAATTTTAGCGCTCGCGAGCAAAGAGTGCTAGTTTACTCTCGAATAGGAGGGATTTTTCTTGTATGACAAGGAAGATTTTTAGAGCACCAATCTAACAGATTTTCAGGAGAGATGTTATATTTTTCTCCAGATCGAGATTCGATCTCTAACATGCCAGTCTTTTGGAAAGACTTCCCAATGATCAATTTATAGGGAATTCCAAGTAGATCGCTATCTTTCAATTTAAAGCCAAGGCGCTCATTACGATCGTCAAGTAATGGCTCGAATCCCGCAGTGTTTAGGCTTTGATAAAATTGTGAAGCAACAGCCTCTCCTTCGGTATCGCCCCCGTTATAGAGGATTGTAATAGAGAATGGAGCAACGGCTAATGGCCAAACGATCCCCTTGCTATCGGCAAGTTGTTCTATGCAAGCAGCAAGAGTCCTTCCTACTCCGATTCCATATGTGCCCATCCAACAGAGCTGCTTCTCCCCATTCTCATCTTGGAATCCTACAGAGAAACATTCCGTATATCGTGTCCCAAGATTAAAAATATGAGCCACTTCGACACCCTGGAAAATTTCATAGGGAGCTTCATTATTTTGAGGGCAAAGGTCTCCTGATTCGGCTAGAAGAAAATCTCCAAAAATAGGAAGAGGAATGTCTCTTTCCCAGTTTACGTATCTACAGTGAATATCTTTTTGATTATTTGCGCAGATAAAGTTCGTCATAGGGCGAGTGGTTTCATCAGCGTAGCAGGGAACGGGACAGTGTAGCGGTCCAATGAATCCCTTTTCAACATGAAGATGTTTAATAATCTCTTCATCGGAAGCGAGTTCGCAGTCGTCAGCTTGTAGGAAAGAGGACACTTTAGTTAAGTTAACCTGACGATCCCCGCGAATGCAAATAGCAAAGAACTGTTCGCTGCCTTTTTTGTGAACTTTTACAACTAAGGTTTTAATGATTTGCTGTCTAGGGGTGTTGAAAAAGGTCTCTAAGTCTTCAATAGTACGAACATTGGGTGTGGCGACCTCTTTCATAGGAAGGAGTTCAGAGGAGTAAGTGTAGGATGGGGGGATAGCCTGGGCAGCTTCTATATTAGCTCCGTAAGAGCCACTAACACAGATCGTGTCCTCTCCTAGCGAGCAGAGGACATGAAATTCTTCAGATTTACCTTTGCCGATTTTTCCTCCATCAGCAGTAACAATGACATACTTGAGGTTCAATCGATCAAAGATGCGTTGATATGCCAAACGAAGTTTTGCATACTGCTCTTCCATCTGTTCTGGAGAGTCTGAGAAAGTATAGCTATCCTCCATTAGAAATTCTTTTGCTCGCATGAGCCCAAAACGAGGTCGAATTTCATCCCGGAATTTGGTGCCAATTTGATATAGGTGGACAGGGAGTTGCTTTCTTCCTGTCAGCCATTGTGACACGAACTCTGAGACCACTTCTTCATGGGTGGGAGCTAAGCACATCTCCTTGTTTTCTCTGTCTTTAAGAACATAGAGGAGTTTTTCTGATAGAAAGGCTTCCCAGCGACCTGTTTTTTGCCATAATTCTGCAGATTGCAGAAGGGGAAGACAGACTTCTTGTCCGCCAATCGCATTGAGTTCCTCTCGAATAATCTCCGTCATTTTCAAGATAACTCTTTGGAAAAGAGGAGTATATGAGTAAATCCCTTTAGATGTTTTAAAAAGATAGCCGGCCTTTTCAAGAAGTTCGTAAGAAAGAACAGAGGCTTCTTTATTAGCGTTTTTAGAGGTTCTATAAAACAAGAGGGATGTTTTCATAAGGAAGTAAGCGCTTTGTATTTTTTCGCAAGGAAGGGAATTTTAGCACAGGATTGTTTCTGGATCAATCTCTGTAATTTGCGTTCATGCTGGATTTAATTGTTTTAGATTTTAGCTTTTTAATCGATTGATATTTCTTTGTTGTCTAATTAAAATTAATTTTTATTCCATTTTATAATTTATTTTTTAAATCTTTATGTCTTCTATACAAGGAAAAGGAACAGCGGGGCCTTCTCCCGAAGGGATTCCCAACTCTAGGGAAGACGGAGAAATGAATCCTGAGGGAGTCACGATCTCTGGTCAGACGGTTTCTTTTACATCTGTAAGTAAGAGCGCATCCGCTGATGATATTCAACAAGTTGCTCTTCCAATCATTCAATCAGATTCCTTAGCATCGTCTCCAATTTTAGGGGGCGCTATCGGTGAAATCGAGGTAGCCGATATGGTTGCTGAGGTTGTAGAGAATAATGAAGCGAATGTTCAGCAATTAGATGAGGACCTAGAAGCTATTTTTCAAGCGATAGATGCTGGTGAGGAGCAATTAGAGTCTCTTGAGGTAAAAAATAAAAGTTCATTAAAAGGGGTACGGTATTCTAGTGGTCGTCATGGAATGGACAGAAACAAGTCTTCCAGTTTGTCACCTGAGCGTACTAGGTTAGCCAATATTCGAACTTCATTAAGAAGTACGGCAAGTAGAATGCGTCATCATGCAGGATTGGTCTCCTCATCTTTAGCAGATTTACAAAAGCAATTGCGTTCGATTTCTCAAGAAGACCTGAAGGCTGCTTTAGGGAAGGATAGTGAGGCCGTTCTTTCTCGCTTAAGAAAGTTGGGGTTGGATGTAAATAAAAAAGGGGAATGGAGACTTCGGACAAACGGAGATATCGGGCGCTTAAATCAATCCATCCATGATCTGTCCCTTTTAGTAGAGAATGTAAATGATGAAGGGATTCTGAGTCTCAATAAAGAAGCTTCTGAAGAAGAAGTAAATGCATGCTGCTCTTCAGGAAGTAAAGCATGTCAATTTTTGCAGGAGCACTTAATGAGTGCTTTGCGTGCCATTTACCAACAGATCTTGCGTTTCCTTAATTGGATTTCAAGAAAGATTGGAGTTGGTTCTAAACGAACGGACGATTACTATACGCGTCCTGGGGTATTCACTAATCCGTATGCATCTTACTTAGGGGCTAACCCTCCTATAAACGATCCGCGTTCTTTACGCGAGCGCCTACGGGGAGGTGGAGCGTTATCAGGAGAAGATACTCTTTTTTCTATGCCTCAAGATGACAGCGTGGATTCAGAATCTGTTTCTGATGATGATAGGGGGTCCCGGTAGAAAGTTTTAGGGAGTTTGTATAGCAGGAAATCCTGTATTATCTGATGAGTGGAATGATACAAATTGGTGGACAGGAGCTATATTAAAAGGCAGACCTAAAGATCGAATGATTTCTTCATTAAAAGTGATTTTTGAAAGAATCGGCTCCGCACTAATTTGGCTGAGGTTCTCCTCTTTATTTTTTTTACTAAGTAAGTAACGAACGATATAGGCTATTTGCTTTCCAGATAATTTATAGTCAACGCTGCATGCTGCGCAGGCACCCCTCGTAACAAGAGAAGAGTCGTTTGTGATGAGCGGGATATTTTCTTTTAAGATACTTTGAATGAACGAGGTCCCCATTTTTTCTGATAAGGCAGATAGCGGAAAGAAGACTGCAGAAGGCCGGTTTTCCGAAATAAATTGAATGCGGGAAGAAACATTTGAAGCAGAGATCGGCAGGCCTGTAACTTTAATGCCTGAGGCTCGGAGCTTTGTAGTAATTTCTTCTTGTAGGGAAGAGGGGAAAGGTTCATGGGGTTGCAAATAAACCAATGAAGTAGCGTTATTGGTTACTGCGTGAATAGCAAAGCAGCATTGGTTAGTATCCACACTGTCATTAACCCCATATATATTGGACTGCTCTTTAGGAAAGCGAAGGGCTTCTCCATCTGGGACTACTGCGTAAATAATAGGCTTTTGTGTTTCAATTTGGCTCATTACTTTAGTGGCGATAGGCCCTAGAGTAATGATTGAGACAATATTAGGATCTTTATGAAGGTTTCGAGCAATTTTCCTTGCTTTGACTACATTATCTTCAGCATTGAATAATGAGATGGAGGGCATGTTCCCAAAACTAGCAAGCTCCTGTTGACAGCTATCGATACATTCACTAAGGGAGTTATGTGAGAATGAAGCAAATATAGCTATGCTAGGGGCTGTTGGTTCCGCACGAAAGGAAACTGCGATCACGGAAATAAAGGAGCAGGCTAAGGAACTACAAAAAAGATAGCTGCAAATTTTTCGCAAAAGCATAGAACTCCTATTTATTGTAGAGCAGGAGTCATTTGTAAACGTTCACAGGCTACTAATACGTCTTCTCGCTTTCCAAGAGAGGAAAAGCGAACAAACCCAGAACCACAAAGACCAAACCCAATCCCAGGTGTAATTGCGATATGGTATTCTTGTAAGAAAAAGTCAAAAAGATCTCTATAAGGAACAGTTTCTATCGTAGGTTTGACCCATAAATAGGGGGCATGTTCTCCGCCGAATACTTGAAATCCGGCTTTCAATAGAGAGGTTTTCAGCAAATGGCTATTTTCTTTGTAATAATGGACTGCTTCAAGTTTAGAAAGAGTAGAGAGTCCAGCAGTCGCAGCTTCTTGTGCTGGGATGGAAGCACCATTAAAAGTTGTTGATAGAAAACGTTTCCAATCACGGATAATGGGCTGTCCATCTTCGTAAGTCAACTCTTTAGGAATGACTGTCCAGCCTAATCGAATGCCAGCAAATCCGAGTGATTTAGAGAAAGAATTGATTTCTATGGCGCAGAACCGTGCATCAGGGATTTCAAAGATGCTTTTAGGAAGAGAAGGGGCCGAAATAAAAGCACTGTAAGCAGCATCGAACAAAATAAGAATATTATGCTCTATTGCATAGCGTACAATCGCCCGCAGTTGATTCTTGTTTAAAGCCGTTCCCGTTGGATTATTCGGGGAGCATAGACATAGAATGTCAATGTGGGTGTTTTCCGGAAATACAGGGAGAAAATCATTCTCTTGTAAGCAAGGGAGAGAAACAATCTCTTTTGCACCTGTTAAGCGAGCAATATCGATATAAGCGGGATAAGAGGGATCCTGAACAGCAACTATTTGATTCGGGCCGAAAAAAGACAGTAAGCGAAAAAGATCGACTTTTGCTCCATCAGAAATGAAGATTTCTTCTGCATTAACACAGCCATGATAAAGCTTTTCAGATAATTTTTGTCTTAGGGAAGGCAATCCAAAATCCGGTCCATATCCACAATAAGTTGATGGAGAACTAAAGCGTGCAATAGCCTGGGAAAAAGCTTCTGCGACACTAGTATCCAAAGGTTGAGTGGTATCTCCAATAGATAAATTGATTACTTGATGCTGGGGATTTTCTGAATGAAACTGAGCAATTCGATTGCGTAAATCTGAAAACAAGTAATTCTGTGTTAAAGATGTGAAATTGGGATTTCTCTTCATAAACCATCTACATCGCATGAAACGCGAAGGAGTCAAAATAGTGGACGGTAATATAAAGAGGGGGCTCTCATCTGTCCAGAGTAATTTTTAGAGAAAAAGCTAAAAGCCATAACTTAATCTAAAACCATAGTAATCACATTCTTCCCGGACGAATTGTCCTTCATGAGAAAACCCTTGGTGATATTCCAATACGGCGCGAATTTTTCTACCAACATCTTGGAATTTAGACCACTCCATACCTAATATATAAGTTTGGTCTATAGAAAAGTCATGCTCTCCCCAGAAACGAAAATGCATAGCAAAGATCGGTTGTGCATGGAGATTATCTTCGCGCAATCCAAAGGGACGAAGTTCCAATCCTCCTTCAAAGTAAAGAGGATCTTCGGGGAAAGTTAAATCTCGGCTGATAATGTAACCAATCCCTCCATAGACACGAATTTGTGGGGTGTATCGGAACGATGCGAAAAAATCAACGGCTTCATCGCTACGATTGTAACGCTTCCCAGGAGGCAATTGATTAGCAAGAATAAATTCGTCTCCAAGATGAGAAGAGAGATGCCATAGTCGTAAACGGTAGCTCCATTTATTCACAGCAAAGCTCAACAGAGCCGAAACAAAGAAGTCTGAGTTCACCATGCAAGCGTCTGGGTTATCCAGGTCAAACACAGAAAATACAGCTCCTTGGAGACCAATATCCATGTCTCCATGGAATCTGGAGACATCAAATAATCGTAAGAAGATGAAATCTCCTCCAAACACTGCGGATCCTACACGTTTCCCTATAACTTCATCATTGAATCGAATTCCTGCACTGTTGGTTGCTTGTCTAGGATCAGCTACGAGAGGTGTGAAAAGAATGGTGTTTTGTGGTAGCCAAATGGCTTCTTTCCCACATACTTTTGTACAAAAGGAACGCTGTTCCGGAAGAGATGATTTGCCATAAGGTCCCTGATGATGACAGGTTTGATAGGAAGCTTGGCAGATTTCAACGGACTGTATAAATGGGAGATCTTTAATTAGATTAATGATGGCATTACGTGTAACGTCATCTTGAGGAAGAGAAAATAGGTAAGCAGTTTGATCTTCAACAATAACTTGGCAACAGCTGTCTAAAAAATGCATGTCAATTAGAGCTTGCACATAGCCCGAATGATAGCAAGCATCGTCAGCATGAATAATATTTTCGGGGAGTTGATCTGTGTGAGTTACCTCTTTCCAATTGTTTTTGCAGTCGGGACAAGAATCTGGTTCTTTGGCAAAAACTGTTTGTAATAAGCCAATAAAGAGAATGCAAAAGAAATAACCGAAACGTAAAGGTTCCATCATCTGAGTATAGGTTAGAGCTTGCCTCGTTATAACTTGGAAGCAGAGAAAAAACAAGGTTTTTAGGAGAGGAAAGGATAAGTTTTAACGAGGTTTACTTTTGAATGGGAATAAAAACGTATTTTAGAAGGCAATGAAATCCGGAATAGGTATTCTTGTGTGCTAGTATATTGTATAGGGAAACGTAGGATCATGTGCTTTCCCTCAATTCCTTAGAAAGGAGAAGGAGAGAATTTTGTTAGAAGGCTTTTGGGTTTTAGAGATTAGAGTTACTACAAAGGCGCGAGAAAATAAGGTCGTAAGCTTGGAAGATGGTATACTAAGGGTCCGGGTGACCGAGGCGCCAGAAAGGGGCAAGGCTAATGATGCCGTTGTAGCATTGCTTGCAAAATTTTTGTCTATTCCTAAGAACGATGTCACTTTGATAGCGGGAGAGGCTTCTCGTAGGAAGAAGGTATTATTACCTAGAGCTATTAAAGCCTTTTTATTTGAGCAATTTCCCCAAACATCTTCCCCTGATGCAGGGAAAAAATGTTAGGGGAAATTCTTTTGTTAGACGATAACTAATCCGTCTGGAGCTGGAGGATAATCATATCCTATGGGAAGTTCTCCAGCGAGGAACTGTTCGAATACAGCAATTCCTGCTTCAGGAGATGTAATGCAGAATAAGCAGTTGCTGATCCACTCAGAACCACGAATAGTTCCTGCTTTAAGATTAATCTCATAGGCATGAGCAACTTTCTCTTTCCAGTATTCAACAGGCCCAATAAGGAAAATTGGAGTAGGAGGTTTGGCGCCTGTTTTCAAGTAGACGAGTTCTAGGTAAAGTTCGAAATCTGTTCCAACACCACCAACAACTAAAATGGCAAGGTCTGAATAAAAATGTTCTTGTCTTTCTATAAGTTGCGGTAGACGGTATGTCATTTTGGCATCTAAAAATTCGTTTGCAGGCTGATCTATTTGTGCAGGTGAAGCTTCCAAATCGAGAACGGTCCCGCAAGAAAGAATTCCCAACTCTTTTGCAACACGATTTCCTGTAGCCATAACGCCAGTCCCTCCTCCTGTGATTACGGCAAGAGGAGTGGGTTTTGAGAAGCCTGGAATGCCTAGAGTGTGTGCAGCTTTTTGTAACCCTGCAAGAAGCGTGTTTAGTTGGGCCGAGAAATTATTTTCCAGGAGACGTGATCCATAAATCGCTACGAAATATGCTGATTGGAACTCTTCTACTCGATTTTTAACGACGAACATTCCACTATTTTTGTCGCGCCGTTTTGTATATTGCAATACACGGCCGCTCTCTTCATCAGCCCAGAACACATCAATGTTCGCCTGATATAGATCTAACAGTAATCCTCGGTCATTATGAGAGAAGTAGTCTCCATATGTATAAGAAGGAACTTGAAAGTAAATTTGCTTAAGATAGTGGCGTACATGATAGGAGATCAACATCCCTTTTAAGCTGGAAGAGGGGAAAAACCGAGTGAGTAAAGCTCCTTCGCTATTGATGAGTCCCGTTTCCATTGCTTCCAAAAATGGATAACAGGGTTGAGCGTGGATGTATTCGTCTTTAGCTGCCTGTTTTTCGCTACATTGGTATGCAGCTGCGGATCCCGTAAGCCAAGAATCTGCATCAAGAGAAGAAATTTCACTTCCTTTTGATAAATAAGTGGCGGCTTTTACAGGCTCTTGAGGAGCTGTATCGAATATTTTTTTGATTTCACTTTCCGATTGCAAGGTAGTTTGCAATAGATCTCGATTACAGAAGTAAGAGTGTTCTTTGTAGGGTTCGATAGTGAAGAATTCTAGAGGGATTCTTTCTACAAGAGTGGAGGGATTTCCAAAAAATTCAAAAATATCTCCAGACTCTCGCGTTGTGGGTTCTAAAATGTTGGCAGAAGTGTGAAATAGACCTTGAGGGAGCATTTGATCGACCACGCGAGCAAATACTGTGCGGATATGAAGAGGCTCTGTTTTGATTAACAAAATGTTTCCTTCATAAGGGATGTGTGGTCCTTCTACGATCTTCTGATAGAGAGACAAGAAGTGGCGAATACTCAATTTAGGATTGCTTAGTGATTTTTGAATTAAGGGAAGAAGTCCATAGATGTCTGGGTCATAATTGACTATGCCTGGCAAGGTGGGGAGTGATACAACGAGGCGATCGTCCACCACATCAAAAGAGATAAGATGCTCGAGTTTTTTTCCAAATCGGAGCAGAGGATGTCCTGTCTTATCAGTATTTTTTAGCATGCTTTCAAGATAATCAGGGGAGCGGACTAGTCTACGATCATCTGCAGCAAACAGTTTGGCTACTCGATCTCCGGGTTTGAGAAGAGATAGCATGGACTCAGCGATAGGGCCATAGCCGGTGAACTGCACGTGCATATGTGCACGTTGTTGATTTTTGCTTAGTTCGCAGTGAAGAAGAGATGCATCTACTCCTAACTGGGCTAGAGAACTCTTCAAATTAAGATGAACGCAATGGGTGGGTAATCGGAATCCAAGGAAATAAGAAGGAATATTTTGGATTTCGATTTCTCCTTCATATGTGCCAGAGCCAACTAACTGAAGGGAAGAACATAAGTAGCCGTCCGGAGAGACGGCATCGTGATGAGTGTGAAAGAGTGTCATTGGAATCCTCATATGTGAAGAAACCCAGCTTACCGGAAAAAATTTTTTTAAGAGAGCTTAAAGAATGTTATATGATGCTTAATGATAGGTGTGTAAAGGATTTATTTTTAAATGCGAGGTAGGTAAAGAAAATTTAGAACTTCAAAAGGAGGGAAATACCTTCAGCGGAACGCTTGATATTAATCCTAAACTGCAAGTAGGATGGAGGATTTTCAGCTTTTGGATAGGGTACTACCGGCCGAGGTTTGTTTGTTGTTCTATTGTCGAGGGGATCACGGAGGATAATGAGAATGCAAATTCCAAGAAGTGTTGGCACACATGACGGTTCTTTTCACGCAGATGAAGTGACGGCTTGCGCTTTGTTGATTATGTTTGACCTTGTTGACAAGGACAAAATTATTCGCACCAGAGATTCTGAAAAATTAGCGCAATGCGAGTATGTTTGTGATGTAGGGGGGCGGTACTCTATAGCGGATAAGCGTTTTGATCATCATCAGGTGTCTTATACTGGTTCATGGAGTAGTGCAGGGATGGTTCTTGATTATTTGCATCATCTAGGATCCCTTCCGCATGAAGAGTACGAATATCTCAATAGCACATTAGTGCATGGTGTAGATGAACAGGATAACGGCCGTTTTTTCTCTAAGGAAGGATTTTGCTCTTTCTCTGATATTATTAAAATTTATAATCCCCTGGAAGAGGGAGGGAACACTGATAAGGAATTTTTCTTTGCTTTGCATTTTGCGATAGATCTGCTTACTCGTTTACGGGAAAAGTTTCGTTATGATCGTATTTGTCGTGACGTTGTTAAGCAAGTAATGGAAAAAGAAGATGTCTGTTTGCGCTTTGATCGTCCATTAGCTTGGCAAGAAAATTTTTTCTCCTTAGGAGGAGAAAATCATCCGGCGGCTTTTGTTAGTTTCCCCTGTTCAGATCAATGGATTTTGAGAGGAATTCCTCCTACTTTGGATCGTCGAATGGAGGTGCGGATTCCTTTTCCAGAGGATTGGGCAGGGTTGCTTGGGGATCAATTGGTTAAGGCTACAGGGATTCCTGGAGCGATTTTTTGCCATAAAGGGTTATTCCTCTCTGTTTGGGATAGTCGGGAAAGTTGCGAAGAAGCACTGAATTTGGTGTTAAAACAGCAGGGGGTAGTATGACTACAATTTTTGAACGAATTATAGAGGGAGCTGTAGAGTGTGATAAGGTTTTTGAGGATGAAAATTTTATCGTGATTAAGGATAAATTTCCTCAAGCACCAGTGCATTTGCTCATTATTCCAAAGAAGCATATTGAAAAATTACAAGATATGCAAAGCGACGATTTTTCCTTGCTTTCGGAAGCTGGGAAGATTATTCAGTTGATGGCCCGTGATTTCGGTATAGAAAATGGATATCGTGTTGTTATCAACAATGGCTTAGAAGGAGGGCAGAGCGTATTCCATCTACATATCCATCTTCTTGGTGGAGGCTTGTTAGGCTCCATAGCATAATTTACTTCTTTGTAACGTGTTGTGCGGATTCTTCTGACTCTATTAGAAGGCATTTGCTTTTTCATGAGTACCGTACAGCCGCTCAAGAGGCAAAAAATCTTCTAGGTGCGGATTGTTCTTTGCAAGAAGTCCGCGTGATTTTGCAGGCTTTGGCCAAGCATCATGAATACGTGAGTTGGGAGGAAGCTTTTCTTCGTTCCCAAAAGCGCTTTCCCTCATTGGCCTTTGATCGTGATGTTCATGAGGATCTGGCGGCAACATTCCTTCAAGAAAATATTCGGCATTCTTCGCTTACAGTGCGAGTGGTCACTATTTTATCGGTGGGGCTGGCTCGCGATTATCGATTAGTCCCTATAGTTTTACAAGCTTTGTCTGATGATAGTGATGTTGTGCGAGAGATTGCCTTACAGGTGGCTACTATGTATGGTTCTGGTAGTTTACTTCGCGCCGTAAGCAATCTAGCAAAAAATGATCCCTCTATACAAGTTCGAGTTGCTGCGTATCGTGCGGCTGTTTTGTTAGAAATTAAGGATTTAACACCTTATCTAAGAAGTGTTATTCAAAATACGCAATTAGATGGAACAGAGAGAAGAGAGGCTTGGAAGGCCTTGTGTTCGCTTACACATTCATTCGATGATGTATTAACAGGCATTGATCAAGCTTTAATGACTTGTGAGATGTTAAAAGAATATCCAGAAAAGTATGTAGAGGAAGACATTCTGGAATTATTTTCTGTAGACCATCCCGAGGTTCAGGTAGCTGCTTTGCAAGTGATTTTAAGAGGGGGTAAAGAGATTCGATCGTCGTCCATAATGGAATCTGTCCGAAAATTAGCTTGTGATTCCCCTTCTGCGCGTGTTCAGATGCAAGCTGCAGCGATTCTTTATTTACAAGGAGACTCTTATGGAGAGCATAAGTTAATTGAGGCATTATCCTCGTCTTCTAGTGTCATTTGTGAAACAGCTTCGGAAGCTATTTGCTCATTAGGCATCAAGGGGGCTCAATTAGCTGGACAGTTTTTGTCAACGGTACAGGGGATGCGTGCTCGGGCAAATCTTGCATTTGTGCTTTTAGTGAGTAGGGAAAAGATAGAGGAAGCTGGGGATGTTATAGCAACATTTATGCATAGGATTGAGCCCTGTCGGGCGATTGAACAGTTTTTATGTGAAGATCAGAAAATTCTTGCTCCAGCATCTCCTTTGCAGAGAGAAATTATGAAAAGGGATCTAGCAAAGAAGATCATCCATTTATTAGTCGCAGCTCAATACAGTAAGGTAAAAATGGTTGTTGCTCAGTATTTAGCGGGGCAACAGGTAGGCTGGAGTTTTTGTTCCGGATTATTTTGGGAAGAAGGGGATGGCGAATCCCCTATGGAACCTTCACAAGAAGAGAGCTTTGCCGCTGCTCTAGAGAAAGCGCTCTTTTCTTTGCAACGGGAGGGAGAAGAGGCTGGGCTGAATGCGGTTATGAGTCTGTATCCCTGTAGTCGTTGGCAAGACAAGTTGACTATTTTGGAAGCGATTGCTTGCTCAGAAAATAGAATAGCCACGCGGTTTTTAAGAGAGCGTTGTCTACACGAAGCAGCCTCTTTACAGTCTGCAGCAGCGGGAGCTTTATTCGCTTTATTTAAGTAATTATAGCGCGCTAAACCCTACGTAGCTTTTTTAAGATTTTGTGTGTGTGTGTCGAAAGTTTGCACGCGGTCTTTTTCACGATTACACGTGGAGCCCGACGTGGGCATGTGCGTACAGAATAAGGAAGATCGTCAATTCGTTTTGGGGTTTCGTAACAGGTAGGAGGAAATTCTGTTAATAAAGTGTAGCATTCGGTTCCAGATTGGACGGGGACGCTTAAGGACGATAGAACAATTTCCTTAGAAAGTTCTTGCCAACGCAAAGTATTTTTCTTGGAAAGTCGAGCGCATAAGAAAGAAGCTAAACATAAGGATACGGAAACACCTAATAGAACAAAAGGGATGAAAGAAGCGATAGGAGCAGCAATCACGAACTGTATAATAGCTCCAGCAACTGCCAAGAGGGTTGCAATCAGCATACTGCATAAAGTGACTATGTCTAAGCAACGAACTCGAGCACAGAGTTGGAGCATCTTTTGATGCGTTCCCGATGAAAAGACTGATGAAGAAGGAATCAGGCCTTGTAAAGAAGTAATGGGCCCTCCGGATTTCAATCCTTTCGTTGGGTGGTTTTTGCAGCGTAAAACAGAGAGCTTAGTTTTTGGATTAGCAGTCGGTTGATCAGGCGAAACAATGGCAATGTCCACGTTAGTAGGAGAAACAATGCTATTGCACAAATCGCAGTAGAAGTAATTATTGTTGTACCCAGGAATTTGTTTATATCCAGGATAACAGGGAATAGATCCGAGCATTCCTTTACCCTCTTGCAAATACTTTTGCTTCGCTGCTCGGAGAATTTTAACAAATGATTTTTTTTGCTTTCAATAAATTTAACGATTTTACTTTTAATCGTTTTTATTTGAATTTAATTTTATTTTTTAAGATTTATTTGTTTTAGTTCTTATAAAGAAACTATTGTATTTGTGAGAAAATATGCTAAAACAAAAATGTAGATTGTTTTTTATACAAGGCGTTATGTGTTTGACCTGTAGCTTGCTTTGTTATTGTAGGAAGCTTCTCAAAGGAAGAGTTGCATATGCTGATGAGGCATTATTTCAAGCCTTTCTTACGACGCTGGTAGATGTAATTTCTGATATTAAGCAATTGCCGAATGGATCAGAATAATAAAAATTTTTTGTGCCCTCTTCTTTAAAGAGGGCATTTTTCTTTTTCATAAAAATCTTTCTATTTCTTTTCTCTTCTCAGTGTGTATGATTTGCTCTCGCTAGGAAAATAAGTAAGAAAAGGAAAAAGATCCCATGGAAAAAGAACGGGTTCCTCTTCCCAATGTGTTTGATCCAAATCGGAGCTCAGCTGTTTGTTTGTCTGACATTCTATCTATTGGTAGGGGGAGGGCTCCTATTATTATTGCTGGGCCTTGTACTTTAGAAAGTCAAGAACATGCAATTTCCTTAGGGTTAAAAGTTAAGAAATCTGGGGCACATATTTTTCGAGGTTCTATTCGCAAGCCCCGAACCAATCCTTATTCCTTTCAAGGCTGGTCTCCGGATTGTGTAGTTTGGCATAGTCGAGCAAAGGCCGTTCATGGATTACTCACAGAAACAGAGGTTTTAGATGTTCGTGATGTTGAAATTACAGCAGAGCATGTGGATCTTTTGCGAATAGGGGCTCGTAATATGCAGAATTTTGTTCTGCTTGATGAAGTGAGCCGGAGTCATCGTCCGGTCATTTTAAAGAGGAATCCTGCTGCTACAGTTAAAGAGTGGCTTGGTGCGGCAGAATATTTGTTGCGTAGTGCGAGTTGTCCTGGTGTGATTCTTTGTGAAAGAGGGATTCGCTCTTTCGAAACGTCAACTCGGTACACTCTTGATTTGAATTCCGTAGCATGGGTTAAGAAAGAGACGTCCTTACCTGTTATTGTGGATCCTTCTCATGCGGCAGGAATCCGAGATTTAGTTCTGCCGCTAGCTCGTGCTGCAGTAGCTCTTGGAGCAGATGGAGTGATGATAGAAGTGCATGAGCACCCAGAGTTAGCTTTATGTGATGGAGCTCAACATATCCTCCCTAGCGAATTAGAGGAATTTGCATTTTGGATGCAAAAAACAAGCGCATTATCGAAAGAAGAAGTTTTCGTATAGATTCTTATTTTTTTTAAGAATTATGCTGGGTATAGTCCCTGTCGTTAGACCTTTGAGCCGGAGTGAGTATGTATATAAAAAGAAAGAAAGCTTGGATGACTTTCTTAGCAATTGTCTGTAGTTTCTGTTTGGCGGGCTGTTCAAAAGAGAGCAAAGACTCTGTTAGTGAAAAATTTATTGTAGGAACTAACGCAACGTATCCTCCTTTTGAGTTTGTTGATGAAAGAGGTGAGACGGTTGGCTTTGATATTGATTTAGCTAGGGAGATTAGTAAAAAGCTAGGGAAAAAATTAGAAGTCCGAGAATTTGCTTTTGATGCACTCGTTCTCAATTTAAAACAGCATCGTATTGATGCAATTATGGCAGGGGTGTCCATTACGTCTTCTCGATTGAAAGAAATTTTGATGATTCCCTACTATGGCGAAGAAATAAAGAGTTTGGTTTTAGTGTTTAAGGATGGAGACTCAAAGTCTTTACCACTAGATCAGTATAATTCTGTTGCTGTTCAAACTGGCACGTACCAAGAGGAATATTTACAGTCTCTTCCAGGGGTGCGTATTCGCTCTTTTGATAGTACTTTAGAAGTGCTTATGGAAGTTTTGCATAGCAAGTCTCCTATAGCTGTTTTAGAACCGTCTATTGCGCAGGTCGTTTTAAAAGATTTTCCGACGCTCACTACTGAAACGATAGATCTTCCTGAAGATAAATGGGTTTTAGGGTATGGAATTGGAGTTGCTTCTGATCGACCATCTCTAGCTTCTGATATAGAAGCTGCTGTACAAGAGATCAAGAAAGAAGGAGTGTTAGCAGAGTTAGAGCAAAAATGGGGTTTGAACGGCTAAACTCAAAACGATACTAAGAGGCCCTTATATGGAGGAAATATCTTCTTCTGGGAAGGTCATTTTTTTGGGCACAGGGGATCCGGAAGGAACTCCTGTGCCATTTTGTTCTTGTGAGGTATGTTCACAAGGAAGAATCTGTCGTCTACGATCCTCTGTGTGGGTTCAAAGTCAGGGGAAAAGTTTTATTATTGATACGGGGCCAGATCTTCGAACTCAATTATTGAGATACAAGATTCATCGATTGGATGGAGTATTTCTTACACATCCTCATTATGATCATATTGGGGGTATCGATGATCTTCGTTCTTGGTATATCACACGATTGGAACCCGTTCCCGTTGTGCTTTCTTCATTCACATATGACTATCTGTGTAAAACTAAGAAGCATCTCATTCAGGATCCATCACTTGATAATAGTTTAGCAGCTTCCTTACGTTACACGATTTTAAATGAACAATGTGGGGAATATGAGTTTTTAGGCGTTCCTTTTATGTATGTTTCCTATTTTCAAAGGAACTGCCAAGTGACCGGATATCGTTTTGGAGATTTAGCTTATTTGACAGATATGTCTCATTATGATGATCGGATTTTAGATTATCTAAAAGGGGTAAACACTGTTGTTATTTCAGCTTCATTAGGTAGCCTTCCTAAGGCTTTTGGAAGACGCTCCCCCTCCCATTTAACTTTAGAACAAGCGGATCTTTTAATGGATAAGATAGGGGCATCACGTTTAGTGATTACACATGTAAGCCATTATCTACATAAGGTTTTAGAGCAAGATCCTACGAGGGAGTGTGCTTATGATGGTATGGAGCTTTTATGGAGATAAGGAACAATGAAAAAAAATAATCGGATAGAGAAAAAAGAACGACAAAGTGCGATAGGTTGGAGGTTTTCTCTTCCTAGAGAGGAACAAGATCCTTCGCAAGCTTTGGCTGTTTGCTGTTATGCCAATCGTGCAGAGCAAGAGAAAGTTTCTGAATACATTGAAGAACTCGTTTCTCTTGCGAATTCTTGTGATCTTAGTGTGTTAGAGACTTGTACATGGCTTTTGCGATCCCCCTCTTCCTCTTTGTATTTGAATGAGGGGAGACTGGAGGAAATCGAACGGATTTTAGAAGAATTCCCAACAATTGGTACCTTATTAATTGATGAAGAGATCTCTCCTTCTCAACAAAGAAACTTAGAAAAGCGATTGCAAGTCGTTGTATTAGATCGCACAGAGTTAATTTTAGAGATCTTTGCTAGCCGAGCTCTCACAGCTGAAGCAGGATTACAGGTAGAACTTGCACAAGCGCGTTATTTATTGCCTCGATTGAAACGTATGTGGGGACATCTTTCTAGACAGAAGTCTGGAGGAAGTGGTGGAGGATTTGTCAAAGGAGAGGGAGAGAAACAGATTGAATTAGACCGAAGGATAGTTCGAGAAAGGATTCATAAACTGTCCAAGGAGTTAAAAAATGTTGAACGCCAGAGGAAAGAGCGGCGTAAAGCAAAAAAACGCAATCAGATTCCGACTTTCGCATTAATTGGGTATACAAACTCTGGTAAAAGCACCCTTTTAAATCTACTGACATCAGCAGAGACCTATGCAGAGAATAAGCTGTTTGCTACGTTGGATCCTAAAACGCGACGTTGCGTTTTGCCATGTGGGCAGCGAGTGTTGCTTACAGATACTGTAGGGTTTATTCGTAAACTTCCCCATACTTTAGTGGCTGCATTTAAAAGTACCCTAGAAGCTGCATTACATGAAGACATTTTGCTGCATGTAGTTGATGCTTCCCATCCACTTGCATTGGAGCATGTTGAAACTACCAAGGCTATTTTATTAGAGCTTGGGATTGAACATCCTCAAGTCATCACTGTATTGAATAAAATAGATAAGGTTACTAATGGGAGTGTTGCCGCTAAGTTGCGGCTATTGTCTCCCTCTCCTGTATGTGTGTCTGCAAAAACAGGAGAAGGAATTCGAGACTTGTTGCAAGCTATGGCAGACATGGTACAAGAGGAGTATCCTCAGGTAACTTTGCATCTTCCTTATAAAGAATATGGATTATTTACAGAATTATGCGATGCGGGGTTAGTAATTTCTCATTACTATGAAAATGATATACTTATCGTTAAAACATTTTTGCCAAATAACTTACAAAAAAGATATGCAGAGTACTTGGTAGAATGATTTATTGAAATATGTTCTGTCCTGAAAAAATGAAATCGTGAAAGATCAAAAAAGATAGTAAACAGAAAAGTCTCTCGTATCAAATTTCCTTAAAAGGAGAATCATAATGGGTAAAAGTTTCTTAGATTGTGAGTCATTAATTGCTTTGCAAGAGATAGCTACGAATCCAGTTGATTTGACTTTACCAGGAACTTTGTCCCAAGATCGGATACAGCAGTATGCTTTGTCTGCGGAAGGGTTTACTTATAGTTATGCTACGGAGCGCGTGGATGATCGTAGCCTTAATGCTTTAAGAATGCTTGCCGAGGAAAGGGAGCTAATAAAGCAGATGGAGAGTATGCAACAAGGCGCTGTCATGAATTATATAGAGGGGTTTCAGAGCGAGTCCCGTTCTGTGTTACATACAGCAACGAGAGCTTGGGTTCGAGACCATGATCTTAAGGATGAGGCGGCATCTATAGCCAATCATTCTGAACGAGAGGCTCATCGTCTTGCAGAGTTTTTGTATGCAGCCCGTTCTAAATTTTCTACGCTTGTGCAGATAGGTATTGGCGGATCAGAATTGGGCCCTAAAGCTATGTATTTTGCTATGCAGGGGATTTGTCCATCTGATAAACGTATCTTTTTTGTTTCCAATATTGATCCAGATAATGCTGCAGAGGTCTTAAAAGAAGTAGATCTCAAGCAAACCCTAATTGTTGTCGTGTCTAAATCAGGGACAACTTTAGAACCTTCAGTGAATGAGGAATTATTTAAGCGAGCTTATCAAGACAAAGGATTGTCTGTAGCAGATCATTTTGTAGCGGTAACTGCTGAGGGTAGTCCCATGGATGATAAAACCCATTATTTGGAAGTTTTCCATCTTTGGGATAGTGTTGGTGGAAGGTTCTCGGCTACCTCTATGGTGGGAGGGGTTGTACTTGGGTTTGCTTTTGGCTACGAAGTCTTTTTTGAGTTCTTGCAGGGAGCAGCTTCTATGGATGCTCATGCATTGACTCCAATTATGGAAAAGAATTTGCCTCTTTTATCTGCTATGCTCGGTATTTGGAACCGCAATGTATTAAAATATCCCACGACAGCTGTGATCCCCTATGCAACAGGATTGAAATATTTTACTGCGCATTTACAACAGTGCGGAATGGAATCCAATGGGAAAAGCATTTCTAGACAAGGGAAAGAGGTGCATTTTGCGACATCTCCTATTATTTGGGGAGACGTTGGGACTAATTGTCAGCATTCCTTTTTCCAGAGTCTTCATCAAGGAACAGATATTGTTCCTGTGGAATTTATTGGATTTCTACAGAATCAACGAGGTATTGACTGTGTATTATCGGGGAGCTCTTCTTCTCAGAAGTTGTTTGCTAATCTTGTTGCACAATCGCTAGCTTTAGCTCAGGGGAGAGACAACGATAATCCTAACAAACGATTTAAAGGGAATAGACCCTCTTCGATATTGGTTGCGCAGCAACTCTCTCCTCGTATTGCTGGAGGATTACTGGCATTTTATGAGCATAAGTTTGCTTTTCAAGGTTTTTGTTGGGGAATCAATTCCTTCGATCAGGAGGGAGTTTCATTAGGGAAAGAATTAGCCACTCAAATTATAGGCTTGATGTCTGGGGCTGCTCCGATAGAATTTCCTGAGGCAAGAGAATTGTTAAGACTTTTTAATGTTTTGCAATGATGTTTTAAGTAGGGCTTCCTATTTGTTCTGCAGAATTTTTATTTTAAATATGTTATAATGGGAGCCTTCTTCTTTTTTGAAAGTGTTTAAGGTGCCCGTATGTTCTTTATTCGCGCACGGTTCATTGGTTTCTTAGATGTTCATGGTTATCTGGCCGCTAAAAAAGGACAGCAAGTCATGCGGTCAGGATCAAGCATGTGGGTAGGATCCCAGGGACCTATCTTTTATAAAGTTTTTTAGATTCCATTTGTCCGAGCAAAAAAAAACCATCTATTGAACGATAGATGGTTTTTTTTGCTTAAGATTTTATATGAGCTAGGGACTTGATTCTTTTATTCTCCAAACGTATGTTGGGTTCAAAATTGATTACAAGCGTATCATGAAGAATATATGCGTTTTGTAAAAGCAAGAGAGGGTGGTTTATGTTTTCTCAAACAGTGAGTGTAGCAGTAACAGGAGGAACGGGGCAAATCGCCTACTGCTTTTTATTTGCCTTGGCCCATGGGGATATTTTTGGGCCTGATACCGGAATAGATCTGCGTATTTATGATATCCCAGGGACAGAAAGATCTCTATCTGGAGTACGCATGGAATTGGATGATGGAGCTTTCCCTTTGTTGCAACGCGTGCAGGTAACGACATCCTTGCATGATGCTTTTGATGACATCGATGCTGCCTTTCTCATAGGATCTGTCCCCAGAGGCCCAGGAATGGAAAGAAGAGATCTTTTGAAGAAAAATGGCGAGATTTTTGCTACTCAAGGTAAGGTCTTGAACACAGCAGCTAAACGAGAGGCCAAAATTTTTGTCGTTGGAAATCCTGTGAATACAAATTGCTGGATAGCCATGAATCACGCTCCTAGATTGCTGAGAAAAAATTTTCATGCAATGTTGCGCTTAGATCAGAATCGTATGCACAGTATGCTAGCCCATAGGGCTGAAGTCCCTTTATCTGCTGTATCGCAGGTTGTTGTCTGGGGGAATCATTCTGCAAAACAAGTTCCAGATTTTACACAGGCATTAATTCATGGTCGTCCTATTGTAGAAACTATAGCGGACCGCGATTGGCTAGAGAATATTATGGTTCCTTCTGTGCAGAGTCGTGGTAGCGCTGTAATAGAAGCGCGAGGGAAGTCTTCTGCAGCTTCTGCAGCACGAGCTTTAGCAGAGGCTGCACGATCCATATATCAACCGAAGGAAGGGGAATGGTTTTCTTCTGGAGTATGTTCGGACAATAATCCCTATGGCTTGCCAGAAGATATAATCTTTGGGTTCCCTTGTCGAATGCTGGGGACTGGAGAGTATGAGATCGTCCCCGGACTTCCTTGGGATGCCTTTATTCGTGGAAAGATGCAGATTTCTTTAGACGAAATTCTGCAAGAGAAAGCTAGTGTCTCTTTGTAAGGCATTAATCCATCCTCCCTCTCTAAAGGGAGGATGGATTAAGAAGCTTCCGGAGCATAAAGAAATTCTTTAGCTATGTATGCCGTAGAATCTCGCAGTAAGGCCTGGGCAAGCATGTCTCCTAAGAGTCCATGGTACAAGAGACCTTTTGATCCTAGCCCTCCAAGATACCATAATTTTTCTTGGACTCGGCTAATCATAGGCAAATGAGTAGGGCTTGATGAGCGCATTCCAGCATAGTAGTTAAGGACTTGGGCGTCCTTAAGACCTGGGAAAAGAGATAAAATAGGGGGCATGATTTCTTGGTAAGCAACCTGAGCATCCGGAGTGGCGTCTGGTTGGTTATGTTCAAAAGTGGCTCCTAATATACAAGTATTTCTTTCTGTGTCGGCGACCATATACTTAGGACCATTGATGCTGAATGGTGGCATCGGGATCTCTGAGGGCCAAGCAATTTCTACGAGTTGGCCTTTTACTTTAGATAAAGGGAGATGTTTGAGCTCCGGAAGGATATCAGCATTAGCTCCTGGGGTGACGATAATATGATCATAAAACTCTGCAATCGAAGAAAGATCATCGATAAGCTCGTCATAATATTGTGTTCCTAGGCTGGCACAGGCATTCCATAAGCCATTGATATACTTTTCATTGTTAATGGTTACACCATGTTTGATGTAAAGAGCACCAAGCCCTTCTGGAATAACCATTCCTGGTACTGAGATTTCGCACCGAGCTTTATCCCACCATTCGGTTTCATTAGGGAACTCTTGTGCTCTTTGCATGAAAATAGAGGCCTGTTCTTGAGAAATTGCAGGGCGAAGAATGCCATTAGACATAACGATAGGTTCCCCTATGGATAGGCTAGCCTTGGTGATCAGAGAGTGGGTAGTAGTAATCCCAAGATCTGCTAATGGGGGTTTAATAGCCTTCTTACCTGTAAAGCCATGGAGAAGACCGGAAGATAGTCCGGAAGCTCCAGTTCCAATTGGCGTAGGATCAAAGAGATCTACGCTAACTCTCCCTTGTGTATAAAGGAGAAGATGCCAAGTTACAGATAATCCTGCGTATCCTGCTCCCAAAACAGCTATGTGCATACAATACCTTAAGAGCTGAAAAAGATTTTTTAGAAAATTAATGCGGCTTTACTATTGAGGATAAGAGAATAAGCTTTTAAAGAATAGAAAGAACTGATTCCCCTGAATGAGAATCAGTTCTTTTTTATGCAAGAGTGAGTAGCGTGAATAGCAAGTGCTTAACTCTCTGGTTATAAATGAATTTTATTTGCAGAGAATAAAAATACAGCAAGCAAAGCTATAAGAGCTAAGGTAGTCATTTTCATGACTTCCTTACGGTTCAAGAATGTCTTTTCTTGATCATGTCTTATTCCCGAGTCTATGTAGAACGGAATTCCTAAAGCAAGGAGAACAGCGACCATAAATAGGTGCTGTAATCCTCCAGCATAGATTAGCCATAGAGAATATAGCGTCCCTAATATTCCCGTGAATATTGCAACGCGGGCCTTGATGGGTGCCTGTTTAGGATATTTTTTACTTAAGCTGAGCTTAACAAGGAAAAGAGAGCTAGTTAAGTAAGCCGGAAGAACCATAACACTGGTGATTTCTAACATGGTATGCCAAGCATTAGAGGAAAAATACACTAACAGCATGGTAATTTGCATCAAGCCGCTTGTAATGAATAAAGAGAATGCAGGTGAGTGTTTAGCATTTTCAATTGCAAAGCATTCTGGGAAAGTGCCATTTTTTGCTGCTGCGTAAGGAATTTCAGCAGTAAGAATAGTCCAGGATAACCAGCTTGTTAAAACAGCAATTAAAAGTCCTGTATTCATAAGGACTTCTCCCCATTTCCCAACTAGAAATTTCAGTACCCCAGCAGTGGAGGGGTCAGCAATCTTAGCAAGTTGATATTGGGATAGAGATCCAAAAGGAAGTAAAGAAAGAAGGACATAAATGAGTAAGCATCCGGAAAACCCTAGGATCGTAGCTTTCCCGACAGAAGAGGGATTTGAGGCTCTTCCAGACATGACTACGGCGCCTTCAATTCCGATAAAGGCCCAGAGGGTGACTAACATGGTGCTTTTAAGCTGAGAGCCGATAGATCCCAGATGGTGTTGGGGAGCAGTTCCCCAAAAATCGGTTTTAAATATTGAGAATTTGAAAAATAGAGCTGTAATGAGAATGAAAATAAGTAGAGGAATTAGAGTAAAAATTACACCAATCACATTCATAAAAGCAGCTTGACGGATGCCTCGTAAGACGATGGAATTGAATACCCAAATAAGGATAGATCCTAATAGAATAGCAGGGAGAGTATTTCCTCCTTCGAAATAGGGGGGAAAGAAATAGTTTAGGGCATCCATGGTAATTACGGCATAGCCGACATTTCCAAAAATTTGGCAAAGCCAGTATCCCCATGCTATTGTAAATCCTACGTAGGGGCCAAATCCTTCTCTACTATAGGTATAGATACCGGCCTTTAAGTCAGGACGAACAAGGGAAAGAGTTTTAAAGGTATTTGCGATAAAAAATATTCCTATTCCGGAGAGAAGCCAGGCAATGATAATAGCCCCTGCGCTTGCAGAGGCTGCCATATTCTGAGGAAGACTGAAAATCCCCCCTCCAACCATGGAGCTGATCACAACTCCAGTAAGAGACAATGTCCCTAAAATTCCTGAAGAGGAGCGTTTTTTCAAGAACATAAAATCCCCCTTGCTTATTGGATAACAACTGGATCTGCATTTTCAAAATTTAAGAAGCCAAGAGCTGTTAAGCAAAATCCGAATTTCTTTTTGATATTGATATAGTTATGGAAATATTGAAATTCACTGTGTTTGCTTACAGAACGCAGGTCAAGTTCATGTTGCAGAGATTTTTTTAACCACATTTTTGCGTGAGATTCAGCGATTTCATCATCGATCCAGGTCGGGAAAAATTCGACATATTCAGCTGCCCAACCGCCTATCAAGTCTCCATTTTTATCTTTCCCCCAACAGATGCCTACTCCTGTTGCTATTGCCTGTGTTCCTTCCGCGACAGCAGCACCTTTACCAGCCATAATGACTTCTAACACGGCACCATGCTTGAAAAATTTTGTACATTGATCAACAGGAAGGATGTTTCCAAATAATTCTTTGGGTAAAACTGAAGTGTAGGGAACAATATTGAAATTTTCGATTTTTGCTTGAAGTAAGGCCGAATCGTAGCAGAAAGTTTCAAAAGGTTGAGGAGGCATTCCGTCATCAGATTCGCCAACGCCTCCTGTATGAAAAGCTAATGTTGGATAACGAGTTCCGTAAGGCATAATGCCTCCTTTTTTGGGGTTATTAAGGTATTTAACTACAAAGCCCCCCTAGGTATTCGTGCAAACCTACTAAATAGCTAGGTTTGCGCGAACGCTATAGACTCGGGCGCTTTGTTTATTTGGACGCAGAGCAGGATAGAGGTAAAGTTGGAAATCTGGAGCAAAGGAGATGTAAGGTCCGCAACCAATAGTTGCAAATCCCTCGATCACAGTTTCATATTTTCTTTGAGCATTTTGAAAGGCGGAGGCGTGTATATTATTGAATGCGCAAGCTACTCCAAATAAGTCTTGTGGGTTACGGTTCAATAAATTAGGAGAGACTAAGCCAAATGAATAGGTTCGGTTAATAGGAGACAATTGGCCTGTGACTCCGCTGTATCTTCCAAATACATAAAGTTTAGAAGAGATGTATTGACTTGCATTCACAGACCAGCCCATTGTCTGCATCATTTGCTCAGGAACCTTTCTGGTTACATAAAGAAGAACAGAGTATTGTCCAGGTCCTAAGCAACAGTGTGGAGCCCAAGATGCATAGCCATGGAAGTTATACTTATTTTTTGTAAGATTATTCCATTTGATCGAGGAACCTGAAATATTATAGGCATCTTGGAACCCAACTTGAAGACAGGTGCTTTCTGTTGGAGCGACTTGTAGATAGGCGCCAAGGCTTCCAGAGGAATAAGTCGCTGTTGGATTTTGCGACAACGCATAACTAATAAATCCTAGCTGCTGATCATTGTTGTACAGCGTTCCGTCTATCGAGTAAAGAGAGTATTGACCAACAGTTAGATTTACTCTCTCATTAGGGAAAGTTTGGGAAAATGTAAGTTGAGAGAATATGTTTTGGCGAGCAGGATAATCATTAATACTTCCTGCAAGCATCATAGTTTGCCCTGCAAGTGCAGCCGTTTCTCTCCAATAACGAACAAGGGTGTATGACACTTGGACAACACCCTTCCCACATGAAGAATCGTAAATCGTAATAGCAGCAGATGGGTTGAAGCAGGTTTGACAACAAGGGGAATCTGCTTCAATAAGGGACTGGGGTTTACCATATCCAAGATCTCGAATAGAGAGCTTAGGAGCCCAAGAGGATCTAGGATTGAACCATTGAGGAAGGATAGACCAGTCTAAAGCAACTTGAGTCCCAGCAGAATTTTTCAGTGTTTGTTTAAGACTCCTAACGGAAATCCCGTTCAAAAACGAGCACTCTGAGACTAAATCACAGATAGGAGATAGGACTCCTCGTTGTTGTGACAAAGGGATAGGATCACTACTATGAGAGTAGGGATTACAAAACTCTTTCCGAACATTCTCTTGAGTGGGCAAGTCCTTTTTATGGTATTGTCTGCGTAGTTTATCATCATAACGGTGATAATGATGGTGTGCAGCCTGCATAGTGTTTGTAAAAGAAAGTGAAAGCAGAGCCGTCAGCAGAATCGAACGGAAGGACACAGAAACCTCACACAGAACTTTTCCATTCATGTAGTAGAAATAAATTTTTTTATCTAGGTTTAATTTCTATTTCAGTAGGAACTATTTATCGAGACGGTGACGTAATAAAAGGGCTGCAGCTTCATTGCTTAAGAGTTTTTGACGGAATAAGTACTGTACTTTAGCAATATCAGGAAGATAGGTAGGGGAGAGATATTTAGGAGCCGTGTAAATGATCCCTAAGTAAGGGATGTTTTTCTGGTTACAAACTTCGCCAACACGCATGACATTGTACTTCTCATTATCGATGTAGATGATTTTTTCTGGTAAATCAGGTTGTGCATCTAGAAAGAGTTGCAACCCTAGCCCTTTATGGATTTCGGCACCGAAAAGAACTCCTTTTGTGAAACTAATGCTTGGGGGGAGACTCGCATAGGGAAGATTTGGCTTGTCGAAAGAGAGGTTTATGGTTGCAAGTTGTTCAAATGTTACATTTTGCGCGCATAGTTGGCGCTCTGAATACGCAAAGACAATTTTGTCTTGATTCTGTACTTTAGTAATGAGTAAAGGGATGGCAGTTTCTATTTGTTTAATAGAGCCTTGATGTTGAATAGCTAACCATTCAGGGTAAATGGCTTCCCAAGCCTCTTTTTCTGATGCTCCTAATGCTCGCATGCCCTGGATAGAACGTTCGAACCAAGACGAGTGACTAAGAGCTTCAGCCCCTTCGAATAGCACATCATCAATATCCAAAATTAGCCAATAGTTAGTGTTGTCATACAAGATGTCAGAAGCGACCTCATGTATAGTTTTTACGGTAACAATATTTTGCGATGCTTCAGAGACCCAGGGGGAGCATAGAAGAATAAAGGCAAATAAAAATCGCATACAGCCTCCTAAAAACGCAGGAGTAGAATAGAAAAAAATTTTTTATGCTGCGATGGAAAAAAGAGAGGCTAGAACAGCGGCTCTACGAGAAAAGTTTTTTTCTAGATGGTTAAAAGAGTGTGTTGGAAACCATAAGCGGAATTGTAAAAGCGCTTGTTGCGCGAACATTTCATGGCCATAGATGATGGAACATCCTTTCAACCGAGCATACTGAGTAAACGAGTTGTGTTTAGGAAGGGTATTGATGTCTACGATAAGAGGAGCTAGAGCTTGAGGAATGATAGAGGAAGGGGGAAGGCAGTTGATGATAAGAGAAACAGAATGTAGCGGAAGATCTTTTATATCAAAAGCTTGCGCTTGGTAACGAGAAGCAATAGCTTCGGCATGGATTTTGGTTCGATTAAAAATGAGAAGCTCGCATCCGGTTCTACTCAATCGTGCTGCGATGGATCGTGCTGCTCCTCCGGCTCCTAAGATAGCAACGCGTTGGTTGCTTAAATCCATGTTGTGTTGAGTCAGGACTGAAAAAAGACCTTCTCCGTCAGTATCATAGCCTATAATTTCTCCTTGTCGAATAACAAGTGTATTACAAGATCCAGAGAGTTTTACAGAGGAATCTTGTTTGTCAAGAAACGGGATGATAGCAGTTTTGAGAGGGGAGGTTACGCTTATTCCTAGAAAGGGAAGAGCTCGAATAGAGGAGAAAAATTCGGGAAGTTCTTGTGGGGTTAGAGGAAGCTTAACATAGGGGCAGGGAATGCTCAGCTGAGAGAAGAAAGGATTATGAGTGAGGTGTCCTATGCTTCTTGAAGTGTCTCCAATGAGAGCGCAGATCTGGGATTGGGGAGAAAGGTTTGTGAAATTGTAAAAGTAGTGATGGTTAAGGGAGAGTTGCCCTGGGGCTACAGGATCAGCCCCTGTAGGGATTGTGTAGGTAAAGGGATTTTGTAAAATAGGAGAGAGTATACGCGAAGACTGGCCGATTTTCCCCAAGCAGAGCACAGTTGTATTCTGAGGGAGAGAGTGCTTTTGACGGCAGATATTCAGGAGATCTGTAGTAGAAGCAGGGGAAACAGCAAGTTTATAGTAATCGATAGATGAAGCCAGCATCTGTGTATATAGTTGTGTAATGTCGGTATGCTCGCTGGTGTGTAAGGAGCGTATGATCTTAATATTAGGATGAAGATGACGAATGTGCAGAATCTCTTCTTCTGGGAAATCTTTATCTAAATCCAAATAGGTTGGATGAAGCTTAGCTAGTGATTGTATTTTTTTTACCCAGGCTTGTGGCGTACAGGATGGGGGTTTTTTCCATGTAAGGACAGAAATAGGAGCTAGGAGAATCAGTTTTTGTAGTTCTGCATCGGATACAGTAAGAAGATCTGCACGCATTTCAAAGCAACGGCATTTTTTTAAAGAGCGCAATAGCTGATTTCTGGCTTCAAGGAAAGAAGGGCCTCTAATGATCGTGCATAGCATGGAGATCTTCCTTTAAAATGTGTGTAAGAAAATGATTAGATGCAGGTTGGCAGAAACTACCATTACAAGAGGCTGCGAGTCCGATCTCTTCTATCATAACGAAAGGAGGTAAAGAGGCATTTTGTTTTTTCTTATCATAGCTGAGAGCAGAAAGAATTTGACTACAACTGTGAATAGGAATTTGAGCTTGTGCGTACAGATCTTTCAAAGAAGTAGGAAGTTGGTATCTCAGGAGATCCTGAACTAAAAAATGTAAGATATTTGGGTTGCGAGCGACTCCCATGGCTAGAGAAAGTTTCGTTTCCAGAACCATTCCCACGCTTATAGCAAAACCATGAGAAATTTTCCCTGTAAATAGCATTTCCAAAGCATGTCCTAACGTATGCCCAAAATTTAAAATCTGACGTATTCCATGATCTCTAATATCTTTTCCCACTATAGAGGCCTTACAAAGACAGTTGCGTTTGATGAGAAGAGACAGTTGTTTCGTGGAGCGTAAAGAAGCTGGATTTTGAAGGATAGGGAGAATAGAAGCATCCGCTATATAGGCATGTTTGATGCACTCAGCTATTCCATGATAAAATTCTTGTTCAGGAAGAGAAGAGAGCACAGAGGGGCAAATCCATACATCTTTAGGTAAATAAAAAGAGCCAATGCGATTTTTAATATGATCCAAATTGATTCCATTTTTCCCCCCAATACTGGCATCGATCATAGCAACTAGGGTTGTGGGTACGGCAATGAAAGGCATGCCTCGACAATGTGTAGAGGCTACAAATCCTACAATATCCAAAACAACGCCACCTCCAACACCAATAAGAGTAGCTTGCCTAGGGATAGTAAGAGTTGCTAGCTGTTTATGCAAATAGAGGAAGGTGGTTTCTGTTTTTGCCTGTTCTCCTTCTGGAATGATAAGGATTTCTACAGAAAATCCTAATGAGCGAGCCGTTTCTAATAAAGGCGGGAGTACGAGTATTTCTAGCGTAGAATTGGTGATAAAAATCAAAGGAGAAGTTTTTGCTAAGGTAGCAAATAGCTGGGGATCGCACAGGGAATCTACTAAGTGCATAGGGTGGGGTTTATCTGTGATGAGTTCTATCATAATTTAGCACAGCGGTGTTGAAGGAGAAGGTCTACTAAAGTGAGATCAAGCATGGCTTCAACAACGGTAACAGCTCGAATTGCCACGCAGGGATCATGACGCCCTTGTTTAGGGGTTTTATATGTGATGGGCTCTCCATCCTTTGATACGGAGGGACAAGGTTTTCGAATAGATGAAGTGGGTTTAAAGGCTACTCGGCCTTCAAGAGGTTGTCCGATGCTAATGCCTCCTAAAGTTCCTCCGCATCGATTCGTTTGGAAAGATATCTCTCCTTCCTTAGCAATAAAAGAATCTAGATAAGTAGAGCCTGTCATATGTGCTGAAGCAAACCCTTCTCCTATTTCAAATCCCTTGGTTGCGGGGATGCTCATCATACCAGCCGCTAAAAGAGCTGGGAGTTTCCCAAACACGGGCTCTCCTAGGCCTATAGGTAGGGGAGAAGTGATAAAAGAAACGATCCCTCCGAAGGAATCTTCTGGATCATGGAGAAGAAGATTTTGAATTTCCTCTTGAGAGAGGATGGTATAAAAGGGAGATGAATAGACCTTTCGTATTAGAGGATCGGTGAGTTTTGGGTAGGTTTTATTTTCTAAGGGACCGAATCCAGAAAGGAAGGCGAGTGTTTTGATTCCCTGAGATGAGAGAATTTTTTTAGCAACCACGCCTGCTGCTACTCGAGCAGCTGTTTCTCTAGCGGAGGATCGTCCTCCTCCGCGGTTATCTGCAAAACCGTATTTACCTTCGTAAGCAAATTGTGCATGTCCTGGGCGGTAGCAGTCATTTAGTTGCTCGTAAGAAGTACTGGATGCATCCTCGTTTTGAATAAGAAGAGAAATGGGGGTTCCCGTTGTTTTTTGTTGGTAGACACCAGATAAAATGGTCACCGAGTCTGTTTCTTGGCGAGGAGAGGTGTGGAGTTGTCCAGGTCTTCTTCTTTTCATAGCGGGAAGAAAATCTTCTGGTGCTAAAGGAAGTCCAGCGGGACAACCATCAATAACGACTCCGATAGAGGGACCGTGAGATTCTCCCCAGGTAGTAATAGAAAATAGGGATCCATATTGATTATGCATAAGGAATCTCTTGTGCAGTCAAGAATTGCAAGCAAAAACTTTGACAAACTTCTCCTATCTCATGAAGAGAGGTAGCTGCTTGTAAAGAGAAAATATGGGGGGTGAGCAGGCGAAGTTTTTCTAAGCGCTGGAACAAAGCATTTTCTAATGAAGGGGTATTTTTAAGGCTTTCTGGAAGCGGTTTTTTTTGTAAGCGTTGATATAAGGTAGCAAAGGGGAGGTCGAGTAAGACTAAAAGAATGTTTTCCCGTTGGGTAATATGTTCATAGATTTGTTTATCGAGAAGGGTCTTCCCTCCCAATGCAACTACACTAGGGATAACAGGAAGGTTAATTAAAGTGAGGAGTTCTTCTTGGCAAAACCCTTCTTCTCCGAAACGTTGGTAAATGGCTTTAGGGGAATCCCCATGAAAACGAGCAGAAAGAAGATGATCCGTGTCAAAAAAGGGAAGCGATAAAAACTGAGCTAAAAGTCTCCCAAAAGAGGTTTTACCTACAGAGGGAAGACCGCAAAGAAAAATCTGCTTGGTGGTGTCGAATGTTGGCATGTAGTGTCTGTGCAGCAATCACGAAATGAGGAAAACTCTTATTTACACATTGTGTGTTACAAAGGAGGGTTTGTCCGGAAGAGGCATGAACTCCTGCTACAGCAAGAGCCATGGCAATGCGATGATCATTGTGAGAATGAACAACTGCTCCATGCAATCGAGAAGGCTCTATATACAGACCATCTTGAGTAGGATGAACTGAGCCACCCATCTTCCGCAACTCATGGGCAATAGCTTCAATGCGATTGCTTTCTTTGTCTCTTGCTCCTAGCGCATTATACAAATGCGATGGGTTTTTGGCAAAGCAGCAGAGAACAGCTAGTATAGGAAGAGCATCTATAAAAGGATCCATATCAATGACTCCTCCAGAGAAGGAAGATGGGCGGATTTCAATGTGGTCTTTTTCAATAACAATGTCTGCTCCTAAGCTTTTTAAAAGAGAGAAGAGTTGTTTGTCTCCCTGAGGGTCTTTGGAGGGAAGATTATATAGCACTGTTGGGTTTGAGGATGAGGATAGCAACCCCAGAGCAGCTAGAAAAGCAGCGGAACTGTAATCTCCTGGAACAGAGTAGGAAAAGCTTTTTATGGATTGTGCTCCGGGGAAGAATAAAGAATCTTGTTCTCTGGAAAAGGAGATGTTTAAAGAATGGAGCCAGTCTAGGGTTAGGTCAAACCAGGGACGTTCTTTCAGATTTTCAATGGAAAAGGAAAGAGGATGGGGCGCTACTGCTGCGGTAATGGCTAAGGCAGATGCATATTGGGAATCTTGTCCAGAGATAGTAACATGTCCTGAGGATATAGGGCCTCGAATAACAAAAGGAATGGAAGAAGATTTCTTTTGACGAATTTCCGATCCAAGTTGTTCTAAGCTAGAAAGAAGAGGTTCGATAGGGCGTCTTTTGAGTGTGTGGGCTCCTGTAATGAGGATAGGGGATGGGGATAAAGAAGAAAGAGCCGTTAGGAATCGTAGAGCTATGCCAGAGTTTCCCATATGGAAATGGTGAGAGGAGTATTGGGAATAAGGAGGAGGATTCCCTTGTATATGCAGAGTTTCTCCAACTCTCGTAATACGAGCTCCAAATTTTTTGCATGCTGAGAGCATAGTGTCGGTGTCGGGAGAGGAAAGACTATTGTTTATGATGGAGGTCCCTTTAGATAGCGAGGCAAAAAGGATGGCTCGTAGAGAGTGAGATTTTGAAGGAGGGATGGAAAATTCTCCATAAGGAGCCGAAGGGGAAATCAGAAAGGCTTGGTTCAAAGGGACCACACGTTGAAAAAGATTAAAGATGAGGAGCTAATGTAATCTTTAGAAGACTTTTTTTCATGATATACTTGTTTGATATGATAAAAATGAGATGTGCTACTTTTTATTGTGAAAGGGATTTTATTTTGTTGTTATAATTAATCTTAATTAAAAAGATTTTGTTTTTTATGGTTTCTAGGGTTCCCGGAAATAGTGAGCCTATTGATGTAAATGCTATTGGAGACCTTTCTTTAATACAAAATCAGGGATCAAGCACCTATATACCAATGGTTTCGATTCCTGAAGAAGGTGTTTCGAAATCAGGGCAAGCACTAAAACATTCTGCAGGGCTAATCGCTGGTATTGTGGTGTTAGGCGTTGCGTTAGCTATTGTAGCTGTTGCTTTAACGATACTCGCTCCGGGAGCTCCTCAAGCTATAGTTTTAGCAATTGCCTTTGCTGGAATTTCTGTGGGAGGTGTTACTACACTTCGCAGTCTTATTAACGGAATAAAGGATTTAGTTGCTCCTCGAATGTCTGTTAAGCAGCGAGCAAAAAGTGCTGCTTTACTCGGAGCTGGATTAGCAGGTGCAGGCCTTGTATTGAAATTTGGATCTTCTTATATTCCAGGGGGATATGGAAGTACTATAGGAAAGTTTGGGGATATTTCTTATAGTAGAGGGAGTGGAGCTTTGTTCGCAGGGTTTGCGCACTATCTCTATGTGCGGTTTTTTCAATCCAAAAAGGCTGCATCAGGAGTTGACCTTACTCCAGAAGAAATGCTTGTTGAAGGGGCAAAAATTCGGAAGATCGCGAGATGTTTAGTCTTATTAGGGGCTGGATTTGCTTGCTTAGGCATTTCTTTAGCTGTTGTTGGGACTCTTGTGGCAACAGGGGGCGCAGCCGCAGCTCTTATAGTTTTTGCCCCTCCTTTGATTAGCTTAGGCATTTCTTTAGTTATCTCTAATATGTTGCATACGACTCTTGGTCAATGGAGAGTCTTTGCTAGAGCGCAACAAGAACAAGATTTGCTTGCAGAGACTAAATTAAAAAACATCGCTCAGGCGGACTTTAGCCGTAAGGTAGAAGGAAAGGTGGAAGTGGATATTTCTGAAAGTGCCTTCACTTCCGCCTCTGTTGAACGTTTATCCGATAAAGAGATCAATCAAGCACTGTCTCTAACAAAAAAACAGAAAAGAATACTTGCCTTGTCAGGATTATTATTGGTGGCAGGAATTACATGCACTGTATTAGCAGGCTTTGGCGGGTTCCCTGTTGTACAGGTTCTATTGCTCTCTTCCATAGGAGGAGCTATATCGTCATCAGCCGTTCCTATGGTTGCTTCTGGAGTTATTCATGCCGTGCATCAATTAAGGGCTAGATTGCAAATTAGTTTGGCTCGAAGAAGGGAAGCTAGGCTGAAGGCTCGTATGATGAATGAAATGTTTGAGCAAGAAGGTCGTACCATTTTACTTTCAAAAGAAGAAAAAGATGAGACATGGGAACGAGCTGGGAGATCCGTAATTGTACAAACCGAAAAAGCTATTCGCGAGCATGTGAATCAGGCGAATAAAGAGGAAAAGTTTCAGTCTATTATCGTTGCTACGATGATCCTTTTGTCTGGGTTAGCTATTTTGGCATTGACTCTAGTACCGGGATTAGCTCCTATAGCTGGAGGAGTTTTGGCGATAGGAGGAGTGCTTTTAGGAATTAGTATTACGATGTATCTTCAGAAATTGATTCATTGGTTACATCAACAGCTAGTTAAACTCTACAATCATGTTCAACATAGACAAAGTATCATTGTTCAAGGGTCAGAAGAATGTGATTTTGACGCAGAAGATATCATAGTCGATCTTGTGGCAGATTCCTTTGAAATTGACGGAGATGCTTTCTTAGAAGCATAAGGGCTATTTTTTTATTCATCTAAATCACGAAAAGATTTCTATATGTTTATTAGCTAACTAATGAAGTTAGCTGATTCATGTTCCTTTTCATCTTGGAGCTATTTCCTAACTTATATTATACTCCGGCCGTTTCGTTTAAAGATTGGCTATTGAAGGAAGATCCTTTAGTTAGCAGAGAACGTAGATTAGAGTTGCTGACAGTATTATGAAAAAAAGCGTGGGTCTTATTGGAAATACTGGGAGGATGGGGGGGCTGTTAACAGAAGCGTTGCGTTCTCACCCTCGTTGTCTTTTGGGGAAGGGATTTTCAAGAAGATCGCAGACTTTGTTGAAAGAAGTCGTTTTAGAAAATGATATTCTTATAGACTTTTCAGCTCCTGAAGTTACAGAAACGCTTATGGATATTTTATTGGTAACGCCTAAGCCTGTAATTATTGGAACCACAGGATTTTCCGATAATAGCGTTATTAGGGACAAATTGTCTTTGTTATCGGAATATGTTCCTGTCATTTTTAGCCCAAACATGAGTTTGGGCGCCTATGTGCAGAGAAGACTAACTGCTTGTGCGGCTAAGTTATTCGATGCTTCTTATGATGTACGTATCTTAGAGACTCATCATCGCACGAAGGTAGATGCCATTTCTGGTACAGCACTTTCGTTAGCAGAGGCTATCTGCTCTGCAAAAAAAGACCATTTTGGGGATGAGCAGGAACCTTGTATCGAGATGTTCGGTTCTCGTGTCGGCAACATTTTTGGAGAACACGAAGTATCTTTTGTGGGGAAAAACGAGCGTTTTGTTATTCGTCATGAGGCCTTCTCTCGGCAGACTTTTTCTGATGGAGTGCTGATCATTTTAAGGAAAATTATGGAAGAAAGGTTGCCTGCAGGGTATTACACTTCTGATGTTTTGTATGAAAGTCTATTTCAGGAAGTTGTTTTTGATTAAGAGCTAAAGGTGACGATGCGCATTGCAATTTTGGGTGCTACAGGCCTTGTCGGACAAAAGCTAATCGCTTTGTTACAAAGGCATAAGCAGTGGGAGATTGCCGAATTGAGTGCTTCTCCTAAGAAGCACTCATTGCGTTATGAGTCTGCGTGTTTATGGCAAGAGCCTTTAATGGCCATGCCAGAATCTGTTCAAGATCTTACAATTCGTTCTATTGAAGAGATTGAATCCGATATTGTTGTGTCTTGTCTTCCTACATCCGTTGCTTTTTCTGCAGAAACCGCTTGTCTGTCCTCAGGGAAAATCGTGTTTTCCAACTCTGGCGCTTATCGAATGCATGAATCGGTGCCTATTTTAATTCCTGAGGTCAATAGTGATCACATATCCCTTCTAGATGATCAGCCTTTTTTAGGGAAAATCGTTACCAATTCTAACTGCTGTGTCTCGGGTATTGCTTTAGCTCTTAGGCCACTGCTTCCATTTGATATCGAACATGTGCATGTTGTTACTTTACAGTCTGCTAGTGGGGCTGGATATCCAGGAGTTTCTTCTTTGGATTTAATTGGGAATACGATTCCGCATATCCTAGGAGAGGAAGAAAAAATACATCAGGAGACTTTAAAAATTTTAGGCAGCCCCAGTTCTCCTGCAGAATTTTCCATAACGGCATCTGTTCATCGTGTTCCCGTTATGTATGGGCATGTCATCTCGATGCATGTAATGTTTGCCCAAGAAGTTTCTTTGGAAAAGATCTTTTGTTGTTACGAAAAATATTCTGATACGTATGTCCTTTATGATTCTCCTTGGCATCCTCAGGTGCAAAAAGATCTCCTTCACGATGATATGCGCTTACATATAGGTCCTATCTCTCATGGTGGAAGTGCGAAAACAATTAAAATGTGCGTTCTTCTTCATAATTTGGTTCGAGGCGCTGCAGGAGCCTTAATATCGAATATGAATTTTCTCCAGGATAGGGTGAATCTTTTCTATCAAGAGGGGCTGGCACATGTTTAAAGAGAAAAAAGCGCCTCTTGTTTGCAAGTTCGGAGGAACGAGTGTAGGAACATCCTCCAGCATCCAACGTGTTTGCGAGATTATCCGAAAGGAAAAGCCCTCTTTCGTAGTTGTCAGTGCAGTGGCTGGTGTTACAGATTTATTGGAAGAGTTTTGTCGGGCACCTGTAGGACAGAAATCTCAATTCACGGCCATGATTCGGGAGAAACATGAATCTATTGCTAAAGAGTTGGGGATAGACGTTGCTATCGAACCTTTTTTAGGGCCTTTAAAGCAATTTGAGGGCGCTGGACATCTTCAGCAAGAAGACCAAGCAAAGATTCTAGCTATAGGAGAAGATTTATCTGCTTCCCTAATTTGTAGTTATTGCCGTGCAAATAGTCTGCAGCTTGAGCAGCTAGAAGCTCGTCAGGTGATATTGACTGACTCACAATTTTTGCGAGCGGAACCAGATTTAGCTTTGATGCAAACTATGTGGGGAGAGTTGGTATTAAAAGAGAATACGATTTATCTTATGCAGGGATTCTTGGGAGCAACAGCTTCTGGGGCAACTACAGTTCTTGGGAGAGGGGGCAGCGATTTTTCTGCCTCTTTGGTAGGAGAACTATGTGAAGCGAGGGAGCTGCGTATTTACACAGATGTTCGTGGTGTACATACCGCAGATCCTAAGATTCTAAAAGATACGCAACTCATAGATTTTTTAACATTTGAGGAGATGCAGGAGTTAGCAAGTTCTGGGTCTAAAGTGTTGCACCAGGATATGTTAAAGCCTTGTATTCGAGCAAAAGTCCCTATTTTTGTGACTTCAACGTTTGATTTAACTAAAGAGGGAACCTGGATTTGTGCCTCATTGAATGAGGGTGTAGAAGGGCCTGAGATAAAAGCTCTTTCGTTAAAGGCAAATCAGGCTCTTTGGTTTGTGGAATACCATTCTCCTTTGATGAGATTAGAGAATGTTTTGAGATGTGTGCGAGGCCTAGGATCGATTCCTGGAGTTGTTATGGCTCAAAATTCTGGAGTATATTTCACCGTGGATTGGGAAGAAAATAACCAGTCAATGACAGAAGCTCTTAGAGAATTTGGTGCGGTGAGTTGTGAAGGTCCTGTGTCTTTGGTTGCATTAGTTGGAGCTAAGTTGACTTCTTGGAGTATGACAGGAGTTTTTGATGCTTTGCAAGGGACTCCGGTATTGTATTGGAGCCAAACAGATACAGTTATTAACTTAATTATTAATGAAGAGTCTGGAGTCGTGGTAACGAAGTTACTTCACGATTACGTATTGGGATTAAACAGGAGTGGTTTATGAGCGTCGTGACGGCTTGTATTACGCCTTTTAAAGCGGATTTATCTATTGATTTCGCTGCTTTAGAGAGCGTGGTCCGTTCGCAAGAGCATGCTGGTAATGGAGTCTTTTTATTTGGGAGCACGGGAGAGAGTTTATCTTTAGCGTATGAAGAAAAATTTGCAGCTCTTTCATTTGTTTCTACCTTGAAATTGAATGTCCCTCTGTTCTTAGGAGTCACGGCTACGTCTATTCAAGAAGCGATTTCTTGGATTGAATTTGCTCAACGATGGCCTATAGATGGTTTTTTTGTTCCAACTCCTCTTTACACTAAGCCGGGACTTTATGGACAGAAGGTTTGGTTTGAGAAAATTTTGAGTGTGAGTAAGAAGCCGATCATTCTTTATAATAATCCTTCTCGTACTGGAGTGGCTTTGCATCCAGAGGTAGTCAAATCCTTGGCTTCGCATCCTTTATGCATGGGGGTTAAGGATTCTGGTGGATCAACACAAGCTTGCACGCTTTTTGCAGAATCAGGAGTACGAGTATTTTGTGGTGATGATGGGATGTGGCCAGAAATGCGTTTGTCTGGAGCTTCTGGATTAGTTTCTGTGTTATCTAACGTTTGGCCAGAGTTAGCCCGAGATTATGTGGCTCAATGTCGATCTATAGATGCGTGGAAGAAGACGTGTTCTTGGCTTGAGTTGTCTGTGAATCCTTTAGGGATTAAGGCTTTAATGGCTGCGCAGAAAATGATCGAATGTGAATTGGTGCGCCCACCGCTATCTATACGAGATTTTCAAGAAAGAGATCAGCTTGCGGATATCCTAGCTTGTAGAGCTATTTTGCAGGCAGAACTGCTATCGGTATGTGTGCAGTGATTTAAGGTAATCCCTAAATAATGTGCTTTATCACAAGCGGAGTGGGATTGAAATGAACCTACCTTAACCATGCCTCTTGTTGCTTCCCTCCTGTAGGGGGTAATGAGGGGTTTTCTATTTTCAATACGGAGCGATTTCTATTTTTATGAAAAAAACATTCTTTTTTGGTTTTGTGGGTTTCGTTTGCTTACTGTCTACAGTGGATGGTATGGGAGAAGGTCTTTATAGAGGATCCAATGGAAGGATGACATTTATTTCGGGAGTGGAATCGGATGATAATCAGTTGGAATTCGAGCGAAATAAAAATCTCCGTATTACCGAGATTTTAAAAGAAATATGTGAAGATATAGGCATAAGGGATGCTCTTTTTCTAGAAGGGATATCAGATCCTTTTGAACTTTGTGAATTATTAAGAAAGTTCTTGGTGAACAACAAGGCTCAAACTTCTGACCAGTCAATTCCTATTCGTGAGGCTTTATCAGATGGCGAACAGCTTATTTCAGACGCAGTCATTATAGATAGCATGGAAGAGCATGGAGCGGGGACAATCCCTATTAGTGAAAGCATGATAAAGGATGTTCTCGATGCTTTGCAGCAATGTAAAGAATCTTTTCAACGTAAAGAAAAGGAAGAAAGTTTAGAAAAAAAAGATTTAGAATTGCGAGAAAGAGAGCTCGCTTTAAGAAAAGAGCGTTTATCTTGGGAGCGAGAAATGGCAGAAAAAGAATGGGCTTGGAAAAAGAAATTGTACATCCGTGAGTTCGTGAAGCTAGAACAGAAATAGGTTTAGGGACTAAACCTAAAGGAAATCTTTTCTTTGTATGCAAAATAGTATTTCTTGTAGCATTGAACAATGGTTTTTTAGATTAATTTCCACAGAGGCTGTTGGTTAAAAGACTTTCAGTACCGTGCTCTCTATTATGGTGTGGTAAAGGTGCCTGTGGTTAATTTAAGAGCCGGATATATGGTATCCATTCAGTGAATTTGGAGGGAGTAATGGTTGCTAAGAGCATCGCTAAGGGGTATTCTGAAACTCTTATAAGTAATCCTTTCGTAAAGGTTATCACTGGATCTTTGTTCTTAGCTTGTTTAGCTAAGATTAGTATAAATTTACCCTTCACTCCAGTTCCTGTTACTTTTCAGACGTTAGGGATTTTTTGTTTGGGGCTTGCTATGACTCCTCGTATGGCTGTGGCTACTGTAGGAGCCTATTTGTTAGAAGGGTTATTTCTCCCAGTGTTTTGCAACCCTGCATGTGGAGTAGCTGTATTCTGCGGCCCCACCGCCGGGTACCTATTTTCCTTTGTCCCCGCGGTGGCACTGATTTCTTGGCTATACGGTAAATGCGGAGGAACAAAAGCCAAGTCACTAGTTGTGGCATTGATTTTGTTTGTTGGGGGAGGAGTTAGCCTTTGTCTAGGAGCATTATGGCTTGCTTGCTTCTTAAAAAGTGTTGGAGTTTCGGCTTCTCTTGATCTGGCTGGGGCTTTCAAAATGGGCGTGTTACCATTCTTAGTGGGCAAGATTGTTAAGATTGCTCTTGTTGTTCAGGGGAGATCGGTACGAAAATTCTTTATTGGAAGATAGGCTGTGTTAAGAAAGGGTATTTCCTCTTCTAGGAGAAGCCTTCCTAAAATGTTAGAAGGCTTTTTTTGCATTCGGCTAGTTTTCAGTTTCGATTCGAGAGACTAATTCTTGTATATAATCGCGATCTTCAGGAGATAGGTCTCGTGGGGACAAGGCATTTATATCGACCGTATTTTCCAATCCCTCGAAAGGATTTTCGCTGATAAAGAACCCTTCATCTACGCATGGCTCTACAAAAATAATGTCAGAACGTTTCTCTAACGAAGAGACTTCTTTTTGTAATTTACGGATAGTGAGTGTTTGGTAGGTAGAGAGTGCGATAGCACACACTAAAGAAGTTATTGCTAAAGCAAGGGCAGCAACCAGAAGCCCCGATCCTAATAAGGGACTTGGAGCTAAGAGAGCTATGCCTAATCCTAACAATACAATAGACGCTATTCGGATTATGAGGAGAGAACACTGGATAGCTGTAACTACTCGTTGTTTTGTCTTGGGATGTACATTGTTAGGGGAGGAGCTGTGAACAGAAGAATCTGAACTGGGGGATTGTGTTGTTGGAGAGGTTGATGTAGAGACCGAATTGACCATAAAGAATCTCTTTGTTGTTTAAGTGTTTATATTAGTTCTTTCCCAGGCTCTTTATTTTGCAAAGACTGTTGTGTTGAAGCAGATGAGGTGATCCAAAGACATAAAGAGAGGGTAATGATAACATGAAGAGCCAGTATACCAGCCACTAAAACGTAAGCAAGGCATCCTGTAGAAGTAAAGAGAGCTACTGTAGCGATAATGCCGATGGCTAAAAGAGAAAGAGCCAAAATAGCAGAGACCTTGGAACAAGTGATTCTCGACTTGCTATTTTGTATTTTCTGCTCAGAAGACTGTGAGTAAGAAACGGGGGCTTGCTCCGAAACTAAGGGCTTCTGTATTACAGGCATAATTCTAAATTTTTAATTCTTGCGAAAGAGAGAAATAGAGGAATTTCTTTCCTCTAAACCGTTCTATTCTACCAAAAAAGCTAATTTACTTCGCTTAATTAAAAATAAGAATTACAACATAAGATAATTAGAAAATCGGAAGAGAAGGGATTTGAACCCCCGGTCCCCGTTGAGGGACTTCTGATTTCGAATCAGATGCATTCGACCACTCTGCCACTCTTCCATAAAAAGATCTGGCAACAAGGGTGGTATGGTAACGCTTACGGCAGTTTAGATCAAGGATCCTTTTAGAGCGGAGGAAAAGGGAACTTAGGGATTTGTAACTAGTCTTCATTGGGATTTGTTAGATAAAAACAAATTTTTTTAGGAAAGTATAATTTTTGATTTTAAAATTAAAAATATACCTTTTGTTTTTTTTATTTTTATCATGACTGCGGACCGCCCTTTTACGAATAAACTCATTTCTGAAAAATCTCCTTACCTCCTTCTCTATGCCCACACCCCAGTGGATTGGTATCCCTGGTCTGCAGAAGCTTTTCAGAAAGCATCAGCGGAAGATAAGCCGATCTTTTTGTCTATAGGCTGCACGCATTCTAAATGGTGCCAAGTCATGCTTAAAGAAAATTACGAAAATCCAGAAGTTGCAGCCATTCTAAATGAGTATTTTATTTGTATTAAGGTAGATAAAGAGGAACTTCCTCATTTAGCAAATCTTTATTTCGAATTATCTCAGCTGCTGTCAGTATCCGGGGAAGTTCAGGATTCTCCGACTTGGCCGCTACATGTATTCCTAACACCCAACCTTTTACCTTTTTTTAGCTTGGGATATTCCGGCTTTTCAGGGAAAACAGGAGCTATTTCTTTTATTCAAATGTTAGAAAAACTTCATGTTATGTGGGAGGATCGAGAGGATCGAGAGGTATTTGTTCAACAAGCAGAAAAAGTAATGGAAGTGGCTTCCTTTCTAGAGGGGTGTTCTTGTAAAAAAGAGTCTCTAAAAGAGGGGATTTTGAAGCAGGTAACGGAAGCTATTTACAGAGATGTGGATGCCCAATTTGGAGGCGTTAAGTCGTTCCCAAAAACGTTGCCAGGTTTGCTTAGCCTATTTCTTCTAAGAGTAGGCGCAGAATATCAAGATGGAAGAGCTATTTTCTTTGTAAATAGATCTTTACAATCCATAGCAAATGGAGGAATTTTTGATCATTTAGCTGGAGGGTTTTTCTGTTACACGATTGATGATCGGTGGTTGATTCCCTGTTTTGAAAAAAGGGTGTTTGATAATGCTCTCATGATGCTTGTTTATGCTGAAGCCGGTGTATATATGAGAAATCCGGAGTTTATCATCACAGCTAAACGGGTGTTAACCTATCTAATCAAAGAGCTTTTAGATCCTACAACCGGAGCATTTTATCTCTCCGAGTACGGTCAGCAGTGGTCAAAAGCTGATATCGATAGTCAGTACACATGGTCTGGAGAAGAGATTCGCTCTTTGCTGGGAGATCAAGCGGAGATGTTTTGTGAGTACTACGACATATCTAGAGAGGGGATTTATAATGGAAGAAATATCCTCCATATTTCTCCTTATATGAATAGAAAAGAAATAGCGGAGCGTTATCGATGTTCTCCGGAAGAACTTCAGGAAAAATTAGAGGGGTTACGAGAAAAATTACGGATCTATCGGTCTGAGAAAATTAAGTCTTTTAAAGATGATCAGTCTTTAACATTTCACAATGGTTGGGGAATTTTTTCCTTAATAAAAACAGGGCTTATCTTAGGAGATCCTGAGTGTTTTTCAGTAGCTGAGAAATGCGGGGATTTTATCGCAAAAAATTTATGCAAAAATGGTCGATTATTACGTCGATGGCGACAGGGTGAAGCTAAGTATTCTGCAGGATTAGAAGATTATGCCGCGGTTATTATGGGGGCTTTGGCTCTTTTTGAAATAGGATCAGGAGCAAAGTGGCTAGTATTTGCCGAAGAGTTAATGAAGGAAGTACTGGTGTCTTTTCGATCCGAAACAGGGGGATTTTATTCTACGGATGGAAGAGATGCTTCTCTATTGATAAAGAAAGCTTGTTTTATGGACGGAGATACCGTATCCAGCAATGCGTTGCTTTGTCAGTGTTTATTAAAATTACATATCATTTCAGGTAAACGGCATTACCTTACATTTGCAGAAGATATTCTACAATGCGTTCAAGGGAAGTGGTCTAAACATAAATTCTCTTCGTTAGGAAGTTTGCTTGCTGCTCAAGAGTATTTTTCTAAACATCATAGAAAGATTTTTATTTCTTTGGGGAATGAGCGTGATAGGGAGCAAGTATTGGATTGTTTTAAAGGCATTTTTCTTCCGCATACATCTTTTGTCTGGTTAACGGCTAAAGATCGGGAAATTTTGACAGCATGCCTTCCAGAAGGGGAAAGAGGATTAATCCCTTCAGGAGAAAATCCAGTCACAAAAATCTATCTACTAGATAAGGATTGCGGGCGCTTATTTTCTTCCTTAGAACATTTTTACGAGTTTCTTTCTAAGCAAAGTTAATTCGAGTTTTTTTGCTTGTTAGCTTTGATTTCTTCATAAAAGATATCTTTTTGTGTCCTTTGAGTTGAGGATATAACGCTTTTTTGTTAAAAGTGTTCTGACGGTTGGGCCTCTTTCCCCTATAGCTTTTGCCCAGGACAAGGGTAGGTTCGTTAGATGGGGGTTTGTTTTTGAGATTGCTAGCGTCTCTTTAAACGCGAGCTGTTGATTTAACAGGGAGAGGAGGAAACAACCCCCAGAGTTCCTATAAGGTCTTTCTACCTAAAAACTGCAAATCAAGGATGCGAGTCGTGAAACGTATTGCTGTAGCTTGCTATCTAGGAATTACGATTTTTTCGGGAATTGCTTTTGGTTATGAAGGATCTTTCCCGTCTTCTTCTCTTGAGCAAAATCCCTCCGGAGTGGCTATTCATAATCGGGTATTATTCAAGATAGACGAAGACACTGTAGTCACAACTTTAGATGTGATTCATAAGTTAAATATTCTTTTTTACTCGACTTGCCCACAGTTGGTAGATTCTGTGTCTGCAAGATCTCAGTATTATTCTGCTATGTGGCCAGTAGTTCTGGAAAGTGTTATTAATGAATTCCTCATGGCTGCAGATGCTAAGGAGAAGAAAATTTTTATCGATCCTACCTCAGTTAATCAGGAGATAGAAGCGATGTTTGGTCGCGATTTGTCTCCTTTTGCGAAATTTTTTGATATGACTCCCGGGGATATTTTTAATGTTGTGCATCGGGTCTTAGTTGCTCAGCGTATAGAAGGGATGATGGTGCGTTCTCGAGTTATGTTGAAGGTGACGCCAGGTATGGTACGAGACCGTTATCAAAAACTTGTGGAAGATGCTTCTCAGGTTTCGCAGTGGACATATCGAGTATTAACGATTAAAGCTGGCTCAGAGTTGCTTGCAAATAAAATTGCAGGGAAGGTGCAGGAGCGTTTAAATGAGGGAGATTCCTGGGATAAAGAACGATTAGCTGCTATGGTTCTTTCTCAAGGAGGACAGTTGATTTGCTCGGATGAATTTATTCGAGAAGATGCACAACTGTCTGCCGCACATAAAAAAGCTTTAGAAGAAATCAATTTCCCTGAAGAGCGTTGTGGAAAAGCTTTAGAACATGCTTCTGGGCTGAAACTTTTCGTTTTGTTTGATTGCTCTACGAAAACTTTAGAACCTCTTGAGAAAATGGAAGCTCAAATAAAACAACGCCTCATGATGGAGTTGGCGGAGGAAGAAGAGGCTAACTATAAAAATAAATTGCGCGCTCGCTATGGGTTCGATCCTTCTATCATAACACAACTTCTTTCAGAAGATGCTCCCCAGCTATTTTCTTTATTATAAAAAAGGCGGAAAGGGTGGCACGGAGTTCTATAGAGCAGTTAACTTCTTTTCTCAAATCGGTCAACGGGCGGGCCAAGAAGGCTCTTTCCCAAAATTTTTTAGTGGACGGGAACATTTTACGAAAAATTCTGGCAACTGCGGATGTTCAGCCTGGGGATTGGGTTCTTGAAATAGGTCCTGGATTTGGAGCGTTATCCGAAGTTCTGGTCTCTCAAGGAGCAAATGTCATTGCTCTGGAAAAAGATCCCATGTTTGAAGAGTCTTTATCTCAACTGCCTATCGATATTGAGATTACGGATGCTTGTAAGTATCCTCTAGCCTCTTTAGACGATAAGGGGTGGAAAGGGAAAGGACGTATAGTAGCGAACCTTCCATACCATATTACCACTCCTTTATTAACAAAGTTCTTTTTAGAATGCCCTAATCGTTGGAAGACGGTCACTGTAATGATTCAAGATGAAGTGGCTCGTCGGATTACCGCCAATCCTGGGGACAAGGATTACAGTTCGTTGACGGTTTTTTTGCGATTTTTCGCTGATGTGCAATATGCCTTTAAAGTGAGCCCAAACTGTTTCTATCCTAAGCCGAGTGTGAGTTCGGCTGTCGTTCATATGCGTGTGCATGAGGATTTTCCTTTAAGTGGTTCTGAGATAGACGAGTTTTTTGCGTTAACTCGGGCAGCATTTGGACAAAGACGAAAACTACTAGCAAACTCTTTGAAAAATCTGTATCCAAAAGATAAGGTCTTTCAAGTGTTGGAGCATCTAGGGTTTTCTGAGAAAACTAGACCAGAGACTATTTCTCTAGAGGAATATTTAAAAATTTTTCGTTTGTTAAAAGATTTTTAGTAGTTTTGCTCATCTCTACAGAAAATAAGGCTTCTCTTTCCAAATATCTTCCTTTCGATCACAATATTCGCTCTAGGTGTCTTGGATGCTTATAGCATTCTTTTTGTGGTGTTTTCGTTAGCCAATGTTTTTCACATGAACTTTGAACAGGCTAAAGGATAATGTTGGAAGATGCTGTTTAATTGTTTTTAGATCATAGGTTTACAAACGGCCTATCTTTTTAAGTTTTTGTGTGGGAAGCTTTGGGATTATGATTAGAGATCTTGAGTATTATGATAGCCCGATTTTGCGTAAAGTTGCGGCTCCTATAGATGAAATCACGGATGAGCTACGACAACTTGTACTAGATATGAGTGAGACTATGACTTTTTATAAAGGAGTGGGACTCGCAGCTCCTCAGGTAGGACATAGTGTTGCTTTATTCATTATGGGCGTAGAAAAAGAGCTGGACGATGGAGAGCTCATTTTCTGTGATTTCCCAAAAGTATTCATTAATCCTGTGATTACTCAAAAATCTGAGCAGTTAGTTTATGGAAATGAAGGGTGTTTGTCTATTCCAGGATTGAGAGGAGAAGTGGCTAGGCCCGATAAAATTACGGTAACAGCAAAAAATTTGGATGGCCAACCATTTTCTATGACTCTAGAGGGTTTTTTGGCGAGAATCGTCATGCATGAAACCGATCACCTGCATGGAGTCCTCTATATCGATAGAATGTCTGATAAAGACAAGACGAAACAGTTTAAGAATAACCTAGAGAAAATTCGCCGAAAATATAGTATTTTGCGAGGCTTATAGTTTTTGGTGTTTCTTGCTGTAAGCACCTTCTAAGCTGGCGACTTTAAAGTTTTTTTCTCTTTGCTTATACTTATGCCACGCTACAGCATAAGAAGAGCGTGTTCGAGGTCGCTAGTTTTTGCGTATACGCTCCAGTAATTTTTTAGGAGGATAGAGAGTGGTTGCTCTGTTTTACATTTTTTTATTCTTATTCCTTTTGCTATGTTTAATTCTATGCGGACTCGTTCTTGTTCAAGAGAGTAAGAGTATGGGATTAGGATCTTCTTTCGGTGTTGATTCTGGAGATTCTGTATTTGGAGTATCCACCCCAGAAATTTTGAAAAAGGTCACGGGTTGGTTAGCTGGAGCCTTTTGTTTAGGATGCTTAATCTTATCGTTTGCGACAAGCTATTTGGGTAAAGGAGGAGAGCAAGATCCTCTTCCTCAGCAGCATGTTGAAGACTTTGTTCAAGATGTTGAGGAATAAGTTTTCTAAGCAGTAGAAGGTTACGTTAAAAAACCCAACTAGGTTAACTAGTTGGGTTTTTTGTTATCCAAAAGGATGGCAGTGCTTGTGTTTGCGTTTATCTAATTTTAGATAGAAGAAGCACCGTTTATCCGCTTCTCGTTTTTCATAAACAGAGAACAGCTGCCAGTGTTCAAAGATTTTATGTCCTAAAATCATTTGGTATTCTAAGTAAGATGGGGAGTTCGGGCGATGCCATCCGTAACGGAGATTTAGGTTATAATTCCAGTGGGGGTGGGGCCGAACAAAAAATTTACCGGTAATTAAATTTCTTCGATCAGAAAGAGGTGAGGCGAGTAAAGTTTTTAAAGGCCGGCTCACATCAAGTACATAGTTATCTTTGGCACATTTAATGAAACCGTATTTGCTTCTGTGTAAAAACTCTAAAGTTAGCCCGATGTTATCATTCAGAATCCAGTCCCAAATAATATTCAGATGGTCCCAGCGTCTTTTTTTCCAAATCCATTCAGCATCTATGGATAGGGTATTTTGAAGGGTTAAAGGCAGAGAGACCCAACAAGCCGTTTTAGGGAAAGTGGTTTTAGCATAGGGCTCATCAAAGATACAAGTTGTCCATAGTTTTAGGTGAGAAGGAGCTATCGGAGTCGAATGCTTATTCAAAACCTTAGATTCAAAGCCAATTTGAAGAAGGTTCATTGAGTGGAAGGCATCTTTGATGGAGAAAATATGGGTTTCGTCAGGAGACAACAAAGGGTGTGTTGTTTTTAAGAAGGAACAAAAAGGCTCCACAATATGACGAGCATGCCGATACTCTTTTTGTAAAGGCACACGATAATCAAGAGATAAAGATCCTGATGCTTGCAAATGCCCTGCATTTTGAGAGAGCATGCTGCTGTAGTAAATAGCCGTTCCTGACAATGTAGGGGTTAATGTCCCTATAGGGAGGGCTAGGCTACGGAAGATTTTATGAGAGGATGACAACCTCCAAGATGAAAAGTTCGACCCTAAAATATTGTCACTGAAATGAAAATCTAAAAAGCCTGCTTCTATACGATTTTCTAAAAAGATACGGGAGCGACCAATGTTCACTGGCCGATGGTGAAGAATGACTTGAGGTAGCTCCTGCTTAACATTTTGAAAGGAGTTTACCTTGACGGAGGAAGTGACTTTTCCAAAAAAGTTGTCATCATGCCATCCTAGATGGATTTCTGTAGGGCCAGTATTTTTTAAAGAAAAGTTATTCGGGAAGATATCTGCAACGGTTTCCCAGCTATCACTTAAGTGGAACTCTCCAGAAAGACGAGTTTTCTTTTTGGAAAAAGCAAAATCTCCGTGCAATCGATAACGGTCTCTTGCTCCCGATGAATCAATAGCTAACCTATGTGCATAGTAGCTTTTGATATTCACTGCATTACCGGGATTTTCCTGAGAGGAAAAACGTATGTTATATCCTAGGCCAATTCCATGTTTAAAAAAGCTATCCAGGAACAAAGTCGTAGAGAGATGTTTTTTAGAGATAGGGGAATAGCTAATGCCTAAATAGGATCCAAGAAAGCCTCCACTTCCTCCTCGAAAAGTAATAGGAGGTTTAGGGATTTCCATGGGCATAATGGAAAATTGAGGAATAAACAATATGGGAGTATTGCAAATGGACAAACGCGTGGGGCCCATAGATAACACGCTTTCAGAAGAATATTCTAAATAATCTCCTGATAGACAAATATGTTTTTGTGGACCTTCAGAAGTCGAAATATACCCTTTATGAATAATAATGGATGACGGAGAGATGGTCATTGTGGATCCACCAATAAACCACGGGTATAGAGAGCATCGGCCATTGGTTAATAAACAGGAATCTGTGTCTTCGTAATATTCTAAATAATCGCAGATTAAAATTTTCCCGCGATAATTCACCATGACGTTCCCGTGCGCAACAATTTTGATTCCGCAGTCGGTACGGTTTTCAACATAAGCTTTATTAGCTTGAAGGCGGAGATCGTCGTGGATATGCAATACGCCATCCTCAACATCCATAATTCCTGTGATGCCTTTAAAATGGCTCAGATAAGAAATTTTTTTCTGGATAGCTTGTTGATGAGAAAGCCCTTCCGAGGGGGAAGTATGAGCGAGAATCACTCCGACACAAAGTAGGAAAAATCGTTTCACTACAGATCACTCCACTATTCTCATTAATAATCCAGATAAGATGGGGATATTTTTGTAATGGGTTTTTTTCATTAGCGAAAGAAAAACTCGGATGTCTTCATCAGTTTTAGAAGAAACTAGGGTTTCTAAAATAGTTAGCATGAGTTGAGAACGAGTTTCTGGGGACACTTGATATCGCAGGTAGGAAGAATGGGGAGAAGGCAGGGGATTCTCCTCATCTGTAAACAAAATCGTGTCTCCTATTAACTGTTCGGCATATTGATATAATAAGGCTTTCTTTTCAGGATCTTGCGTCATTGTATATAAAGCTAAATTCGCATAAGCGCGAATGATAGGGTCTCCTGGAGTTAGTGCTGCTTTCGAGACTAAAGAAAGTGCCTGAGGATGAGCTGTTACTGATAAAAAAGCAATAGCTTTAGCTGCTAGAGGGGTTTTTTGTGAAGTTAGAATACGTTCCAAATAAGGCAGATAGGCATTGTTAGGTAATTTTAATAAACTAGAGAGGATCGTATCTTCTGCTGCGCGATACATTGCCAAAGCTCTTGCTTTTTCTTCTGGGCTTAGAAGAGGGAGTGCCGTACACTCTTTCCAAAACTGCGTGGCTTTTCCTATCGAATGGGTGGGTAAAAATATGCGGTGGAGAATTTTATTTTCTAAAAATTCTGTTAAATAACTAAGCACTAGGTGATTAACGCTTCCCAAGTGGACAAGAGCCAAAGCAGCATTCAGTTTAATTTCTTCTTTAATAGCTTTACAAAAGATGGGTAAAAGAAGCTCTTCTCCTTTTTCTAATGAAAGGAAACGAGAGGTATAAATAGCTCGAGGAAGCTCTTGCTGGCAAAAAGTAGTTAGGATAGGAAGAGCCTCATCTTCTTTACCCAAGAATAATAATGTCTGAGCAGCAGCAAGAGCCACTTCAGGGTTAGATTTGGAGCTTAATGCTTTGATTTTAGGATAGCTGCTGGCATCTTCTAATTTTCCTATAGCATACAAAGATCCTTCTTGGTCTAAAGGAGCTGCGCTGGTAAGCAACGAGCGGAGCGTTGGAAGAAATCTCCTCTGTTGATATTCTCCAATTAGATAAGCCATATAGTTTCTTGTTAGACTATTAGGAGAAGACAGGAGTCTATGAACATAAGCATCTGCTTCTTCCGTTTCGAGCTGCAAAAAAATCGTTGCTGCTAAGTTTTGGATTTCTTCTGGAAGCTGGTGGATAAAAGAATAGAGGTAGTCACTTACTTTACTGTTTTTCATACAGGCCAGACGGTAAGCAGCTTCCAAGCGAATAATAGGATGAGGTGCTGTTAATCCTTTGAATAAAAGACGATCGGAAGTTTTGCCTAATTGATTGCCTGCAGCATTTAAAATAAGTAGCTGCTCATAAAGATCCTGTGTTTCTATGGATTCAGACAGTAGATCTAGAGTCTCAGATGAGCCAGAAAGCCCCGCTCCAATAATTGCGCTTTTGCGTACGTAAGCATCTTCAGAAAAGAGACTTTGTTGTAAGTATGACTTAGCTATTAAGCGCAATATAGAAAAGTTATGTTGTTGATAGGTTGTAGATGCCTCAAGATAGGACTCCAGAGCTTGAGGAATAGATTTTTGACACAAGAATAATATCTTCTGGGAAACACTGGGGGGGAAGTCGCAGCTTGCTGAGAGCGGTAAAGAAAGTAAGCCAAATAAAATTAGGCGAGATAATCCCATAAGCTGATGTTAAACTCCATGAGCAACTGGTTCAGCGTCTTTATAGGCAATCCCTGTATATTATATACACAACCTTCTATTTGTTTGATGATTAACCCACCTCCATCTTGCACACAATATCCTCCGCATCGTTTTAATGAAGAAAAGGCTTGCACATAAGTTTTAAGGTGTTGGGGAGGGATATCAATAAAGGAAACCTGAGTTGTCTCCGATGCGGATGCAACCTTTTCATTTTGCATGAGAACAAGAGAGGTGATAACAGAATGAGAAGTACCGCTCAAGGTTCGCAACATTTCTACCGCATGTTCTTCAGATTCAGGTTTGTTGAAAACCTCTCCTTCGTAAACAACAACGGTATCCGCAGTGATAATTAGGGAATCAGAAAATCCTTGAGAACGGACAGCGTTTGCTTTGTTCCAAGCTAACTCTCTCGTATACTCAAAGGGATCTCCAGAATACGTAATGCTGCGTTCATCAAAGTCTGAAGAGACACAAATAAACGGAATGCGAAAAGCTTCTAAAACAGCTTTCCTTATTTTAGAAGAAGACCCCAAGACTAACTGAGTTCCCATGTGATCCCTCTATTTCTTGTTTTAATAGAGACTTATTTCTTCTTGCTTGCCAAATACTCAGACATTGGCCCATCAAAGAAAGAAATCACTCCTTTATCAAAGATCAGTAGTTTTGTTGCACACTCTTCTATCAATGTTCTATCGTGAGAAACAAAAATAGCCGTTCCAGGGTAATCATTAATAGCCCAAGCTAAAGCAGAAACAGACTCCAGATCTAAATGGTTATTGGCTTCATCAAGAACAAGCATGTTATGATTTTCCAGCATCATTCCCGCCATAAGCAATCGGGCTGTTTCTCCTCCAGATAAAGCTTTGACTTGTTTGAAGGCATCATCTCCTCCAAAAAGCATCTTCCCTAAAACACTTCGAATTTCTTGATCTGTAATTCCTGTTTTACGTCTACGCAACCATTCAAAAAGAGTTTCTTCTCCACAGTCCCTCAAGACATCAGCGTGATTCTGAGGGAAGTATGAAAAGGCTACGTTGTGACCTAGCTTGATTTGGCCAGCTGAAGGCTGCTCCACTCCCGCTAATAACTTCATTAACGTAGTTTTCCCCAGACCATTATTCCCGATCACACCGATCTTATCGCCCTGATAAATCTCTAAAGAGAAGGGGTTGAATAAAGGATCAGCATCATAAGTTTTGCTGATACCTTCTATAGAAAAAACTACTTTTCCAGAAGCTTTGTCTGATACAGGGAACCGAATATAAGGTCTCTGAATGTTAGATTTTTTCAGCTCTTGAGGTTGTAATTTCTTGATTTCTCTTAAGCGAGACTGCACTTGGCTTGCTCGTGATCCGGCGCCGAATTTAGCTACAAACTCTCTTAATTGAGCAATTTTTTTCTCTTTAGACTTGATGTCTGCCTTTTCTTGCTCTCGAGAAGCAGTCTTCATTTCAACCATGGCATCGTAATTGCCTGGGTAGATAATAATCGTATCGTAATCGATATCGGCGATATGTGTTGTGATCGTATTCAAAAAATGCCGGTCGTGGCTGACTACAATGACCGTGCCATTATAGTCTTTAAGGAAGTTCCCAAGCCAATTGATAGAGTGTAGATCTAAGTGGTTAGTAGGCTCATCCAAAAGCAGTGCTTCAGGATGTCCAAACAAAGCTTGACACAAGAGGACGCGGAATTGCAAATCCAACGGAATGGTAGCCATTTTTTGAGAAAAGAACTCCTCTGGAATACCAATACCTAAAAGCAATTCTTCGGCTTCAGACTCTGCGCGATAGCCATCCTCTTCACCGATAATTTCCTCAATTTCTCCGAGCTCCATCCCTACAGCATCCGTGAACTCCTCTGCATAAAGAGCATCGCGACGTTGCATAGCTTCCCACAAACGGGAATTCCCCATGATAACGCAATCCAATACGACGACATCACTGAAGCTATCAATATTTTGACGCAGAATCCCAATTTTTTTAGGAAGAGAGATAGTTCCCCGAGAAGGTTCTATTACTCCAGTAATAATCTTCAATAGGGTGGATTTTCCAGCTCCGTTGGGGCCTGTCAACCCGTAACGATTTCCTGGGTTAAATACTACAGAGACATCATCGAATAAGACTCGTGTCCCTAATGTTTTGCCGATTTTATCAAGAACAATACTCATGGCTGAGAGGATAACAAAGAACTTCTTAGAGTACAAGAAGTTTGCCTGTATAATTAATCCTCTAAGTTATGAGGATGGGCCTCATCATGGATTTGTTTTTTCAACTTCATAGAAACATGGGTATAAATAGTTGTAGTTTCTAATGAAGTATGGCCTAATAATAGTTGAATGGTTTTTAAATCCATTCCTCGTTCCAACCAATGCGTTGCAATGGTGTGGCGGATGGTATGAGGGGTAATCGTTCCGGATAGGCCTGTTTTGAGAAGATATTGTTGAAATTTTCGGTCTATAGAGCGAGTAGATAGGCGCTTCCCAAATCGATTTAAAAAACAAGCTTGATGATCTTGTTCAACAGCAGCTCTGTCTGGGTGATCTAGATAGGCTTGTAACCATTGGACTGCTACTTTCGTCATAGGGACTATGCGTTCCTTTTTGCCTTTCCCGCAGATGCGTAAAAGGTTGGATTGAAAATCAATATCAGAACGATTTAGAGCTGTAATCTCGCTAATTCTTAGGCCAGAACTATAAAAAAGTTCGAGTAAGCAACGGTCTCGAAATCCAGTAACTTTATCTAAATCTGGAGCAGACATTAGGGCCAGAACTTGCTCATAGGTGAGTGGAGAAGGGAGTTCTTTAGGGAGGCGAGGGCCGCGAATCATTTCTGCAGGATTCTCTGGTATCCATTGGTTTTTTACACAAAATTTCGCAAAGCTTTTAATCGCAGATAATCGACGACGCACGGTGCGCTTTGAATGAGTAGTTTGGATTTGTTCTAAGAGATAAAGACGGATGTTTTCTTTGGTAAATAGGGAAAAAGAAAGTTGGCTAGAGGAGCGGGAATCTTCCTGAAGAGATAGTGGAGGGGTTGGGGTTAGCTCCCCTTTTTTTTCTAAAAAACATTTTAGAGAGCTAAGATCTATGCTATAATTTCTTAGTGTATGAGGAGAAGCTGCTTTCATGTTTTTTAGATAATCTAAAAATGCATAAAAGGATGCGATCATTCCAGACCTACTATATTCACACAAGCTAGGAAAGCTTTTGGGTTGTTTCTGTAGTATATGCGTTAATTCGCGTTTTTAGGAAACTCGTAGCTGCAAAATTCTTCCGCTGCAAATACATTAGGGAAGATTTCTCCCGCTTCTTGGACGAACTGCTCAGTTGTATTATACCGCGCAGAGAAATGGGTTAGAATTAGTTGTTGAGCCTCTGCACGTTTTGCTTGTTCTGCAGCTTGTTTTGCAGTCATATGATAATGATTTTTAGCGAGATGGGCGTGTTCTTCCAAATAGGTGCTTTCGCATAACAAGATACGAGCATTTTTTGCTAAATCCACAATAGCTTGGCAAGGAAGGGAGTCTGCAACGACCGCAATGCTGTCTCCCTTACGCGTGTAGCTGACGTCTTCTAAACGGATGATATTGTTATTAACTTTTATTATCCCTTTGTTAATGAGTTCTTGCATAATTGGCCCTTTTAGGCCAGCTGCTTTAATTTTTTCAGAGATAAATTTAGTGGTGTCAGGCTCGGTAATTCGCCAGCCTAAGGTATCAACAAGATGGTCAAGTTGGCGAGCTTCTATTCGAAAATTGCCGAAATCTTCCACGATTCCTTCGCTGCTGATCGGATGCTCTACAACTTTGATCGTTTCGTGATAAATTGTGCTATAGCGAAGTCTATCAAAATATTTTTTTCCTGAAGCAGGATAGTAGCAATGTATTGGATGAGAAACCTTATCTAGGTTTAGGCGCATGAGCATGGATCCCAGACCCAGACAGTGGTCCCCATGAAAATGACTGATAAAAATGCGAGAAACTACCGTGGGGGCAATGTTGGCATAAATGAATTGTCGCTGGGTTCCTTCTCCTGGATCAAATAAAAGACCTTCACCGTTCCAGCGAAGCAAATATGCCCCATGATTACGATGTCGAGTTGGTTGTTGGCTTGAACAACCTAGAATAGTTAGACCTCGATAACTCATGCAATGTCCTCTTTAAGGAAGAGATTTCTAAAAGGTGAAATTATTATGCCCAGCAAAGCCATTTCCCTTTCTTGAAAAAAGACAGGACAGGGAAGCGAGAACTGGTTGTTGCCAGAAAATGCCAATAAAGTAGGGGGAAAATAATTTCTTAACTCTCTTCGAGTTTCGGAGAGAAATTATATCTTGCATTATGCCTAAACACAAGCAAAAGCTCGTTAGAACCCATAGTCTTTTGTTTAAAAATGTTAAGGGAGCTTTCTTAAAGTCCTGTTAATGGGATTTAAAGTCTAGTTTAATCGATTTGAAGTGTTTTGTTAACACGTTTGATGGAGCGTGTTTGGGAGTAGGAATGGGGGTCCGTTTTTGAACGATTATTCTTGCAACATCTGGGAGTAGAGGGAATAGGACTAGTAGACAAGAGAAAATGGCCAAAGAAATCAAACAAATACTTGCCCCTAGTAAAGGAGAGGTGAGTGAGAGGAACACTCCAGAGATAACTCCTAATGTGGATAATGATAGCAGAATAAGGTATGCCCTGTTGACAATGCGTTCGGTTTGTTCATAAAGAGATTTTTTAATCGAATTAGAGGAGGTAAGAGAGGGGAAGAAAGAGCGAATGATAGAGGGAAGTTGCACAATAGCCTCCTATACTATTTTGAAGGCAAATTATACTAAATTTGAATTTGTTGAGAAAAGGGATAGAAAGAGTTCTCTGAGTTTCATAACTCAGAGAACTCCATTTAAGAGCCGTGTTTAGACCCCAGGGAAAGCTATTTTGAACACATCGTCATAGTGCGTAACGAAGTGTACCTTCAAGCCTTTTTTAAGATAGGCAGGGAGTTCGTCATAATCTCGGCGATTATCTTCAGGGAAAATCAAAACATTGAGTTTAGATCTTCTTGCTGCAATGAGTTTCTCTCGTATACCGCCTATGCCTAATACTCTTCCCGTTAGGGTGAGTTCCCCGGTCATGCCAAGGTTATTCAGGACGGGAACATCCAAAAGTAAAGAAAGTAACGAGGTTACCATAGTGATCCCTGCAGAAGGGCCATCCTTCGGAGTAGCTCCCTCAGGAATGTGAATATGGACCTGAGATTTTTCAAAGAATGGTCGTCCTGGAGCATAACGTTCTAGAGCGCTGTGAAGGTACGTCCAGGCTATCTGTGACGACTCTTTCATGACGTCTCCAGCTTGACCAGTTAGATGCATGTCAGCTTTACCTGATGACGAGGGGACTTGAACGCTTTCTATGTATAGGGTGGCTCCTCCTAAAGAAGTCCAGGCCAGGCCCGTAGCGACTCCTACTGGAGTTTTTTCGTAGAAACGATCACTGGAAAAAATAGGTTTGCCGAGATAATCCTGTAGATTTTTTGGCGTAATTGTAAACCGAGATTTCTTAGAAGGATTTTTCTCTTGATTTTGAACAATCTTTAGAGCCACTTTTCGCAATACTTTCTTAATGTTTTCATTAAGTGTACGCACGCCTGCTTCCCTAGCATAGTTATTGATCATATGTTTGAGAGCTTCAGGCTGGAAGGAGACGTTTTGTGCGGAAAGTCCCATTTCTTTCCTTGCTCGCGGAACAAGGTATTTGGTAGCTATCTGCAATTTTTCTTCCAGAATGTATCCGGATAAACGTAATACTTCCATACGGTCCAATAACGGGTCTGGAATGGAATCCAATACGTTTGCTGTCAAAATGAAAAGCACGTTGGACAGATCAACGCGAACGTCCAAATAATGATCTAAGAAATCTTTGTTTTGCTCAGGATCCAATACTTCAAGAAGCGCAGAAGCAGGGTCTCCATGATAGCTGGAACCGATCTTATCGACCTCATCAATCATAATGACCGGATTCATGATAGCACTCTGTTTCAAAGCTTGCACAAGCTTTCCTGGCATGGCCCCAATATAGGTTCGACGATGGCCTTTAATCTCAGCTTCATCGCGCATTCCTCCTACAGAAAATCGGAAGAATTTACGGTGAAGAACTTTTGCAATGCTTCGACCAATACTAGTCTTCCCTACTCCTGGAGGACCAACTAGGCAAATGATGCTTCCTTTCATTCCGTTCGCTAACTTGCCTACACTGATTAACTCAAGAATACGCTGCTTGATATCTTCTAAACCATAATGGTCTTTGTTTAAGATAGATTCAGCTTTTTTCAAATCATGGTATTCCTTGGTTTGGATTCCCCAAGGCACAATGGTTAACCAATCGAGATAGTTGCGGCAGACAGCATATTCCGCTGAAGAGGTTTCCAATGTCTGTAGTTTATCCATTTCATCTTGGATAACATCCATCGCATACTGAGGAACATCTCGTTTGTTTAAACGTTCCATAAATTTTTCGAGATCAACAGCATGGTCGTCTTTTTCAAGACCTAATTCTTTTTTTATAGTCTTTAGTTGTTCTTTCAAGAAGAACTCTTTTTGACTTTTTGTGATGGTTGCTTCAATTTTTTGATTAATGCTGCTTTGTAGTCGACTTAGATCAAGTTCTTTTTTAAGTAAAACAAGAGCCTTGTCTATGCGATCGTGCATATCAGTCGTTTCTAAAACTTCTTGAAGCTCTTCTCGTGTTGCTGTAGTTAGAGCAACTGAAAAATCTGCTAACTTACCAGGTTCAGTAAAATCGGAGTGCCCCAAGAAAATCTGAAGCTCTTCTTTGAATAGTGGGTTGAGCTTCAAAAGGTCCTTAATAATCGATACGATGCTAATAGAGTAAGCCTTTAGCTCTTCAGTCAGTTCTTTATTTTCTTTATGGTATGCGACCTTGGCTTTTAGATATTTGTCTTGTACGGGTTTAACGATCCGAATACGGTCCTCTATACTCAATAATACCTGTGCGCTGCCTCCTTCGATAGGCATAATGCGTAAAATGCGCGCAGATACGCCGACTCGATGAAGTTGATTAAACCCAATTTTTAAGGTGTTGGCATCTTCTTTTTTAGTTAGAACGAGACCGATATGTTTTTGGGAAGATTTAGCAAGCAGAGTAAGCACTTCATAATGAGGACCTGCTTCTATTAGCAGTGGGGCTGCCATGCCTGGGAAGAAAGGACGTTTATTCAGGGGAAGAATAAAAAGTTCTGAGGGGGGAGTATGGTCATCTGTCTTCTCTTCTGCCTCAGCGGATTCATCAAGAAGTTTTTCGACTTCTGAAGCATTCGGATCCAGATTTTGAGAGTCTGTATTATTCGTCGAGTTCACAATTATCCTTGGGCAACTAGTTCAAAATCCTTGGAAGAGCAAGGGTTGTGTGCGCATTTTAATATTACTTCTTCTTATTGATATACTACAAAATCACAACAATTAGTGCATCTAACACGAGAAAGTATGGCGTGGTTTTTACAAAATCGTCACACGGAGAAACTTTTGGGAAGGCCTATTTTATCGAATTATAAACAAGTTTTTAGTAAAAGGACATTTGTTTTTGATTTCAGTGAATTAATTTTTGAATTAAAACAGTTTTAACGGCTATAATTCTTGATTTTAAATCAGCTTGGAGTTTGGGCCGTGCACAAGTACTTTGTTATTGACACTTCGGGTTCACAACCATTCTTGGCCTACGTGGATTGTCAAGCTGTTTTAGAAGTCTGGTCTCTACCCACAGGTTCAGATCAAGGCCCGGTTTTAAATTTTATTTTTAACAATTTGGATTTGCCCTTTCAAGGTATTGGAGTATCTGTTGGTCCCGGAGGGTTTTCTGCGACTCGGGTAGGAGTTTCCTTTGCTCAAGGGCTTTCATTGGCTAAAAATGTGCCTTTAGTCGGATATAGTTCCCTAGAGGGCTATCTTTCTATTGATAGTAAAGAGGAAGCTCTTGTGTTGCCTCTTGGGAAAAAGGGTGGGGTAGTAGCTCTGAATTCGGAGCTTTCTATTGATGGATTTTTACTCAATGATAAGGACGCTGCTCCTGGAATTTTATTGTCCTATTCCGAAGCTCTTGAGTACTGTTTAGACAAAGGATGTTGTCAGGTAGTCACCCCAGACCCAACGCACTTTATAGAACTTTTTTCCCCACGTATTTCGGTGAAACAAGTAGCGCCTTGTATCGATCGAATTCGTAAATATGTTGTGGCACAGTTTGTTCTATCTAATAACTCTCCACTATGTTTGGACTATCGAAGTGTGTCTTCCTTTTTTTAAAGCAATTTTCGTTTAGGGGAAAGGCCCCTTTCAAGAGCTTTATTTACTTGTTAGATAATTTTGATAATTCAAATTAGGTTGTATAACCTAAGTATCTCTTGAAGCCTAAATAAAAGTGGTGCTACAATCCCCGGTCTTCAGTGCGTTCGAGCTAGGCGCGCGTTATTAAAATAAAACTAATCACGTAATAAGGTTATTCATGCCCAGTGTTAAAGTTAGAGTTGGAGAGCCTATAGATCGAGCTCTAAGAATTTTGAAGAAAAAAATTGACAAAGAAGGAATTTTGAAAACTTCTAAGTCTCATAGATTCTACGACAAACCTTCTGTTAAAAAACGAGCAAAGTCTAAAGCTGCTGCCAAGTATCGTGGTCGTTAAAAATCTCTGTTAGTGGTGTTTCAACATGGATTACTACACTATACTGGGTGTAGCTAAGACTGCTACTCCTGAAGAAATAAAAAAAGCATATCGTAAGCTCGCGGTGAAGTACCATCCGGATAAGAATCCTGGGGATGCTGAAGCGGAGCGACGTTTTAAAGAAGTTTCTGAAGCTTACGAAGTATTAGGCGATGCACAGAAGCGGGAGTCTTACGATCGTTATGGTAAAGACGGGCCATTTGCTGGGGCTGGTGGATTTGGTGGCGCTGGCATGGGCAACATGGAAGATGCTTTACGAACGTTTATGGGAGCCTTTGGAGGAGACTTTGGCGGTAATGGAGGCGGGTTCTTTGAGGGGTTGTTTGGAGGCCTTGGAGAAGCTTTCGGGATGCGAGGGGGATCTGAAGGTGCTCGGCAGGGAGCTAGTAAAAAAGTACATATTACTTTGTCCTTTGAAGAAGCAGCAAAAGGCGTTGAAAAAGAGCTTCTTGTTTCTGGTTATAAATCTTGCGATGCTTGTTCTGGTAGTGGAGCGAAAACCTCTAAAGGCGTGAAGGTTTGCGATCGATGCAAAGGTTCAGGTCAAGTAGTCCAAAGCCGGGGCTTCTTCTCTATGGCTTCTACCTGCCCAGATTGTAGTGGGGAAGGTAGAGTTATTACAGATCCTTGTTCCGAATGTAGAGGCCAAGGCCGCATTAAGGACAAACGTAGCGTTCATGTCAATATTCCTTCTGGGGTAGACTCTGGAATGAGACTTAAGATGGAAGGCTATGGAGACGCGGGGCAAAATGGAGCTCCTGCCGGGGATCTCTATATCTTTATTGACGTAGAACCACATCCAGTTTTTGAACGTCACGGAGATGATCTAGTTTTAGAGCTTCCCATTGGATTTGTTGATGCTGCTTTAGGAATTAAGAAGGAAATCCCTACTTTATTAAAAGAGGGAACCTGTCGTTTAAATATTCCCGAGGGTATTCAGAGTGGAACAGTCCTTAAAGTTAGAGGACAGGGATTCCCTAATGTACATGGGAAAGCTAGAGGGGATCTCTTGGTAAGAATATCAGTGGAGACTCCTCAGCATTTGTCTAATGAGCAAAAAGAGTTGTTGAGGAAGTTTTCTGAGACGGAAAAAGCCGAAAATTTCCCTAAAAAACGTAGTTTCTTAGACAAAATTAAAGGTTTTTTTTCTGACTTTGCTGTATAGAAAGAAGGATCTTTTTACCTAAGAGGGAGCTGCTGTGAGACACTCCATATATCAATTAGATTCTGCTGTTGAGAATGTATTTAGGTTGGCATGGACTTTAAGATTCTCTGAGCGGAAGATGTTGTTGTTATCTCGTCAAAGTGGTTCGGGCGGCTCCTTTCAACTATCTTGCGCTGGTCATGAGCTTGCAGGCGTTGTGGCGGCAAAGAGTTTGATTCCAGGCAAGGACTGGGCATTTCCTTACTATCGGGACCAAGGATTCCCTCTAGGGTTAGGATGTGATCTTTCTGAGATTTTTGCTTCTTTTTTAGCTCGAACGACACAAAATCATTCTGATGGCAGAATGATGCCCTACCATTATTCTCATAAAAAACTTCGTATATGTTGCCAGTCTAGTGTAGTTGGGACACAGTTTTTGCAAGCAGCTGGGCGTGCCTGGGCGGTTAAAAATTCTGGGAAAAATGAAGTCGTTTATGTATCGGGAGGGGACGGATCTACTTCGCAAGGGGAATTCCATGAGATGTTAAATTTTGCATCTTTGCATCAGCTCCCGCTTGTGATTGTTATACAAAATAATCAATGGGCGATTTCAGTTCCTTTTGCTGATCAATGTGGAGCAGATTTGGTAGCGCTTGGGAAGAGCTATTCTGGCCTTGCGACATACAAAGTAGATGGGGGGGATCTGTCTGCGTTGACACAAACTTTTGATTGCGCAGTTTCTGATGCAAGACATCACCATATTCCCGCCTTAGTAATCGTCGATGTTGTGCGGTTGGAGTCTCATAGCAATTCAGATAACCAGACTAAATATCGTTCTGAAGAAGAATTGCTGTACTGTCAAGAACAAGATCCTTTGGTTCGTTTAGAAAAATCTCTGATTGATGATTTTGGAGTTGCTCAAGAGACTATTGAGCAAATTAAGGAAGAGCTTCAAGAAACGATTAGCAAGGCTTGTGAGCTTGCTGAGTCTACGCCTTTCCATTGTAAAGGGGCTACCAAACATGAGGTTTTTGCTCCCTATAATGTTTCCTTGATCGACTATGAAAATTCCTTAGAGTCCGCTTCTTTACAGGGATCAGAGCCTCGGGTTATGCGTGATGCGATAACCGAGGCTTTGGTTGAAGAGATGCATAGAGATCCCGGTGTTGTTGTTTTTGGTGAAGATGTTGCTGGGAATAAAGGAGGGGTTTTTGGGGTTACAAGAACTCTGACGGAGCGATTTGGAAGAAATCGTTGTTTCAATACACCTTTGGCGGAAGCTACCATTATTGGAACTGCGATTGGAATGGCTTTTGATGGCTTCCATAAGCCTGTTGCAGAGATTCAATTTGCTGATTATATCTGGCCAGGTATCAACCAGTTGTTTTCTGAGGCAGCGAGTATCTATTATCGCTCCGCAGGAGAGTGGGAGATGCCTATTGTGATAAGAACTCCTTGCGGAGGGTATATTCAAGGGGGGCCTTATCATTCTCAGAATATAGAAGCTTTTCTTGCCCATTGCCCAGGATTAAAGGTAGCATATCCTTCAAATGCTGCTGATGCGAAAGCTTTATTGAAAGCAGCTATTCGTGATCCTAATCCTGTAGTGTTTTTGGAACACAAGGCCTTGTATCAGCGACGGGCATTTAGTACAACGCCTGTATTTTCTTCTGATTATGTTCTTCCTTTTGGTAAAGCTCGTATTGTGCACTCAGGAACGGATTTAACGATTGTTTCTTGGGGAATGTCCCTAGTTATGAGTGTAGAGGTTGCGAAGGATCTTTTAGGATTAGGGGTCTCTGTCGAGGTGATTGATTTACGAACAATCGTTCCCTGTGATTTTGCTACCGTGTGTGAATCTGTGAAAAAGACAGGGAAATTGCTGGTTGTTCACGAAGCTTCAGAGTTTTGTGGCTTTGGTAGCGAGCTTGTGGCTTTGGTAGCGGAAAGAGCTTATAGATATCTAGATGCTCCGATCAAACGTATAGGAGGGCGGCATTCCCCTATTCCTTATTCCAAGGTGTTAGAGAATGAAGTTCTTCCACAGAAAGAAATGATCTTTCAAGAAGCGAAATCATTGGCAGAGTTTTAGATTTCTTGAGTACTTCCTTTAGAGTAGCGCTCCCTCTCATGGGAGCGCTTTTTTTTGGAGTGATTCAGATGATAATCGAGTGGTTTACAGATGGGTTAGAAGCTTTTCCTGTAGATAAAAAGACGCCTAGATAAAAGAGAAGAATGGAGAAAAGAGAGATCCATTCTAAAGATAGGGGCGCTGATGTTAATGAGATCAGGATATTAGGAGCGTGCAGACAGTTAAGAGTAAGGATCCATGCGATATAAGATTCAGAAAATCGAGATAGAAGGGGAATGAAAAAGGATAAAGGTATCAGCAGGAAGATTGGTACAACGAGTGTTGGATAGAATAAGTTGTAGATAAGCCCATCTAAAGGAAGAATTTTAAACATTCGAATCATGGGAAAAATGATAAAAAGTTGAGCAGCAATCGAGATAGATAGTGTTGTAAACAAAAAACGAATAGGAAAGAGAAACCATCGATTTCCGAATAATAATTTCCAGGGGGAATAAAAGAAACGTAGCAGAGGGGTATAGAAAAATAAGATACCTAAAGTTGCTAGGAAGCTCAGTATTAAAGCTGGGGATGATAGAGGAAAAATCAGAGAGCAGCAGATAAAACTAATGCCTAAGCGATTTAAGCTAGAGCAGTATCCTATAGAAAAAGGAGCTAAGCAGAAAAGAATAGAAGAGAACCAGCTTCTAAATACAGATGGAGAGGTTGGGAAAACCAGATTGAGAAGAGATAATAGAAACATCACAAGCAGCCCACGCTTTTTGGGAGGGATATCCCCTAATACGAAGAATAGCACGTTGGCAAACAATGAAAAATGCCATCCTGATACAGAAAAAAGATGGGAGAGACCTTTACTTTTGAATAGTTCTTTCTGTTTGTAGGGAAGAGGGGTTCCAAGGATCAAACTCGAAGAAAATCTTCCGATGTCTTGGTTAGGAAATAAGTTAATGAGCTTCTTGTGGAGGCTCTTACGGAAGTTTTCTTTGAAAATAGGGAAAAAAGAAAAAGGGTTATTTTTTAGTTTAGGAGCACTGAGGGCTGTTTTCTCTATAAGATTGGATACGCGAAAAGTAATGGGATATGAAGATTTGGAAATGATTCCTTGTAGATGATAAATGGTCTGCTCATTCAATGGAGTAGAGGAAACAAGAGAACAAGGAAGGTCCTGATAGAAGTGTTTATTCTCTGTTTCCAGAGAGAGAGCTATGCTTGAATAGGCTCTGTTACCTGTTTTCTTAACTAAAAAGTAACCGGAAGCAGGACCTTTATCTACGCGTATTTTTGAAGCAGGAACGGTGAACTGCTTATTTGAAGTGGAAGTTCCAAAAGGAGAAAAGAGTAGTGGGCAGCCAAAACAAAGAAAAAAGAAGAAGAGAGTTTTTACGCAGTATTTGGGAATAAAAGGATGGAGCGCTACAATCAGGAGTGCGCAGCAGATAGGAGCTTCATGAGCGAGTATGCCTGCAAACCAGTAAGCTCCACCAATGAAAAAGGGATGTTGCCTTTGAAAAACGGAGCAGGAATTCAATAGTCTTATCCATAAGGAAGATAAGCGATGTAATGAGGTTAGAAATGCAGTGGTACAAAGATGACTTAACATCAGCTTTTTCTAAGCAACAGGCAGAAGTTTTTTCTTTGGAGCAGATGCGCAGAACGCTTACTTGGGAAGAAATAGCTACTAAAGTCCCTCAATTGCCTAGAGGCTGGTTTGAGCTGGTAGGCTTGTCTCGATCAGACCGGATAGAGCTATTTCAAGACTTCTGGTTTTCCGCATTGGGCGTTGAGAATAGCGATTTCCCAGGTATTTGTCATTTTTTTCCTCTTTAAGCCATTTGGACGTTCGGATAGTTCGAAATAGTCTATCCGATCCTTATAGCGTGCAAATGGTATACAACTACAATGATGTAGTGTATGTGGGAGCTCCTCCTTTCAAGACCTCTGGAACCGTTTTCCCTAAGCTTGGAGATGAGACCTATCAGCGTTTCTTTTCCATTCATAATGGATTTGCTCGAGAAGGAGAACTGGGAATTTTCCCTTATCGTTATTTAGCGAAAGCTCAGTATCTTCTTAGAGAGAAGTTATTAGAAATGGGGAAGATTTCGCATGAAGATAATTGTAGTTCGCTAGGTATATTTCCTTTTTATGCTCAGTATGATGTAGCGGATTGTCGTTGCTTCATTATTGATTCTAAGATTAGACAGTATTTCTCTTCGTATAACGTGCATTTAGACAATCAAAGTCAATTTCATTATGGGAAATTTGTTTTGCCGGAAACGAGTTCTGATAATCACTACCATACATTTTTACTCTGGTTGGAACAGTATCTGTTATATCAAAAAACTTAGAAAGTATTTTAGCTGGGGGAACTCGGATATCTTTTAAGGCTATTGAAAATAGACTCTAAGTACTGATTATCATATCTTTTTGATTGGATTTATCTTACTATCGTTTTGTTTTTATAAGCACAGGGAAGAATGCTATGAGCGGTGGGGATGATTTAGTTCTTCATAATCCTGTAGAGGATGGAGAACTCTCTGCTATTTTCATGATACGAAACCCTTCAGGAATACATGTACGTCCGGCAGGAACTATTGTTAAATTATTTGATGGCGAAGATTGTGAAGCAACTTTCACTTATTTAGGAAAAACAGTGAATGCTAGGAGTGTCATGAGTATTCTTATGTTAGGAGCTTCTTATAATGGAGAGATCACTGTGCGAATAAAAGGCCCTTCGGCTTCTCGTGTAATGCAAAAACTAGCAGAGGTTTTTAATTCTGGATTCGGAGAGTTATAAATGGGCGCTACGAGTCAAAAGGAATTGCAGCAAGAGTTTGTGATTGTAGGAGAGCCTGTTGTTCCTGGAATAGGATTGGGTAAATCTTTATTGCTAGGAAAATCTTCTTTACGAATACGAGAGTTGACTCTCCCTCAGGAAGAAGTGGAGCATGAGATCAATCGTTACTATAAGGCTTTAAAAGAATCTCGATCAGATCTTGCTGCTTTGGAAAAAAAAGCTAAGGGGAAGCAAGGGTATCAGGAAATTGCTTCTATTTTACAGGCACATCTGGAAATTATAAAAGATCCTCTTCTTACGGAAGAAGTTGTTAAAACCATTAGAAAAGATCGTAAGAATGCCGAGTTTGTTTTTTCTTCTGTAATGGGGGAGATAGAGAAATCTTTATGTGCTGTGCAAAAAACAACAGCTATAGCTGTAGATCGTATTCAGGATATTCATGATATTTCTAATCGTGTGATTGGACATTTATGTTGTCAGCATAAAAGTTCCTTGGGAGAGTCCGATCAGAACTTGATCGTTTTTTCAGAAGAGCTCACTCCTTCGGAAGCTGCCAATGCAAATCCCAAGTACATAAGGGGATTTGTATCTTTAGAGGGTTCAAAAACTTCGCATACAGCAATTGTGTCATTAGCGAAAAATATTCCTTATGTGGCTAATTTTTCTGCCGAGTCTTGGCAAAGAATCAGAGAATATAACGGAAACTTAGTTCTGATTAATGGGGAGAAAGGAGAGATAACGTTTAATCCTAAGTTGAGTACGATCCAAGCCTATTATCGTAAGCAATCAGCAGTGTCAATGACTGTCCCTATTCAGATAGAAAAAACACAGCCTCTCATTTCTCTTTCTGCCCAAATAGTAGGAGTGGATGAATTAGGGTCTATTTCAAGAGAGTTTCCAGGAACTACTATCGGTTTATTCCGTTCGGAATTCATGGCATTTTCTTTAGGAAGGCTTCCTTTTGTTGAGGAACAAGTTGCTGAATATACCAAATTAGTTCAGTTTTCCTGTTCTGATATCAATGTGCTGCGATTATTTGATTTTGGAGAGGATAAGGTGTGTCCTTTTATAGCCTCTGCTCATCGGTCTGTACGTTGGCTATTGGAGCAAGAGACTATTTTAAGAGGACAATTGCAAGCGATCGCTATAGCTTCTCGACAAGGGAAATTAAAAGTTCTGATTCCAGGAGTTCTGGATGCTTCTGAGATTATTTTAGTGAAGCAGATGTTTCAAGAGGAAGTGCAGTTACAGAATGGGATTAGTGAGAATATCATTTGGGGAAGTATGATAGAGATCCCCTCTGCAGTTTGGATGATAGAGGAGATCCTACAGGAAAGTTCTTTTATTGCTTTAGGAACAAATGATCTTGCTCAGTATACACTGGGAATGTCTAGAGAACGCTCTCTCCCAGGTAATTGGAAACAAGTGCCCCACCCTTCTGTCATTAGAATGATTCATTATGTTGCCGCGCGAGCAAAACAAAGAAATATTCCAGTATCCGTATGTGGGGAGATGGCTGGAGATCATCTCCTTTTGCCCATGTTCATAGGGTTTGGAGTGCGGGAATTATCTGTTGTGGCTCCCGCAATACATTCTTTAAAAATGAGATTGTTAGCCTTGAATTCAAAGGAGTGCTCTCGACTAGCAAAACAGCTATTGCGGGCAAGAACATATGAAGAGGTTCACAAACTCCTGAACATGTAATAGGAGGATTAGAAAGGCATTCCCATGTGCATAGCGGACATTTCGCTATCCAAAGCAGCTTTTGCTGCTTTAAATGCTGCACGAAATAGGTCTGCTACAACTTCGGGATCTTCAGGATCTAGACAATCAGGTTTGATTTTAACATCAACTAGATTGCATTTCCCATTAATGGTCACAGATACAAGACCATTTCCAGCCTCTCCAGAGAAACGTTTTTGCTCGAGAGAGGCTTCCATTTCCATAAATTGGCGTTCCATTAATTTGGCTTCTTTTTTCTTTTTAGCGTAACCGCTACCCATGTTTCGGCTCCTTAGTTAAAACTCCAGAAAATTCTACAACAGCAAATTGTAATAACGTATCAATAGCAGCAGCTTCAGAACAGGAAGGGGTGCTCGATGAAGGAGCAGATACTTCTTGATTAAGGGTTTCTTTCTTAGGCTGCGAAGGGGGTGGGGTTAGTAAGCTCCCCTGAGAAAATTTGGCTTCTACTGGTTGTGGTAATGCTTTTACTTCCTCTTTAACGATAGATTTGGTGGGGGAGGGGCCAGGATCTAGCACTGGGGAAGAAGGGATTGGGCGTAATGGAGATTGGGCGGGTTGTTTTATTTGCGAGACAAGTTGAGAAAGCGTAGGGCGAGAATAGATTCGCAGAAGGCGAATAATCACTGTTTCTAAAAATGTTTTTTCAAAAAGTGCAAGATTGACATGTCGAGCAGACTCGCCCAGAAAATCAAGAATTTCTAGTAAACTTTCAGAAGAGTACTTAACAGCTATAGAATCAAATTTTTGAGAATGCTGTTTTAAAAGTAAGCTGCGGAAAAGCAATGTCAGATCTTGAAGAAAGTGAGCTGGTGCCACCCCCATATGCATAGCGTCGGAGACTGGGGAAAGAGCTTGTTCATAGTTTTGGGTGGTGATGGCTTCTGCTATTTGGTATAGCGTGTCATCGGAAAGAATCCCAAGAGCCTTAGCTGTGTCTTCTGGGGTGAATGACTCAGGGAAAAGGCCTACTACATAGTCATAAAGCGACTCGGCATCGCGGAGGCTTCCTTGTGCGGCCTTGGCAATGGGAAGAAGAGCTTCTCGAGAAGCTTCTATTTTTCCTAATTTTGCGATGGTTGTCAGTTTATCAATAATAGTCTCTTCAGGAATACGTTTTAAGAGCATTTTTTGACAGCGACTGGATATGGTATTAGGAATTTTTGCAATTTCTGTAGTAGCAAGGAAAAATTTTACATGTGCAGGAGGTTCTTCTAATGTCTTCAGTAATGAATTAAAAGCTTCCTTGGTCAGCATGTGCACTTCATCGATAATATAAATTTTATATCGGGATTTTGAAGGAACAAAGAGGACAGTTTCATTAATTTGCCGAATATCTTCGATTCCTCGATGAGAAGCTCCATCGATTTCCATGACATCCATTGAGGTGCCAAGAGAGATTTCTTTACAAATAGCACACTGGTTGCAGGGTTCTTGATTTTCTGTTGGGGACTGGCAATTTAAGGCTTTAGCAAATACTCGTGCTAATGTTGTTTTTCCAGTTCCGCGAATTCCAGAAAATATATAGGCATGGGCGGAACGATTGAGTCGAAGAGAATTTTTGAGTATGGACACGACCATATCTTGTCCAAGAATCTCTGAAAAAGTATTGGGACGATGTCTTCTTGAAGAAACTTGATAAGAGGTCATAACTAAAAGAACCGTATGCTATCCTGATAAAGGAAACTGCGAGTGGATTTCGCGAGTCTCTTTTCCTGACTAGTTTACGCATTTTCCCCTGTATTAATCTACTCTAACTTATTCGAAAGGGAGGGAGATTGATTAATCCCTGAAAAAATGATTCGACTACTGGTTTTATCTGTTTTATGCCCCATTTGTATCAAAAAATCTGCATATTGAGAGAAGGCAGGGTGATTTTCGATAATAACCACAGTATGTCCCAAGGATACCAGGGTTTTTAGCTGAGAAAGTAAAGTGTACTTTTGTTGGTTATCGAGAGAAGTAGCTACTCCATCTAGCAAGAATAGAGTGGGATGTTTGGGGGGAAGGAATAAGTATTTAGTTATTTTTATAGCAATTTTTTCACTCAAAGAAAGAGAAGACATGTTTTGCCCTAAAGGCAGGTATCCTAGTCCATTGGCGATGAGAGTTTGTAAAGGTTTTTGAACTTTTTTTAAGAAAGAGAAATCCTTGGCAACTTCATTTAGTGATGACTGTAGCAACTGTCCGAAATGCTTGCCTTCATACACAACTTCCTGAACAAGCGGTTGTACGCGAAATCCTCCGCATGTTGGGCAGGAACGTTTTTCCATAGCATAAAAGGCTCGATCTATTAATTGATACCCAAGTCCCCAACAATCGGAGCACTGTCCTTGTTTTGTGTTGGGACTAAACATGGAAGCAGAAATATTTAGCGCTTTTGCTTGTGTTAAGGAAGAAAAAAAGTTTCGTAATGATGGAGCAATATCGAAATAAGTACTGATATCGGAGCGAGAAGAAGCGGGTTGAGGATGGGAATCTAGAAAAATAATTTCAGAGAATAGAGAAGGATCTTTTTCAAGCATAGCGCAGCCGCTTTTGTAAATCCCTTCTAATAGTAAAGTAGTTTTCCCAGATCCTGATACTCCAGAAATGGTTGAGAGGCTGCGTAAAGGAATAGAAAGGTTGTCTATTTGGATAGCTGAGGTTAATACAGAGACAGATAGTTTTGGAATTTGGTCAGAGATGTATGTGCTTTGGGATATAGGTTGGAGATCTCTGAAAGCACTAGTCTCTAATAGGTAGCCTCCGTTAGGACCTGGTTCAGGGCCTAGATGGATAACGTGATCTGCGTGTTTGGAAAGAGATCCCTCTCTATCTGTTACTACTACAGTGTTATGATTGGCTACGAGATCTTTAATAACAGATAGCAAGGAAGGCGCATCTTTAGGATGAATACCTGCCAAGGGATCCTCTAAGAGGTAGATCACATCTGTAAGTCCTGAAGAAAAGGCTTTTGCCAGTAAAAGTTGGTAACGCTCCCCATCACTTAAAGAACTTTGCTCTTGTCCTAGGATAACCTGGCTCAGACCAACGCGTTCGAGAAGCTCCAGTTTCTGGAAAATATCTGAAACAAGAGGGAGATCTTTCCCTAAAGAAAGAAGGAACTTTTTAAGAAAGGGGACATCTGATTGATAAATATCTGATAAAGAGATGTCGTGAATACGAGTACAATGCTCGTAGGTATAGGTGCCGTTCCCTTGACATTGGTTACATGGAGTTTCTGAGATAAGGTAGGTCGGGAAATTCGTTGTAGGATGCGCTAGCATAGCTTTCGTACATAAAGCATCAAAACCTGGGTTTTGCAGAGTTCCTAAACAGAGCTTTTGAAAAGAATGGTCATCCATTTCTTGAAATAGAGCAATCGATGGAATTCCCAATTCTTCGAGAAGAGGATAGATTGGAGTAGGATCCTGATTAGGGAAGAGGCTAGTGAATAGGGATAGAGGGGTATGTTCTGCAAAGCGGTTTTTATATGGAAGTATAGAAAATGTGCTTAAAGAGCCGTTTCCATGACAAAAAGGACACAGATGCGTTGTGTTATCATTACTGGGGAATGAGTTCCCTAAGGAGTCTTGTAATCCTAATTGGTAAGTTTTAGAAGTAGTTATTCCATAGTTTTCAATATGAAGACGGATGGAGGAGGATTTGCTAAAGGCCAAAGAGAGCGAAGACAGAATGGATGGGATGTTTTTTTCAAGAATTTTTACATGATGAATGACAAGAGCTGGGGACTCTAAACAATCTGGGAACGGCCCTTCTAGATCATAGAGCTGTTCGTTAGCATAAAGCTTTAAGAATCCCTCCCGCAGCATTTCTTGAGTATAAGAGAAAAAATCTTCTTCTGGAGGGAAGGGGATGGTGATTGTTACGTATCCTTGAGCGTAATTTTCTAGCAATTCTTCTGCGATAGTCTGAGGAGAGACTTCTTTTAATAGATCTCCTGAGACAGGGGAATAAGGGCGTCCTATTTGGGTAAAAAGCTCCTCTAGCATATCAGAGATTTCTAACGCTGATGCCACAGAGTGACTCGAGTTTTTTGCACTATTTTTTTCTATAGCGATAACTGGAGACAACCCTATTACCTTGTCCACGGAAGGAAGAGGAGTTTTCTTTATGAGTGCTTGTCGGATATAGGGAGGAAATAGTTCTGCATAGGAGATATTGCCTGCAGCATGAAGTACATCAAATACCAAGGAATGTTTTCCTGAAGCTGAAGGGCCTGTCACTGTTGTTAGCGCATAGCGAGGAATAGAAACATCGATATGTTTGAGATTATGGTGATGAGCATTTGTAATAATGATTGCCGCAGGAATAGGAGGCTGTTGTCTCAGATCCGGAAGATGGGGAAGTTCTTGGTGTTGAGATAGAAAAGGACGAAGGGCTAAGGATGTAGGGGTATGCTTATGAATGAGTTCTTCAGGAGAGCAAGAGGCTATGAGACACCCCCCTTTATTTCCTCCCTCTGGTCCAAGTTCCAGCACGTAGTCAGCAATTTTTACTACATGCATGTTATGTTCGATAATCACAACAGAATGTCCTTGGTCAGTTAGGGATTGTAAAACATGAATCAATTGTTTGACGTCATGAGTGTGGAGACCTGTTGTGGGCTCATCTAGAACATAAAGAGTAGGGTGTTTAACAGGATTAGATAGTTCGCATGCAAGCTTTAATCTTTGAATTTCCCCTCCAGATAAACTATAGAGGGGCCTTCCAAGAGGAAGATATTGTAATCCTAAGGTACACAAAGCTTGAATTTTGTTATGAATGCTGGGTTGATCTAAAAAGAAACTTTCAGCTTCATAAGCCGTCATTTCAAGAATATCTGCGATCGTTTTGTTTTTATAACGGATTTCTAAGACCTGAGGAAGGAATCTTTTCCCTGAACAAGAAGGACATGTTATGGAATCCTGGTTATCCATAGCAGTTATGGATCCAAGACCGCCACATTCTGAGCAAGCTCCTAAGGGAGTATTGAAGCTAAAGTGACTTTTTGTTAACCCTAGAGGTTTGCAGCGAGGTTGCTCAGCAAATAACTGACGGAGTTCATCAAAAGCTTTGATATAAGTTAAAGAGATAGAGCGCTGTGATCTTCCAGGGAGATCTCTATTGATATGCACCAGCCGGGATAGTTTCCCTTGAACAGCAAGATTGGGGCAGGAACCTTGTTCGATAAATTCTTCCACGCAGGGGACCAGCGTGTCGTTAATAAGAGAAGATTTCCCGGAGCCAGAAACCCCAGTTACGACAGTTAATTGTCCCAAGGGAATGGAAACAGTCAGGTTTTTAAGGTTGTGTTTATTTGCCCGGGATAGGGTTATAGAACCTAAAGAGGTCTGGCGTTTAGCAGGGATAGGAATTTGTTGCTCTTGACGAAGATATTGCGCTGTTAAAGAGTGGCTGTTTGCTAAAAATTCCTTAGGGGTTCCATTAAAAACCACTTCCCCACCAAAAATTCCGGCTCCTGGTCCGACATCAATGACTCGATCTGCAAGGGAGATCATTTGTTCATCATGTTCGACGAGTAGGATTGTATTTCCTTGGTCACGGAGTTTTTTGATGACATCCATTAGCTTATAGGTATCTTGTGGATGTAGTCCAATTGAGGGTTCATCCAAAACGTAGGTGACACCCATAAGCTCGGCTCCTAAGTGCTTAGCCAATGCCGTGCGCTCTTGTTCTCCTCCGGAAAGAGTGTTTACGGATCTTTCGGGAGAGAGATAGGGAAGCCCCAAGTCTATCAGCATGGCAAGGCGAGCCTTTAGTCCCTGAATGACCTCTTCTATAGCAGGATCTTTTGGAGGAAGCTGGTTCAGAAAAATAAATAACTCTTGAAGAGACATCTGTTGCAGATCTGCAAAGCTCTTGCCATGCCATTTAGCAGCATTAGCATAATCGCTGAGCCCAGTTTTTTGACATCTAGGACATTCAGTGTAAGAGGTCCCCTTAGGGAGATAACGAGAAGGCTTATTTGCAAATCGGATTTTTTCTCCAATTTCGTTCAGCACGCCTTTCCACTGCTTATGCGTTTGAGTTGTTTTTCCTAAAGTTCCGTCAAACAGTTTGACTGGCAAAGAGAGGCCTTCTTTCCCATATAAGAAGATATGCTGGATTTCAGGAGACAGATCCTGCCATGGAGTACTAAGACTAAATCCTAAGTTATCGGCTAAAGATTGATAGATTGTTTTGTATAAAAGAATGGAGCAGCTACCAGCGAAAGGACAGCAGTTCTTTTCGATAGAGAGGTTTTGCTGAATGATAGAGGGATCGTTAATGGATACAAAAATTCCAGAGCCATGGCATTGAGGGCAACGATCCTTATGGCTATGAGAAGAAAAAAGATCTGGGGATAATGGCGTGTAGGTGTTTTGTGTTTCTGGAAGAGTGGTTTGTGTAGAAAAGACACGTTTTTGATTGTCGAAGTGCAAGCAACATTCTCCATGACCAATGTCTAGCGTTGTGAATAAGCTGACTTTTAAGCGTGGAGTATTAGAAGCATTTTTGATCAGCGTATCAATAATGAGCTGAGAAGGAACAGGAACTCCTGTTGCAAGAAATTTGTGAATAGGAGAGATCTCTCCATCGATTAAGATTTTTGTGAAGCCCTGGCGGAGACATTCTCGGACTCTCAGTATATCTCCTGCGGGCAATGGAGCTAGTAGAGTGAGTTGAGTTCCATCTGGAATAGCCGCTATTTCAGCTAATATTTTTTCTTTGCTGTACAAGGTTAAAGGGCGTAGCGTAATGGGATCGTAGGCTTGTCCGTCTAACGAGAACAGTAAAGCTAGATAAGAGTTGATTTCCGTTGTACTGCCAACAGTCGCATGTACGTGTTGAGCAAAAAAATTTTGTTTAACAGCAACGGTGGGAGATAATCCTTCAACCTTTTTTACAGCAGGGTCTGGTAGAGAGTGTATTCTTGTTGCGAAAAAGGAGGGCAGGGTCGTGATGTAACGTTTCCTGCCTGCTGCATAAATAGTATTGAAAGCAAGAGAAGACTTTCCAGAGCCAGAGACCCCAGTGAATAAAACGATTTCTCTGGGACAGAATTCTACCGTAACATTTTTTAAGTTTCTTACGGTGATACCGGAAAGTCTAACAATAGAAGGCATGCTCGTAAACTATATAGGTTAAAAATTTACAGAGTTGGTCATTCAAGAGAAGGAGATAAAACATCGTTTACAGTAGTCAGAGTAAGGTTATTCGTGTCCTGCATCCCTGCTCCTCGGCTAAAAACAAGAATTTTATCATAGTTTGAAAGGATTCCTTTCTCTACTCCATAGACACAAGCTTGGTGGCGCCAAACTGTTCGGTTAGATTCTGAGGTTAGCATAGGGTATACGCCCCATTCTACTGCTAAGCGATAGTATACATTGCGGTTTGGGGTAACGGCAATAATGGGGAGATAGGGACGATATTTAGAAAGAAACATGGGAGATCCCCCAGTTTGGGTGTATACAATAATCGCTTTAGCAGAAGCTTTCTCAGCGATTTGGATCCCTGAAGCGCCTATTGCTTCAAGATAAGGAGAGACTTTGAGAGCGCTATTTTTGTCATTGAGTTGGAAAAAGGCTTGGTAATCAAAGGATTTTTCCGTTTCTTGGATGATCGAGCGCATAGTTTTTACAGCTTCTATAGGATAAGTTCCTGAAGCAGTTTCTCCTGATAACATCACAGCGGAAGTTCCATCGTGGATAGCATTAGCTACATCGGAAACTTCGGCTCGTGTAGGAAGGGGATTGCGAATCATTGACTCGAGCATTTGTGTTGCGGTGATACAAAAACGGCCTGTTTCTCTGGACACACGAGCCATAAATTTTTGTAAGGCAGGGACTTCAACGATAGATAATTCGATGCCGAGATCTCCTCGTGCGATCATAATTCCATCAGAAGCTTTGGCTATTTCTTGGAAATTTTGTACCCCTAAATGATTTTCTATTTTGGCAATGATCGGCATATTTGGCCGGCCGAAGTTTTCTAAAACTTTACGCATGCTATCGATGTCTTCGTTACATCGGACAAAAGATGCTGCGATAAGGTCAAGTTCTTGTTCGACCCCGAATTTTAGATCCGTGATATCCTTCTCTGTCATGAAGGGGAGGGCTACGTCTATATCTTTGATGCTAAGTGATTTATTAGACTTGATTTCTCCTGAATTCTGAAATTCTATCTCAATGAGATGCTCTTGAGCATTGACAACTACGGCTTGGATATATCCATCATCAATCAGGACGGGAGCGCGTTCGCGAACGAAAGGGAACACGCAGCTAGGATAAAGAGTGACTCCAGCTTCTTTGGATCCCAAAATTTCTTTACTGGTTAAAGTGAGACGGTCTCCTGGCTTCACTTTTATAGGAGATTCTACTTGGCCTAAACGAATTTCTGGTCCTTTTGTATCCAACATAATAGCTAAAGGGACTTGGCGCTTTTCGCGTAGTTCCTTAAGAATAGCAATGGTCCGGCCGTGGCTTTCGTGGGTACCATGACTGAAGTTAAGACGCGCTACATTCATCCCCGCATCAAGAAGTTTTTCAAGCATTTCTGGGGTGTTTGTTGCAGGGCCTATTGTACAAATAATTTTTGTTCTAGCGATCATAAAGCGGGATCCCAGTATTAGTAAGAGGAATATTTTCTTAGGATATCCAAAATGAAAGAAGCCTTCAACTATACAAAATATTTAGCGATGGGGAGGGGTAAACTTTGAAAAAGTGCTAGATGGGAATAGGTGCTGAAAAATTAAAATGCGCGAGAATCTTCAGGGTGATCTGATCGCTAGTTAACCCAATCATATTTAAAATCGTTTCAGGATTCCCATGAGGAATAAATATATCAGGAATACCTAAAGAGAGAACATCGGTTTTAAGATTGTGGTTATTTAAGAAGAGAAGGAATTCTGCGGATAATCCCCCATGAATAGAGTGCTCTTCTAAAACGACTACTTTTGAGTGATGGGAAAGCAGTGTTTGCAGAAGTTCTGTATCTAAAGGTTTAATAAAAATGGGATCAACAACAGTGGTAGAGATCCCATGATCAAGAAGTTGTTCTTTGACTGCTAGAGCAGTATCACACATGTGTCCAAGGGCTATTAATAATAGATCGTCTCCTTGGCAAAGAACTTCTGCTTCTCCAGGGAAAATAGGACTAAAAGAAGGATTGGAGACTTCTTTACGAGTAGAGAGGTTGGGGTATCGAATCGCGCAAGGGGACTTCCAAAGTAAAGAAGAGAATAGCAGTCTTTCAAGAACGCTGGCGTTTCTCGGCTGGCAAACTACCATATTAGGCATAGAACATAGGAACCCTAAGTCATAAATTCCATGATGGCTTCGCCCATCATGGAAGGCTAACCCTGCTCGGTCAATAGCAAAAATCACGGGGAGTTCTTGCATGCAGACATCGTGAAATACGTTATCCATAGCTCGGTTTAAAAATGTGGAATAGATAGAACAGACTACAGGAGTGCCGCTTCGAGCTATTCCTGCCGAAAAAGTCACGGCATGGCCTTCTGCTATCCCTACATCAGTGAAGCGATCAGGGAATTGTTTACGGAAATCTTCTAAACAAGATCCCAAGGACATGGCAGGAGTCACGACTTGCAAGCGAGGATGTTTTTCCCCTAATTGGCATAGGATATGGCCTACATGCTGAGGGAAAGAAGAGGGTGTTTTTACTTCAGAACTAAGAGGTTTTTTCTTGGGGGAATGATTTTTGAAATAAGCTTTTACTCCGTGATAGAGAGCTGGGTCTTTTTCGGCCTCAGCCAAACCATTGCCCTTAGCTGTGCATACATGAAAAAGAACGGGGTAGGGGAGCCCTTTGACTGCTTCTAAAGCAGGAATGAGTTTTTTAATGTTATGTCCGTCGAAAGGACCTACATAATGGATGCCAAATTGTTCAAATAAAGGATGAGATAAAGATTTTAGAGCAATATCCACCTTGTGCAACAGTTCGCTTTTTTGTCGTGAAAAACCAGGAATTTTTCTCATCCAGGAATGTATTTTCTGGAATATTTTATCGAACTTTGGGGGCTGAATCCACTGAGAGATTCCCTGAGGGATATTGCCTACATTCTCAGAGATCGACATTTGGTTGTCGTTAAGGACAATAATAAATTTCGATAAGTCAGAGGGAACATTATTCAGAGCCTCTAGGGTGAGCCCACAAGAAAAAGCAGCATCTCCGAGTATAGGAAGAATATGCGAAGAGCCGTGGGATGCTCCCTTAGCTAACCCCAATGCTAAAGAAAGAGCATTTCCAGCATGTCCAGAAAAAAAAATGTCATGATTGGATTCCTGGGGGCTTGTAAATCCACTTAGTCCATTATCATGTCGTATATTAGAGAAGGCTTCTGTATTACGTCCTGTTAGTAGTTTGTGTACATAAGCTTGGTGTCCAACGTCAAAAATGAATTGATCCTCAGGAGAAGCGAAAACATAATGTAAAGCAACAGTGAGCTCAACTATGCCTAAATTGGAAGCTAAATGGCCTCCTGTTAAAGAAAGGGTCGCAATAATTCTGTTACGGATTTCATCGCATAACAAAGGAAGTTGATCTAGAGATAAGGAACGCAGCTTTTGAGGGGAGCTAATATGTTGTAGAAGAGGGGAGATCATGCAGGCTCCCCAGGGATAAAGGGATGCTTAATAGGGTTGCCTGAAGCATCTTTAACGATAGAACCATCGGAGTTTAATTGTAGTTGAAAACTGTGCTGCTCGACACGACTCAAATGAGTCTCTCCTTGGTGAATGAGAGAAAACATCTCCTCGTAGATGGCCAGGGTGGCCTCTATGGAATGGCAACTATCCAGTTCCTTCTGTAAGACAAGAAGGCGTTGTATAATGTCATCCAAATGACTTGCGTCGGGAACAAAGACTTCTTGCATAGCCGATTATGATTCGCTCCGTTGATCGGAGAGCTGTTTAATACGTGCTTCAACTTCTTGGATGCGGGACTCGCATATGCGCATCAACTGATCGGCTTCTTCATATAAAGCGAGAGAAGCTTCTAAAGCCGTTGTTGGCTGATTCATGAGATCTATAATCTCTTCCAAGCGTTTCATTGCGTCTTCAAAGGGAACTTTTTCCACGTTTTTAGCCTTTTTTGTCATTGTTCAGCCAAACTTCTTTTACTGATAAAACTGCTTCACCGTCTTGGAGGCAGACCCGCACAAGATCGCTTTGCTTAAGAGATTCAGCTGAAATGATAACAGAGTGTTTATTAAAGTCAAAGAGCTGGGCAAAACCTCTTTTCAAAACATTTTTTGGATTCAGAGAGGCCATCTGTTCTTGTACGGACTGGCAGCGTTCCTTAGCTTTGGTTAAAAGGTGCTGTATCATGAAAGAAAATTCTTCTTGTAAGCGAGCAAACCTTTGTAATTTCGTTTCTTGTGAGTTTGCCATTACAAAGTGCAATCTACGAGAAAGTTGGTTTAAAAGATGTTTTGCGTGTTGAGTGCGATGTTGTAAATTAGGTAATTCATTTTTGAAACGAGAAGTATATAGCTGATGTAAAGAGACTTTATTAGAATAAAGTTTATTTTTAATAGCTGATTCAAGAGCTTGATTGAGATTAGACAGGTGTTTTTCTACACGGATTAGGATATCGCTCTTTAGCCAACGCTTATATTGTGCGAGATGCTGTTTATAATGTTCGAGTTTAGCATCTAGAGTTCTTTCTAAGGATAGTCGGGTGTAATCCAAAGTTTGTTGTGCTGTATGGTAAAAATCTGCTGTAGCAAGATGCTTTTTCCAATGAGAGAGAAGATTCTTTTTTGCAGCAATAAATTGTCTCGAGTGGGATGAGAGATGTCGAAGTAAATTTTGAAGCTCTTGGTGATATTGTTCACTGCTTTTACATACAATTTCTGCTGCAGCCGAGGGGGTTGGTGCGCGAACATCTGCAGCAAAGTCACAAAGAGTAAAATCGGTTTCATGACCAACAGCAGAAATAATAGGGATAGAACTTGCTGCAATAGCTTTGACTAGGATTTCTTCATTAAAGGCCCAAAGATCTTCGATGCTACCACCACCCCTGGCAACAATGAGCGTGTCGATTTTAATGTTTTCTTGATTGAAAACTTGAATGGCTCGAGAAATTTCTTGAGCAGCAGTAGGACCTTGTACAGTGACTGGGTATAGGATCACTTGAAATTGGTGACAGCGTCGAGAAAGAACTCGTAAAATATCCTGAATGACAGCTCCTGTAGGGCTTGTGATGACCCCTATTGTTCTAGCTTCAGAAGGAATCTGACGCTTACGTTTGGGATCGAAATATCCTTCCGCAGCGAGACGTTGTTTACGTTCTTCGAATTGTTGTAGCAAATTGCCTTCCCCAGAGAAGGTAAGGGCATAGGCTACGATTTGATATTGACCTCTAGGAGCATAGACGGTGAGTTTCCCGTGAAGAATCACGTAATCTCCGTCTTTGGGCCTACGATCAAAGTATTTGCTGCGGAAATGAAAAAAGGCTCCATTGAGAACAGCCTTACTATCTTTGATAGCAAAGTAAAGGTGTCCACTCGTTTGCAAAGAGACGTTGCTGAGTTCTCCTTTAACCACTACCCGAAGAAAATTTTTTTCTAAAAGATTCTTAATAGAATCTGTAAGGACAGAGACTTCTACAGGAGGAGATGTTATCGACATAGGTACTATGATTTATGAGACAGCGATTTGTTGTATAATAGCAAGAAAACTCTCTACAGATAGAGAAGCTCCTCCAACTAAAAGTCCGTTAACGTCCGGACAGAGAGTAAGTGCGCGAGTATTATCAGCTTTCACAGACCCTCCATAAAGAATAGGAGTGCGCTCGGCAGCATCCTTAGAAATAAGATCTTTGACGACATTTCTACAGAAAGCATGAATTTCTTGAACTAAGTCAGGATTAGCTACTTTCCCTGTGCCGATAGCCCAGACCGGTTCATAAGCTAGAATGAAGGGGGCATGTTCTGGGAGTCGAGATAACCCTACGGTTAGTTGTTCTAAAAGAATATCTTGAGTTGCTCCAGCTTCTTGTTCTTCTAGGGTTTCTCCGATACAAAGAACGGGAACGATTCCGTTACGAATCGCTGCGAGTAGTTTTTCTGCAAGAGAGTGATTTTGTTCATGGAAGATGTGGCGTCTTTCAGAATGCCCAATGAGGACAAAATCGACTCCGATGTCTTTGAGCATTGGAGCTGAAATTTCCCCAGTAAATGCTCCTGAATCCACCTCGTGTAAAGTTTGGGCTCCTAAACGGATAGGGGTATTCTTTATGATTTGCTGACAGGAGGACAGAAGTGTGAACGGGGGTATAATCCCTGTAATGATTTTAGGATTAGAGAGAATTTCACAAGAAACAAAATCTTTTAAGAAGGTCTGAGCTTCGCTAAAAGTTTTGTTCATTTTCCAGTTACCGAAAACAAAATATTGTGATGTTTCGGAGGGGAGAAGACTAGACCAAGTAGGAGAACTTTTTTTATCTGTAAGCATGGAATTTCCGAATAACCTGTGCACTCATTTCGTAGAATAGATCAAAGCGTAATATTCGATTTCTTGCAAGAGGGGCTTATTTTATCCGATTTATTTTTTATTGCTTTGATATAAATCTTTTAGATACGCTAAATACCTTTCCTTATTTTTTTCTTGTTTATTTCGTTAAATAGTTGGTCTTAGACCCTTTATTGTATGAAGGTGAAAATTTGTGGTGTTACGCATCCTGATGATGCTTGGGAAGCTGCTAAAGCTGGAGCTGACTATGTTGGCATGATTTTTGCTAAAGATTCTCAAAGATGCGTTACCAAAGAGACGGCAAAGTGCATTGTAGAAGCAATACGAGATGGTGGTTCGGAACCTGTAGGAGTGTTTTCAGAGCATTCTATAGGGGAAATTATCGCTATTTCCTCGGCAACTGGAATTACTAGTATTCAGTTGTCTGGAAGGAACATTGATTTTAAATTTTCTCAATTACGAGAGTTGTTTTCCATTTTTTATGTTGTGTCTGTCTATTCTAATGGTCAGCCATCAGCAGCGATCCCTCCAATGAGTAACACGGTTACTGTGATATATGATCACATTGGAGGAGAAAGGGGGACACCTTTTGATTGGAGAGCATTTTCTCCATTCCAACATGACAACTGGATGTTAGGAGGCGGAGTGAATCCTGGAAATGTTGGGGAGGCAGTGAGACTTCTTAGTCCCAGGGGGATTGATGTATCTTCAGGAGTAGAGCGTCCTGGTGTTTTACGGAAAGATGTTACCCTCATGCAGGCTTTGATAGATTCTGCCAAAGGAGTGGGGAATTTGACATCGTAATCTTTTTATCTGAACTCCCTCACAAGGAAATCACGTTGTTCGAATCCATCTATTAATCCTATAAGTGAATAGCTTGAATGAATACCCAGTGTCTACTGGGTATTCATCAAAGATATTTTCTAAGTCACTGAGTATCAAAATTTCTCTTTCGTTGCTTGTAATCGTTAGTTTTCCCTACCATTCCCCACGGCTTTATAGCCAATCACATAGGGGATAGGTGGTAAAACTTCTTTAGAGTAGTTGCGTTCTCCCCATAATTTAGTAGTCAAGATAGTTGAATCGAAAACTCTACCGTTGAAGCAGCGGGAAAACGAGGTTTTCCAGCTAATTTGCTCCAAAATGATGGAGTTTCTGCATTAATGATATAGAATTATGAGTCATAAAAGTTTTTCCGTTCTTACAGTACAGGAGCAGGGTAAGGAATTTGAGAAGTATTGTAAGTGGCTTTTAGAGTGCGATCCTGAGTACAAACTTGAGTTAAAGGAGGTTTGGCTTCAGGCGGATTGTCCAATGGAGATCAAACGGAAACTGAGTCTGCAACAAGATACAAAAGACCGAGGTGTCGATCTTATTGCAGAAACTTATACAGGTGAGTTTTGGGCGATCCAGTGTAAATGTTATGACCCACAATCCCGTATTGAACGGAGAGATATAGATTCATTTCTCTCCTTTTCTGCTAAGGTCGATGAATCTTTACGAGCACGTTTTTCATTGCGATTACTGCTTCATACAGCGCCTCTCAGCGTGTCTTGTAAGTTCGAGATTAATAATCAAGGGAATGTTAGCTCGCGATATCTCAAAATGGAGGAATTCAATAGATGGAGAAACTCCCGAATACCTCTGCCTAGACCCAAACTTAAAACTCCTAGACCCCATCAAGAAGAAGCGATTCGTGCCATTGAGGAGGGATTTGCAACACATGATAAAGGTCGTATTTATATGGCTTGTGGCACAGGGAAATCTCTTGTTGGATTATGGGTCGTTCAGAAACTGCAATGTAAGTACACACTTGTTCTAGTTCCTTCGATTTCGCTAGTGGATCAGATGTTTCGTGAATGGGCAAATAACACCGATTTCTACACATTCCGTCCTATTTTTGTTTGCTCAGACGATACTGTTGGTAAAAAAAGAAAGAACGATGATGAGGATATGTCTGTTTCTGAGCTAGGGTTCCCAGTAACGACGGATCCAACAAGAATTCTAGAATTGCTGAAAAAAGAACCTAATGTTCCAAAAATTATTTTTTCTACGTATCAGTCTTCTCCTAAACTATTCGAAGCTTGTGAGAGAGAAAAGGACTTAATTTTTGATCTTGTTCTAGCAGATGAAGCGCACCGTTGTGCGGGGAAAGTGGATACCGCTTTTTCTACTGTCCATAGGTTAAGATCTCGGTGCAGATTGTTCATGACGGCTACCCCAAGGATTTATTCTACTCAGGTAAAGGCTCTATCTAAAGATCAAGGGTTTGAGATCGTTTCGATGGATGATGATGAGAAATTTGGTCCGCTATTTTATCAGCTCCCCTTCTCTCAAGCCATTGATAGAGATTTGCTCTGTGATTATGAAGTGGTGATTCCTTTAATGAGCCATGCCCGGTATCGACAGTATGCTGAAGAAGGAGCCTTCGTCCAAGGAGAAGGAATAGGTGTGGAAATTTCCGATCACGGAAATGATGCAAGAACCCTTGCAAGTCAGATTCTCATAGCTAAAACTATGAAACAATATCATCTTCAGCGCACGATTTCCTATCATAGTCGCACGGCTGATGCCAAGAAGTTTGCCGACACCTTTGAAGCAGCTCTTGAGAAGATTGATCAAAACCAACGACCTAAGAAGCTAAACACTAGCTGTATCTTTGGCTATATGACTCAAGGCCATCGGGCCAATATTTTAAGAGACTTTAAACTTACAAAAGAAGTGTCTGTTATAGCGAATGTGCATTGCTTATCAGAAGGAGTTGATCTTCCTATTCTGAATGGGATTGCTTTTGTGGATCCTAAAGGTTCTCATATAGAGATTATTCAAGCTGTCGGAAGGGCGATCAGACAAGCTCCTAATAAAGAAAAAGGTTATATAATAGTCCCTGTTCTCTTGGATGCCGATATCGATCTTATGGATGAAGATAATATCGAACAAGCTTTTGAAAACGCTTGTTTTGGTCCTGTTTGGAATGTGCTCAAGGCCTTGAAGACACATGATGATATGGTATCTGAGCAATTAGATAATTTACGTATAGAAATGGGAAGAGGCAGACTTAAAAATCCTGCTAAACTTTTAGATAAAGTTACGATTATCTTAAATGATGCCTTTCCTATAGATGGTGCAGAATTTGCTAATTCCCTCTCTCCAAAAATATTACCTATTTTTAATAGGAAGGTAATTAAGCAAATATCTGATGGGTGGTACGAACAGTTTGGAGTTTTATTAGACTTTCGAAAGGAACACGGCCACTGTAGAGTTCCTCGTGAGTATCCTAAAAATCCTCAGCTGGCGTCTTGGGTACATGTCCAAAGAAGATGTTTTAAGGCAGGTAAGCTCTCAGAAGATAAGATAGAGAGGATGAATGAGATAGGTTTTATTTGGGATGTTCCTGAAGGAGCGTGGGAGGAGAATTTTCTGGAGCTAAGACACTTCCAAGAAGAGCACGGCCACTGTAGAGTTCCTCGTGAGTATCCTAAAAATCCTCAGCTGGCGACTTGGGTACGCAACCAGAGAAATGATTTTAAGGAAGGAAAGCTCTCAGAAGATAGGATAACAAGGCTAGAAGAGATAGGTTTTATTTGGAAAGTTTTTGAAGGAGCATGGGAGGAGAATTTTTTAGAATTGCAACGCTTCCAAGAAGAGCACGGGCATTGTAGAGTTCCTAGTAGATATCCTGAAAATCCTCAGCTGGCGTCTTGGGTACATGTCCAAAGAAGATGTTTTAAGGCAGGTAAGCTTTCAGAAGATAGGATAACAAAGTTGGAAGAGATAGGTTTTATTTGGAAAGTTTTTGAAGGAGCATGGGAGGAGAATTTTTTAGAATTGCAACGCTTCCAAGAAGAGCACGGGCATTGTAGAGTTCCTAGTAGATATCCTGAAAATCCTCAGCTGGCGTCTTGGGTACATGTCCAAAGAAGATGTTTTAAGGCAGGTAAGCTTTCAGAAGATAGGATAACAAAGTTGGAAGAGATAGGTTTTGTTTGGGATGTTTTTGAAGGAGCATGGGAGGAGAATTTTTTAGAATTGCAACGCTTCCAAGAAGAGCATGGGCATTGTAGAGTTCCTCAGAGGTATCCTGAAAATCCTCAGCTGGCATCTTGGGTAAAGCATCAAAGAGAAAATTTCAGGAAAGGTAAGCTCTCGGGAGATAGGATAGCAAGGTTAGAAGAGATAGGTTTTGTTTAGAATGTCTGTGAAGCAGTCAGGTAGACGGTATGCGCATATGGCATCCTTATTTTAGGAGATCTTCAATCTTGATTAGTTGATGAAGCTGAACTTTTTACTAGGAACTTTAGCTATCATGTCTCGAGAATAGTCTTGCATTCTTTGTCATGGTGATAGGTCCTTTTGGTAGAATCTGCGCAGACGCATGTTGAGTGCATTATCTGAAAAATAAAAAAGTTTTATTGGGTAGTGTGCGCCTAATTTTTTCTGAAAAGAATTCTTATAATCTAGGGGATTCAATCGAAATTCCCTAACAGGTTTCACATGCAGACTAGATGTAAATGGCGCGTAGAGTGTACGTGGACCGATTCCACCTCATTGTGAACCCAAGAGAACTAGCCTTTCAATAAGACTAGATCAGGGAAATGCCAGCCTCAACGGCTTGCAAGTGTGTAGGGAGATTGGGGCAACCTGGATTTGAACCAGGGACCTACGGGTTATGAGTCCGCAGCTCTAACCGCTGAGCTATTGCCCCAGGCTAGAAGAAGGGAATCTTACCACAGGCTATGAATGTTTGGCAAGAGGGAAAGCTTCTCGAAGGGATGACAATTGGATTCATGAATTTTTAGGGTTTCCCCATTGCACCTTTTTTTAGAAAGCGATACCATTCTAGGCTTTCTCTTTTATTTATTGTGGCAACGAATACTGTCGTTTTGGACAGCAGTTTTGTCTTATCTTCGGATAAGAGAGATCGGTTGATAACTTATAACGGCGTGTTGTGTTCTCGGTTTTTTATGTTGGGAGATTGAGCTTGAAGCATTTTGTAATGGCTTAAAGTAAGAATTTCCGTTTAGTTATAAGGACCGCATCACTAAGTTTGCTCAATACCTAAAATAGGGCCTAAGGTTAAGAAAGGTTTAGTAAATATTACAAAGTCAAAAAAAAGCCTTTACTGAACCTTTGGTCCTACAAAGGGCTTTTTTCCTAGTGCTTTAAAGAACTCTTCTAACTCTTTTTTCGATTACGACTTTTTATTTAACGATATCTCGATTAGTTATAGCTGATTGAGAAATTACTTGCGTTTTTTATTAAAAATGAATAGAATTTCTGTTTTTTATATTAACGAAATTCAGAAATGAACTCGCTAGGTTTTAGAAATATTTTTGCCTTCATTCAGTGGCCAAGCTTGTGGCTTGTTGGATGTGTTTGTTCGCAAATTATTTCTTCAAACGTAGCTATTTTTTTACAATCGATGCATACCATTTCCATGCGGTCAGTCGTGATTATCTACGGGAAGAAAGTAATAGACGGAGGATAGGACAGAGCTTAGGTTAGTGGTTTATGTGTATAGAAAAGCTCTTTGTTAGACCTCCAAAGGTTTAACAAAGAGCTTTTTTTTTACTCAATTATAGACTCTGTCATACCTACGGTTGATAGCGATATGGGGTTATTAGAAAAGTTTTTAGTAGTAACAGGGGGCGTATTTAGGGGGAATTATTATGCCTAAGCCATGTTCAAATGACTGCAATCAGAATGAAGGTTGCAGTTTGACTATAGAAGAGGAAATCGAAATAGATTCGAGTGATAGTTCGAGCTCTTCAACAGGGATCTTGTCCACAACTTCTTCTTCTTCGGTTCAATCTACTGCAGAACGGGTGGACAGTGTTATTAGCGATGTGGGCAGTTCTTCGACTTCTGAATCTTTATCAATAGATTTGGGAGTTAATGAAGAAGTGCTTTGCGGAGTGCGTGTTTGTAATTTTAGTGAAGAGGAAGAGAACAGCTTACAAACATCTTGTGAAATTGGATACGTTAATTCGAGCGGATTAGCTAACTGTGGCGTTTGGAGCGATGGTATTAGGTTGAGTGAAATGCTTCAGCAGCCCGTTACGGCCATACCTAATGCAGGGGGATTGGCTTGTGCCTTGCTGACTAGAGGAATGGGTTTGTCGTGCTGTTCTTCGATCTCCCAGTATCATCCAACGGTAAGGTCTTTGCTAGGGACCTGGTCTAGATTTTTTCAAAGATGTGCTTCGGGAAGCTTTCTTCTGATTTATAATGGAGATGGAGGTCTTTTCGTAGAAAGAGCACTTCAGTTGATTCAGTGTCAGGAGTGGCTCTCTCGTATTCGTGTGGTTGGAATAAATCCTTCATTTTTTGTTACCTCAACTTCAAACAGCCACTTTTATTTGAGTCCAGGTAACTTAGGAATGATGTTAGATGTTAGTGGCTTTGTGGCGGCTAGACAAAGAGGATGTATTTCAAGAATTCCGTTTTCCCCCTATACACAAAGTATATTTCCTGAAGTTTGGGATTCTTGTTTCGAATTTGCCTTGCGATTGGAGTTCATGCGTTTAGCAGGGGTGGCCTCCCTATCGGCTGCAAGTTCTCCAGTTAGTGACGATTCGTGTTCATCTCGTTTACAGCTTGTGCGCGTGGTTTCTTCAGAAGAGAGTGTTGGTTTTACCCGCTTACAGGATGCTCTGAGTCAGGATATGACCTCTTCAGTGCACGCCGCGAATCCATTCCCTTTGCCTCACATGCGATTGATTCTTCTATTGACGGGGTTAGCTAGACATACTCTAACCACAAGCAAGGCTGTATATTCGTATTCACCATCTTCATGGGAAGCTTTAGATATGTTCGATGCTATGTTTACAGCTTCTTATATTGGAGGAGTTTTTTCTGAGATTTTCCTGCTATGCACAAACAGGCCTGATAGAGCTTCTCGTATGCGTTTGATTAGGATGTTGGCTAGGTTGTTTGGCTCATGGTCATGGTTGGCTGGGATTATGGAGTTAAGCTCTGGCTACGTAGTGACTATTCGATTATTACTTCAAAGTAGTCCTGGATCTTCCTGCATAAGGAATATGTTATTTTGGATGGAATCTTGCCTTACTCCAGTAATTCTTTTAGATATTTCGGAGAGGAATTGCCCTAGAGTTTGGAGTCGTGTTGTGGGATTGGGTATGAGAATCACTACACCTGCTATTTATAGGGAAGAACGGGAAAGGAATTCCAGGTCAAGTAGTCAGGGAGTAAGCTTAGTTAATGGGCGGCTAGATAGATATGGTCGTCGACAACATGCTGCTGTAGGGGGTTCTTTGGATTTGATATCTCTGACAATGGCTTCTTTAGTACAGTTGATGTTTGTTGGAATAGATGCTTTCAGCTTGAGGTTTCCAGAAGCTTGTCGAAGGGTTCCTTGTAATAATACCTCTTCACCTAATTCTACCGTCATTGCAAATAACACTACTGGATGTGTTGGGGGTAGCATGGTAAAAAATGTTTTCCCTCAAATTACAGGGGTTTATGAAAGCGATCTGCAGACGGGAAGTGTGGCTCGATTGCTCAACACTATACGTATGATATGGTGCGGAGTGATGCTGCTGTACTTTTTATATACAGCATTCCGACTGGTAAGAAATTCTCGTCGTGGAAATTAAATTTTTTTTGATGGGTACAGGGAGCCTAGCCAGTGAGAACCATTGGTTAGGCTCTTTGGTTACAAGGTTTTTCGAGTTAAATACTGAACAGCTATGCGCTGCATGTTTAAGAACAATGACTCTCCTCCATGAGACCTTCCCATAGATAAGTGCTCGCTTAATTTTTCGAAAAATAAGGGTTTGCAGGTTAGGATAGTTTCAGGAGTTTCTCCCGAATAGATATCAGAAAACAGTACTGCGATTCCGGAAGAAATCAAGGCTTCAGTATAGGTGAAAAAAAATAATGCATTATCTCTGAATTCACTATGAAGATAGAGGTCGTTTTGGCAGCCTAAAACTAAATTTTCTTTTGTTAAAAACTCTTTAGGGAAAGGTTTAGCTGTGCGGCCAATTTGTAAGAGCTGTTTATACAAATTATCTTTAACAAAGTTTTTTGGAAAGAGAAGCGCTAAAGCTCTTTCTTGTTTTGCTAAGCAGGTCTTATGTTCAGATGGTGGGGTGGTTAGTGTCATTGTTCAATAACTCGTGTTGGACAGTCGTAAAGTTGAGCAAGCGATTGGTTTAATTGGGAAATTTTATTATTGAGGATGGAAATTGCCGTTTGAGGGTTCTTGCACAGGAGATCACTCCCTATGTCTTCGGGTAGGGAAAC